>DASPKT010000318.1:0-3897 GCA_035627915.1 Azospirillaceae bacterium
GCGCCGCGCCTGGCTTCCGGAGCCGCCGAAGTTCTTGGCGCCCTCGCCCGACGCGGTGTCGAAGCTGCCGGCGCCCGCGGAGATGTCCGCGCCCGCGCAGAAGCCGCGGCCCTCGCCGGTCAGGATCACCGCGCGCACGGCGTCGTCAGCGTCGGCCTGGGCCAGGGCGTCCGCAAGCTCGGCGCCCATCTGGGCCGTGTAGGCGTTCAGCTTGTCCGGGCGGTTGAGCGTGATCGTCAGGACCGGACCGTCGGTTTCGTACTTGATGGTCTCGTAGGGCACCGAGCGGCTCCGGGTCAGGCGTTGAAGGCGAGCTTGAGGCCAGGGCGCGGCCAGCGACACTTGAGCAGCTTGCCCGTGCCGGAGGCGGTGATCCAGGCGGTCTGCATGTCGGGTCCGCCGAAGCAGATGTTGGTGATCAGGGGATCGGGGAAGGCGGTGTGCTCGAAACCGCCGTTGGGGTCGAAGGCGGTGATCCCGCCGTTGACCAGGGTGGCGCAGCAGACCTTGCCCGAGGCCTCCACCGCCAGGCTGTCGAGCAGCTGATAGCCGGGCAGGGGCCCCAGCACCTTGCCGGGCGTCCACAGGTTCGGCGGCTGCTCGATCTCGCCCGGCCGGGCGACGCCGAAGCCCCAGACGCGGCTGGTGAGGGTCTCGGCGACCCAGACGGTCCGGCCGTCGGGCGAGAGCCCGACGCCGTTGGGCGTCACCATCCCTTCGCGGACACGACGGATCACCGAGCCGTCGGGCCTGGCGTAGAGCAGATGGCCCATGTGCATCCGGTCGCCGTCGGACTTGCCGAGGTCGGTGAACCAGAAGCCGCCGGCGGCGTCGAAGACGATGTCGTTGGGGCCGCGCAGCCGACGGCCGTCGCAGGAGTCGTAGACGGTGGTGACGGCTCCGGTCTTGAGGTCCACCCGCTGGATGGAGCCCGTCTTGTAGTCCGCGGGCGTTCCGTGCGGCGTCGTGAGCCCGCCGGCCTCCAGCCACTCGAAGCCGCCGTTGTTGGTGACATAGACCGCGCCGTCGGGACCTACGGCCGCGCCGTTGGGGCCCCCGCCCAGCTCGGCGATGACCTCGAAGCTTCCGTCCGGGCGGACGCGGGTGAGTGTCTGGCGCTTGATCTCCACCAGCACGACCGAGCCGTCGGCCATGGCGATCGGCCCTTCCGGAAAATCGAGGCCTTCGGCGACGACGTCGATGTCCATCAGAGCTCCCTCTTGTCGGCGCTGGCGTCGGCCGGTTTTTCCAGTACATGTTATAAGAACGGAACGAGCGTCAAGCGTCGGCGCGCCCGGGTTGGAGGGAGGAGGTCATGGGCGAACGCGAGTGGCCCGCCGCCAGCATCGAGGAGACCTACAGGATCCTGACGGCGCCGGGCATGCCCTTCGAGATGGAGGAGCGCGAGGTCCGCGGGCGCCGCGTGCGGGTCTACAAGAACGCCCGCAGCACCTTGCGGGAGATCTTCGACCTGGGGTGGTCCTGGGGCGGGCGCGAGTTCATCGTCTACGAAGGCGAGCGGCAGACCTACGAGGCGCATTTCAGGGCCGCCGGCGCGCTGGGCCGGCTCCTCGCCGACCGATATGGGGTTCGGAAGGGCGACCGCATCGTGATCGCCATGCGGAACCTGCCGGAATGGTCGCTGGCGTTCTGGGCGGGGCAGTCGATCGGCGCCGTCGTGGCGCCGCTCAACGCTTGGGGGCTCGGCCCCGACCTCGTCTACGGCATCCAGGATTGCGGGGCGAAGGTCGCCCTCGTCGACGGCGAGCGGCTGGAGCGGCTGGCACCGCTGATCGGCGAGGTCGCGCTGGAGGGACTGATCGCCGTGCGCGCGCCGCAGGGGCCGGTCGCCGGGGCGGTGATGCTGGAAGACCTGATCGGTCCGCCGTCCGGCTACGGGTCCCTGCCGGACGATCCGCCGCCGGACCCGGGCCTCGAGCCAGACGACGACGCCACGATCCTCTACACCTCCGGCACGACGGGCAAGCCGAAGGGCGCGCTGGGCACGCACCGCAACGTGATGTCGAACCTGGTCAGCCTGGGCTTCTCCGCCTACCGGGCCATGGTCCGCCGCGGCGATCCGCTGCCGGAGCCCGCCGCGGAGGCTCCACAGCGGGTGAACCTGCTGCCGGTCCCGCTCTTCCACGTCACCGGCACGAACTCGATGCTCGTCCCGACCGTCGCCTCCGGCGGCAAGCTGGTGCTGATGCACCGGTGGAATCCCGAGCGGTTCCTGGAGCTGATCGAGGCGGAGCGGGTGAACGGGACCACCGGCGTGCCCGCCATGGTCTGGCAGGTGCTGGAGTCGCCCGACTTCGCCAAGCGCGATCTGTCGAGCCTGGATTCCTACGGCTATGGCGGCGCAGCCGTGGCGCCGGAGCTCACCCTGCGCTTCGCCCAGCTCTTCCCGCACATCCCGCCGGGACAGGGCTACGGGGCTACTGAGACGTCCTCGGTGTCCACGAGCAACAGCGCCGAGGACTATCTGGCGCGGCCGGACAGCGTCGGGATCCCCGTGCCCTGCTGCGACGTAAAGATCGCGGGCGCCGACGGCGGCGAAGTCGCCACCGGCGAGGTGGGCGAGATCTGGATCCGCGGCCCCAACGTCGTGATGGGCTACTGGGGCAAGCCGGAGGCGACGGCCGCGGCCTTCACCGACGGCTGGTACCACACCGGCGACATCGGCCGGATGGACGCGGAGGGCTTCGTCTATGTCCTGGACCGGGTGAAGGACATGCTGATCCGCGGCGGCGAGAACATCTACTGCGTCGAGATCGAGGACGTGCTGGTGGCGCATCCGGCGGTGATCGACGCGGCCGTGATCGGCCTGCCGCACCGGATCTGGGGCGAGGAGGTGGGCGCGGTCGTCCAGCTGAAGCCGGGCGAGGCGGTCAGCGAGGCCGACCTGATCGCCCATGCCGCGAGGCTCCTGCCGCCCTACAAGGTGCCGGTGCGCATCTGGGTGCGGACCGAGGAATTTCCGCGCAACGCCAGCGGCAAGACGTTGAAGCCGCAGCTGCGCGAGGAGATGCTGAAGAAAATGGCGCCCGCCTGACCTGAGTCGGGTCCTGGGCTGCGCCGGTTTCGAGCGGCTGGTATAGAGGGCCTTCCCTCGGGGGAGGCGTGGAGTTCGCGTATGGGGGTTGGGCTGAAGGTCGAAGTCGAAGCCGCCGAGGAGGCGCCGGTCAGCCGGCGCGAGGCCGCCAAGGACGAACGGCGCCGGCGGATCATCCATGCGGCGCGGGACCTGATCCGGGAGACCGGCAACACGGGCCTGTCCATGCGGGCGCTGGCGGCGCGGGCGGGGGTGAGCCTGGCGACGCCGTACAACCTGTTCGGCTCGAAGCGGGCGATCCTGCTGTCGGTGCTGGACGACATCCGCGAGTTCCTGGACCGGTTCGACCACCTGCGCTCGACCGACCCGCTGGAGAAGCTGTTCGGGGCGCTGGACATCTGCGTGGACTTCTACCTGGCGGACCCGATCTTCTACCGCACCATCTGGGCGGCGTTGTTCGACCCGTCCGACGAGTTCCGCTCGCAGATCTTCAACTCCAAGCGGGCGGCCGTCTGGGAGGGGCTGGTCCAGAACGTGGCGAAGGCCGGCGTGCTGACGCCGGACGTCGACGTCGAGCTGATGTTCAAGACGCTGGACCGCATCTTCGGCGCCGCCATGCTGGACTGGGTGACCGGCGAGCTCACCGACGCGCAGCTCGGGCCCACCATCCGCTACGGCTATGCGCTGGTGCTGAAGGGCGCCGCCTCGCCCGACTGGCGCGGACCGCTGGAGGCGCGGATCCAGGAGAGCCAGGCGGCGATCCGCGAAGGGGCGCCCGCCACGGCCAAAGGCTGAACCCGTTATAGGTCCACTGGTGCGCGGGAGCGGTATCCGGTTATAAG
>DASPKT010000319.1:0-12284 GCA_035627915.1 Azospirillaceae bacterium
GATCCCGAAACGCCCCAGCTCCCGCGTGCAGAACTCCCGCGTCGGGCCGTAGGCGCTGTCGCTGACCAGGATGTGCCCGCCGCTGCCTGAGAAGGCGAGGATCGAGACGGTGACGGCCGCCAGGCCCGACCCGAACGCGACGGCGCGGAAGCCGCCCTCCAGTTCCGCCATCGCCTCCTCGAAGGCGTGGCTGGAGGGCGTGCCGACGCGGCCGTAGCGGACGCCGCGGAAGGCGGGGTCGTGCGCCTCGAACGCGTCCAGGGTGGGGAACAGGATGGTGGAGGCGCGGAAGGGCGGCACGTTGACGGCACCCGCGAACGCCTCCGGGTCGCGGCCGGCATGGGCGAGGCGGGTCTCAAGCTTCTGGGGCGGCTCGGTCATGCTGGCGCCGGGGCGGGGGAAGGGGCGGCCATCTTGTCACCGCAGGGGCCGGGGACCAACAGCCAAGGTGGCTCAGGCGCCGACGATGGGATGTTGCGGCGCCACGTGGCGGGGGATGACGCCGACCACCCGGGGGTCGTCCATGTACTGGACCTCCTGCTCCACCGGCCGGAACCCGGCCTTCTGGTAGGTCATGACCGCCCGCGGGTGGTCGAAGGTGCAGGTGTTCACGGTCAGCTTGCGCATGCCCGGCTCCGACCAGGCGGACGCGATGGCTTGGTCCAGCAGCCAGGGGCCGATGCGGCGCCCGATGAACTCCGGCATCAGGCCGAAATAGCTGATGTCGCAGGTCCGGGGCTCCGACCGGTCCAGCTCGAAATAGCCGGCCGGCACGCCCCGGACATAGGCGACGTGGATGGAGACCGAGGGCGCCTGGATCAGCGCCCTCAGCTCCTCGTCCGGCAGGCGGCGGCGGAAGCCCCACAGCCAGGGCTCGCCCACCGTGTTGTAGAGGAAGCGGTAGAAGGCGACCGTGCACTCCTCCGCCCGCAGCAGGGCCAGCTTCTCCAGCGGCGCCGGCCGCATCGGGCGGGCCGGCGGCGCGTCCATCTCCAGGTAGGTGATGGTGGAGAGCAGCTTGCCCGCCGGGACCGGGGCGGACGGGTCGACCGGCGCCTCCATCACGCCGCGCCCGCCGGGCCGGTCTCGACCGGCAGGTCGGCCCGCGCCCCCCATTCGGTCCAGGAGCCGTCGTAGACCGCCACGTCGTCGCGGCCCAGCTCGTAGAGGCCCAGCGCCAGCACGCAGGCGGTCATGCCGCTGCCGCAGCTGGCGACCACGGGCCGGTCGGGGCGCACGCCGGCGGCCTGGAACCGCTCGGCCAGCCGGTCGCGCGGCACCAGCCGGCCGGTCTCGGGATCGACCAGCTCGTTGAAGGGCAGGTTGAGGCTGCCCGGGATGT
Source organism: Azospirillaceae bacterium (assembly GCA_035627915.1). Classification (GTDB taxonomy): domain Bacteria; phylum Pseudomonadota; class Alphaproteobacteria; order Azospirillales; family Azospirillaceae; genus DASPKT01. Next base: position 1,343 of record DASPKT010000319.1, read on the forward strand.
GCCCGCCGCGCAGGCCCTGCCGCGGCTCCGGCGCCGTCCCCTCGAACCGCCCCTGGGAGCGGGCGTCCAGCACCTGCTCGCGCTTGCTGGCGATGTTGGCACGGACCTGGGCGGCGTCGCGGACCAGCGTGTTGTTGAACTGGGTGGTGAAGTGCCGCTCGCGCGGGGGCGGCGCCGTCTCCGACAGCGTGTCGGTCACCGGGCGCCCCTCGGCGATCCAGCGCTTCAGGCCGCCGTCCAGCACCACCACGTCCAGGTGGCCCATGGCGCGGAAGGTCCACCAGACCCGCGGCGCGCTCTGGATGCCGTGCGCGTCGTAGCAGACGATGCGCATGCCGTCGCCGATGCCGAGCTTGCGGACCCGGGACGCGAACTTCTCCGGCGACGGCAGCATGTGCGGCAGCGGCACGGAGGTGTCGGCGATCTCGTCCACGTCGAAGAAGACGGCACCCGGGATGTGGCACTCCGCGAACTCCGCCCTGGGGTCGCGGTCGGTGCCCGGCATGTGCCAGGTGCAGTCGAGGATGCGGATGTCGGGCGCGCCCAGCCGGGCGGCGAGCCATTCGGTGCTGACGAGTGCGGTCCGGTCCTGGGCCATGGCGTGCGCGTTCCCTCCCTTTGTCCCCGTTGGGGCTCAGCCCCGGAGCGCGATGACGACGCGCCGGTTCTGCTTGCCCTTGTTCTCGATCTTCACGACCTCGACGCCGCCGATCTCCCCGGTGCGGCGGACATGGGTGCCGCCGCAGGGCTGCAGGTCCACCGGCGCCTCCTCCGGCCCGATCTGCAGCAGGCGCACGGTGCCGGCGCCGGTCGGCGGCTTCACCGACATGGTGCGCACCAGTTCCGGCCGGGCGGCAAGCTCCCCGTCGGTGATGCGCCGTTCGGCGACCGGGTGGTCGGCGGCGATCAGCGCGTTCAGCCGCCCCTCGATCTCCTCCTTGTCGAGGCTGCCCGAGGGCACGTCGAAATCCAGGCGGGAGCGGTCGGCGCCGACCTGGCCGCCGGTCACGGCACCCGGCACCACCGCGCACAGCAGGTGCATGGCCGTGTGCATGCGCATGTGCCGGTGCCGCCGGTCCCAGTCCAGCTCCATCTCGACAGCCGTGCCGGGGGCGGGCAGGGCTGCGCCGGGCTCCGGCAGGTGCAGCACGTCGTCCTGGCCCTCGCCCTTGCGGGTGTCGGATATCCGCGCCTCACCGCCGGCCCAGCGCAGCACGCCGGTGTCGCCGGGCTGCCCGCCGCCGGTGGGATAGAACAGCGTCCGGTCAAGCCGGATGCCCTCGGGCCCGGCGGAGACGACGGTGGCCTGGGCGGTGCGGGCGTAGGCGTCGTCGCGGAATATCAGGGACATGCGCGGTTATCCTCGCCTGCAGGATCAGAGCCAGTCGGGGACGGGCAGGTTGCGCTCCGCCAGGAAGTCCCGGTTGAAGAGCTTCGACTGGTAGCGGGTGCCGAAGTCGCACAGCACGGTCACGACCGTGTGCCCGGGCCCCAACTCGCGCGCCACCTTCATGGCGGCGGCGACGTTGATGCCGCTGGACCCGCCCAGCACCAGCCCCTCTTCCTTCAGGAGGGAGAAGATGACCGGCAGCGCCTCCCCGTCCGTCACCTGGACGGCGTCGTCGATGGGGGCGCCCTCCAGGTTGGCGGTGACGCGGCCCTGTCCGATCCCCTCGGTGATGGAGGTGCCCTCCGACTTCAGCTCGCCCGTCTTCTTCCAGCTGTAGAGGGCGGATCCCATCGGGTCGGCCAGGACGATGCGGACGTTGGGGTCGTGCCCCTTCAGCGCCAGCGCCACGCCGGCCAGCGTGCCGCCGGTGCCCACCGCGCAGGTGAAGGCGTCGACCCGGCCGCCGGTCTGGCGCCAGATCTCCTCACCTGTGGTGGCGCGGTGGCCTTCGCGGTTGGCCAGGTTGTCGAACTGGTTGGCCCAGACGGCGCCGTTCGGCTCGGTCGCGGCCAACTCCTCGGCGATGCGGCGGGAGACGTGGACGTAGTTGCCGGGGTCCTTGTACGGCACCGCCGGCACCAGCCGGAGGTCGGCGCCGCAGAGCCGCAGCATGTCCTTCTTCTCCTGGCTCTGGGTCTCCGGCATGACGATGACGGTGCGGAAGCCCATCGCGTTGCCGACCAGGGCCAGGCCGATGCCGGTGTTGCCGGCGGTGCCCTCGACGATGGTGCCGCCGGGGCGCAGCACGCCGCGGTCGATGGCGTCGCGCACGATGGCCAGCGCCGCCCGGTCCTTGACCGAGCCGCCGGGGTTCAGGAACTCGGCCTTGCCGAGGATCTCGCAGCCCGTCTCGCGCGACGGGCCCTCCAGCCGAACCAGCGGCGTCTCGCCGATGGCGCCCAGGAAACCGTGACGAATGTCCAAGGAACGCGCTCCTTCCCGGCCGGAACGGATGCCGGAGGTGCGAGACTAGCCGCCGCCGGCGGTTCCGATCAACTCCCCGCCCACCGCTCACGCAGCCGGTCACGGTTGCGCGCGAACCAATGCAGCGCCACCAGTGTAACGGCGTTGCGGATCTGGCCGCCGTCCAGCCAGGCGACGGCCTCGGCCGCCGGCACGACCAGGACGCGGATGTCCTCGTGCTCCTCCGCCAGCCCGTGGACGCCGCCCGCACCCCGGCTGTCCACCCGGCCGCAATGGAAGGAGATGACCTCGCTGCAGCCGCCGGGGCTGGGCAGGTAGTCGCAGACGTGGAAGATGTCGCGCGCCTCCAGCCCCGTCTCCTCCCGGCATTCGCGGGCGGCGACCTCGGCCGGCGCCTCGCCCTCGTCGATGATGCCGGCCACCGTCTCCACCAGCCAGGCGGGCTGGCCGGCGGCGAAGGCGCCGACGCGGAACTGTTCCACCAAGACCAGCGCGTCGGCGGCGGGGTCGTAGAGCAGGACGGCGACCGCGTGGCCGCGCTCGAACAGCTCGCGCTCCACCGGGCCGCTCATGCCGCCGCGGTACAGGCTGTGGCGCAGGCGGTAGCGGTCGACCTTCGCCCAGCCCTTGTAGGCGGTGGTCTTCTCGATCAGCTCGACTTGGCGGTCGGCGTCCTCGGCCATGCTGGCAGCCCTATTGTTGACGGGGGCGCGGGGGGCGCCCAGCATTAACACCCGGCGGGCGGGGCCCGTCCATTCCCCCGGGGGAGGGAGCAGATGCCGAGCACGCGCGAGTTCGACTTCGTGGGATCGCAGGGCCACCTGCTGTCCGGCCGGCTGGAACTGCCCGACGGCCCGCCCCTCGCCACCGCCGTCTTCGCCCACTGCTTCACCTGCACCAAGGACCACCTCGCCAGCGTCCGCGTCAGCCGCGGTCTGGCGGAGCAGGGCTTCGCCGTGCTGCGGTTCGACTTCACCGGCCTGGGTGCCAGCGCCGGCTCCTTCGCGGAGAGCAGCTTCACCGGCAATGTCGGCGACCTGGTCGCCGCGGCGGAGGCGTTGGCGGGGGCGCTGGCGCCGCCGCGCCTGCTGGTCGGCCACAGCCTGGGCGGGCCCACCTGCGTCGCCGCGGCGGCGCGGCTGTCGTCCGTCGGCGCGGTGGTGACGCTGAACTCGCCCCTCGGCCCTGACCACATCGTCCGGCTGGCGGCGCGCGGCACGCCGGACGCCGACGGCGCCGTCACGGTGGACGTGGGCGGCCGCCCGATCGCGGTCAGCCGCCATTTCCTCGACGACGCCGGCCGCCACGACATGGCGGCGGCGGTGGCGGCGCTGGGCCGGCCGCTGCTGGTCATGCACGACCCAGAGGACCCGGTGGTGCCGGCGGCGGAGGCGTGGCGCATCCTCTCCGCCGCGGGGCCGCGCAAGGCGTTCCAGGCGCTGGAGGGGGCGGGGCACCTGGTCGGACGGCGCGACGACGCCGACCACGTCGCCCGCACCATCGCGCTCTGGGCCGGGCGCGCGCTGAAGCTGGCGCGCCCGCCGCGGGAGGAGGAGGAGCTGCCGCCGTCGTCCGCGCCCGGCACGACCGTGCGGGAGGCGGCGGGCGGGCCCGGCCTGCGCAACCTCATCCGGACCGGCCGGCACCTGCTGGCCGCGGACGAGCCCGAGTCGGTGGGCGGGGCCGACAGCGCGCCGACGCCGCACCAGCTGCTGGAGGCGGCACTGGGCGCCTGCACCTCCCTGACGCTGCGGCTCTACGCGAAGCGCAAGGGCTGGCCCCTGGCGCGCATCACCGTGCACGTCGCGCACGAGCATGTCGCCGACGCGGCGGCGGAGGGCGGCAAGGCCGACCTGTTCCGCCGCCGGATCACGCTGGAGGGCGCGCTGGACGAAGAGATGCGCGCGCGGCTGCTGGATATCGCCAACCGCTGCCCGGTGCACCGGGCGCTCGCCAACCGCGCGCTCATCGAGACGGCGCTGGAGGCGTGAGGGAACAGGGGCGGGGCCGCGCCGGTTCTCCTCCCGGACCCGAGGAGACCGGAGGGACGGCATGCCCATCGCCAACGACAAGGATTTCGAGCGCGCGGTGCAGGAGTTCCAGCGCCTGCGCGATGCCCCGGACGCCAGCCCGGAGGGGCAGCGGCGCCTGGAGATCGACGCGGAAATCCGCGCCTACACGCTCCAGCAGGGCGACAGCATGCGGAAGGCGAAACCCGAACACTGAGCAGGGGGCGCCGTGCTATAGCTCGGGACCGTTCTTGACCGTTCCGGGACTTAGCCGATGCGCCGTGGGGAGACCTGCTACAACTGCCGCTTCTGGGTCGGATTCGGGGTGCGGGAGCGCGGGCCCAAGGGCCAGTGCCGCCGCTACCCGCCCGTGGTGACCGGCCGCGCCCCCGCCGGCGCCTTCCCGACCACGCTCACCACCGACTGGTGCGGGGAGTGGCAGCGCCATGCCGCCCGCGCCGCCGCCCCGTCGGAGGAGCAGGGCTCGACCCTCTACGACGAACTCTGAGGCCGCCGGTCCGAAGTCCGGACGCCGGCCCGGCGGGGCAGGGGCGTCCGGCGCGCAAGGGCAGGGCGTGTCGCAAACCGTGTGTCGGAAAAGCAAAAGGCCCGCCTTGCTGCATCTCTGCTTGCAAGGCGGGCCTTCTATATTGGCTCCGGCGGTAAGATTCGAACTTACGACCGATCGGTTAACAGCCGATTGCTCTACCACTGAGCTACGCCGGATCAGCGTGTGGGCGGTTATCTAGCCCCCCGACCCGGGCAAGTCAACAGATTTCATGCGAGGGGGCGGCGTGACATCGCGGGGGCCCCCGGATTAGGGTTCGCCCGACCCGTCCCGACGCCCGGCCGCCCGCCGCCGAGGAGCCCGCATGCCCCCCCTGACGCCCGACGAGACCCGCAATCCCTGGACCGTGACCTCGCGCGAGGTGCGCTACGAGAACCCCTGGCTGCGCCTGGTCCACCATGAGGTGCTGAACCCCGCGGGCAGGCCCGGCATCTACGGCGTGGTGAGCTTCCGCAACCTGGCGGTCGGGGTGATTCCCGTCGACGCGGAGGGCTGCACCTGGCTGGTGGGGCAGTACCGGTTCCCGCTGGACCGCTACAGCTGGGAGATCCCGGAGGGCGGCGCCCCGGTCGGCACCGACCCCGCCGACACCGCCCGGCGCGAGCTGATCGAGGAGACCGGCCTGCGGGCGCGGAACCTGAAGGAGTTCCTGCGCCTCGACCTGTCCAACAGCACGACCGACGAGACGGCCTTCTGCTACCTGGCCTGGGACCTGGAGCGGGGCGAGTCGGAACCGGAGGAGACCGAGCAGCTGAAGGTCCGGCGCGTGCGCCTGCGCGAGGCGCTCGACCTGGTGCTGGACGGCACCATCACCGACAGCATCAGCGTCGCCGGCCTGCTGCGCCTGAAGGTCATGGCCGACGACGGCGCCCTGCCGCCCGGCTTGGCGGACGCGGTCGCGCGCGGCCTCGCCCGGTAGGGGCGTGGAAATCCGGGGACGGGAAGGGGGAGGATTTGGAGGCACGGCCGGGAATCGAACCCGGGTTCACGGATTTGCAGTCCGTTGCATCACCACTCTGCCACCGCGCCATCCGGGAGCGGGAGCGGCGTGCCGCCCCCTGTGGTGTGAGGGCGAGCTATAGCCGCCCGCCCGCGTCCCGGTCAAGCGTGCTTCGCGCCGCCGTCGCAGCGGCCATGGCCGGGCCGCGCCGCCGCGCGATTGTGTTCGCCTGTCCCAGGGGATATATAGGCGCGGGGCCCGGCGTCAGCCGTGCCCTGGTTCCGCCTGCCTCAATTCCCCCGCCCGCCGAGCCGCTCCCGAGCCGGTTTCCCAAGAACGAGCCCGCTAGACCCCATGGCCGCGACGACCGACTACGCCACCGCCCGCTTCAACATGGTGGAGGGGCAGATCCGTCCCAACAAGGTGACGGACAATGTCCTGGTGCACGCCATCCTCGACACCCCGCGCGAGCGGTTCGTGCCGGGCCCGCTGCGCAGCCTCGCCTACGTCGACGAGGACATCCCGGTCGCGCGCGGCCGCTACCTGATGGAGCCGATGGTCATGGCCCGGCTGCTGCAGGAGGCCCGGATCGACGGCCAGGACGTGGTGCTCGACATCGGCGCCGCCACCGGCTACGCCGCCGCCGTCATCGGCCGGCTGGCCGGGACCGTGGTGGCGCTGGAGGCCGACGCCGCCCTGGCGGAGGCCGCGGCCAAGGCGCTGCAGGAGCAGGGCGTGGACAACGCCGTCGTCATGACCGGCGCGCACGCCGAGGGCTATCCGAAGCAGGCGCCCTACGACGTCATCTTCATCGAGGGCGCCGTCGCCGAGGTGCCGCAGGCGCTGCTGGACCAGCTGGCCGAGGGCGGCCGCCTGGTCTGCGTGCTGGCGCCTGCCGGCGGCATGGGGCAGGCCAAGCTCTACCAGCGCATCGCCGGCGTGGTGTCGGGCCGCGTGCTGTTCGACGCCGCCGTGCGCCCCCTGCCGGGCTTCGAGGCGAAGCCCCGGTTCGAGTTCTGAGCCCGGAGCCCGGTCGCGGCCATGCACGGCGCTTTCCCCGACGAGATCGAGGTCGAGACGCTGGACGCCTGGTTGCGGGCGGGCGAGCGGGTGATCCTGCTGGACGTGCGCGAGCCCTGGGAAGTGGACCTATGCGCGCTGGACGGCAGCCTTAATATACCGCTGGGAAGCCTGCCCACGCGCGTGAGCGGCATCACAGCGGACCTCCCCGTGGTGACGGTATGCCACCACGGATTCCGAAGCGCCCAGGCGGCCGCCTGGCTGCGTTCCCAGGGTTTCGACCGGGTGACGAACCTGTCGGGCGGCATGGATGCCTGGGCCCGGCGGGTGGATACGACCATGAAGGTGTATTGAGAGATGGATGCGACCAGTCTGAACAAAGCCCTCCGCCGCAGCCTGCGGGCCGCCCTTCCGGCCGCCGCCCTCGCCGTGGGCCTCGGCCTCTCGCCGGCCCAGGCGCAGTCGCTCCAGGAGGCGCTGGCGCAGGCATACACCAGCAACCCGACGCTGGAGGCGGAGCGCGCCCAGCTGCGCGCCACCGACGAGCTGGTGCCGCAGGCCCGCGCCAACTACCTGCCCCAGGTCACCGCCAGCGGCGACATCGCCCGCCAGCGGACCGAGACCAACTCGCAGGTGGCGGCGATCACGCCGAAGTCGGTCGACCTCTCCGTCTCCCAGCCGATCTACCGCGGCGGCCGCACCACCGCCCAGGTTGACCAGGCCGAGGCCGCCGTGCGCGCCCAGCGCGCGGCCCTGACCGCGACCGAGCAGCTGGTGCTGCTGAACGCCGCCACGGCCTATTTCGACGTGGTCCGCGACCAGGCTGTGCTCGACCTGAACGTTAACAACGAGCAGGTGCTGCGCCGCCAGCTCGAGGCCGCCCAGGACCGCTTCCGCGTCGGCGAGATCACCCGCACCGACGTCAGCCAGTCCGAGTCGCGCCTGTCGCGCGCCAACGCCGACCGCATCCTGTCGGAAGGCCTGCTGAACGCCAGCCGCGCCGTCTTCGCCCGCCTGGTCGGCGTGGTGCCGGGCAAGCTGCAGCAGCCCGCCCCGGTGCTGAGCCTGCCGACCTCGCTGGAGGAGACGATCGCGCTGGCGGAGAAGAACAACCCCAGCGTCATCGCCGCCAACTACAACCTCGAGGGCGCGCAGAGCGCCGTCGACAATGCGTTCGGCGAGATGCTGCCCTCCGTCGCGCTCAGCGGCCAGGTCGGCCGCGACTGGGACACGCTGGCCCGCGACAGCACCCGCAACACCGCCACCATCGGCGCCCGCCTGACGGTGCCGCTGTACCAGGGCGGCGGCACCTCGGCCCGCGTCCGCGAGGCCAAGCAGACCGCCAGCCAGCGCCGCATGCAGGTGGACGAGGCCGTGCGCCAGGCGCGCGAGACCGCGATCCGCTCCTGGGAGGCGCTGGTGACCGCCCGCGCCAGCATCAAGTCGCGCAACGACCAGGTGAACTCCGCCAACATCGCCCTGGAAGGCGTGCGGCAGGAGGCGACGGTCGGCTCGCGCACTGTCCTGGACGTGCTGGACGCCGAGCAGGAGCTGCTGGACGCCCGCGTGCAGCTGGTCCGCGCCCAGCGCGACGAGCTGGTGGCCGCCTTCCAGGTGCTGTCCGCCGTCGGCCAGCTGACCGCGCCGCAGCTGGGCCTGCCGGTCCAGGTCTACGACCAGGAGGCGCACTACAAGGAAGTGCGCAACAAGCTGTGGGGCCAGTCGATCGACTGATCCGCGGCACGGTCTACGACTTCAGCGGGAGGGCGGTCCTTGCGGCCGCCCTTTTCGCATCAACGGGGTGTGGCCTTTTCCGCGGTTCTGCCCTAGGCTTGCGCACCATCCGAGGCACGTCGGGTTAATACAGATGGCCGATAAGTCACAAGAACCATCGATGGAGGAGATTCTCGCCTCCATCCGGCGAATCATCTCCGAGGACACGGACGCCCCGGCGGCCGCCGAGCCGGAGCCGCCGCCAGCGCCGCCTCCTCCCCCGCCGCCGCCTCCGCCGCCGCCACCCCCTCCGCCTCCGCCGCCCCCTCCGCCTCCTCCTCCCATGATGGACGAGATGGAGGACGACGTCCTGGAGCTGACCCAGATGGTCCAGGAGGAGGAGGAGCCGCTGGCGCCGCCGCCGCTGCCCGACCTCGACCCGTTCGACATGGAGCCGGCGCCGCCTCCGCCGCCGCGCCGGCCGGCCCCGCCGCCGCCCTCCTACGAGGACGATGCGCTGATGTCCGATTCGACGGCGGACATGGCCAGCCGCGCCTTCGCCGGCCTGGCGGGCTTCCGCCGCGGGCCCAGCATCATCGGCGAGGGCCCGATGGGCCACGGCGCCACCACGGTGGAGCAGATCTGCTATGAGCTGATGCGGCCGCTGATCCGCGAATGGCTCGACGACAACCTGCCGCAGCTTGTCGAGCGGCTGGTCAAGCGCGAGATCGAGAAGGTAGTCCGCCGCGGGCTGGACTGACCTTCCTCCCAACCGCACGCATCGGAAGTAGGGGAAGGGCGGTGCCTTGATGGCGCCGCCCGTCCCGTTTAGAAACCCCGGGTTTCCGACCCGTCCCTACCGTTCAGACCCAAGGCCCCGACATGCTCGACAAGACCTTTTCCCCCGCCGAGGTGGAGCAGAAGCACTACAAGCGTTGGGAGGAATCCGGCGCCTTCGCCGCGAACGTCGAGTCGAACGAGCGGCCCTACACCATCATGATGCCGCCGCCGAACGTGACCGGCAGCCTGCACATGGGCCACGCCCTGACCTTCACCCTGCAGGACGTGCTGATCCGCTACCAGCGCATGCGCGGCCGCGACGCGCTGTGGCAGCCCGGCACCGACCATGCCGGCATCGCCACCCAGATGGTGGTGGAGCGCAACCTGGCCGCCGAGGGCAAGACCCGGCACGATTTCGGCCGCGACGCCTTCATCGACAAGGTCTGGGAGTGGAAGGCCGAGTCCGGCGGCACCATCACCCGCCAGCTGCGCCGCCTGGGCGCCTCGCCCGATTGGGCGCGCGAGCGCTTCACCATGGACGAGGGGCTGAACAAGGCCGTCCGCAAGGTCTTCGTCGAGCTGTACCGCCAGGGCCTGATCTACCGCGACAAACGGCTGGTGAACTGGGACCCCAAGCTGCACACCGCCATCTCCGACCTGGAGGTCGAGCAGAAGGAGGTGAAGGGCAGCCTCTGGTACTTCCGCTATCCCGTGGAGGGGGAGGAGGGGCGCTTCGTCACCGTGGCGACCACCCGTCCGGAGACGATGCTGGGCGACACCGGCGTCGCCGTGCACCCCGACGACGACCGCTACAGGGACCTGGTGGGCAAGCATGTCGTGCTTCCCATCGTCGGCCGCCGCATCCCCATCGTGGCGGACGAGTACGCCGACCCGGAGACCGGCACGGGTGCCGTGAAGATCACGCCCGCCCACGACTTCAACGACTTCGAGGTCGGCAAGCGGCACGGGCTGGAGATGATCAACCTGTTCGACCGCGACGCGCGGCTGAACGACAACGCGCCGGAGGCCTACCGCGGCCTCGACCGGTTCGAGGCGCGCAAGAAGGTCGTCACCGAGATCGAGGCGCTGGGCCTGCTGGAGAAGATCGACCCGCACACGCTGATGCAGCCGCACGGCGACCGCTCCGGCGTGGTCATCGAGCCCTGGCTGACCGACCAGTGGTACTGCGACGCCGCCACCCTGGCGAAGCCGGCCATCGAGGCGGTGGAGACCGGCAAGACCGTGTTCGTGCCCAAGCAGTGGGAGAACACCTATTACGAGTGGATGCGCAACATCCAGCCCTGGTGCATCAGCCGGCAGATCTGGTGGGGCCACCAGATCCCCGCCTGGTACGGGCCGGACGGCAAGGTCTTCGTCGCCGAGACGGCGGAGGAGGCGGCCGCCGAGGCGCGCGCCCACTACGGCCGGGACGAGGCGCTGACCCGCGACGCCGACGTGCTGGACACCTGGTTCAGCTCGGCCCTGTGGCCCTTCTCCACGCTGGGCTGGCCGGAGAAGACGCCGGAGCTGGCGCGCTA
>DASPKT010000320.1:0-26656 GCA_035627915.1 Azospirillaceae bacterium
GCTGGGGTCTGATATCCATTCGAACATGCGGGTACGCCTCCGTCGTGCAGGACCGCCCCCTGAACAGGAGGAATGCTGCCGGTGTTTCACCCGCGGCCGATTTCCGGCCCCGGCGGTTGCGCGGGAACGCCGCCGGGGCCATTCTCTGCTGAGCCATTCTCTGGTGAGATTGCGCGGGAGCCCGGCGATGTCCCTGACCATCAAGAGCGACGAGGCCGAACGGCTGGCGCAGGAGCTGTGCTCGCTGACCGGCGAGAGCGTCGAGGATGCCGTCACCAGGGCACTCGCCGACCGCATCGCGCGGCAGCGCGAGGTGGAGCGGAAGAGGAAGGCATTCGAGGAGGCCCGCAAGGCGATCTCGGCACTTCCCGTCCTCGACGGCCGCAGCGACGACGAGATCATCGGGTACAACGACATCGGAGCGTTCGATTGATCGTCGTCGACAGCTCCGCCATCGTCGCCTACCTCCAGGACGAGCCGGAGGCGGCGGAGTTCAGGGACATCCTCTATTCCGCGGGCAGGATTCTCATGTCGGCGGTGAACGTCTTCGAATGCCGGATGGTCCTGAACGGGAGGCTGGGGGACGCCGCCGTGGCGCGCTTCGATGCGCTCGCCGCCGAGGTCGGGATCGAGATCGTCCCCTTCGACCAGGACCAGTCCCGCCTCGCCTTCGAGGCGCACCGGCGGTTCGGCCGGGGCAGCGGGCACGCGGCGCGGCTCAACATGGGGGACTGCGCGGCCTACGCGCTGGCGGCGTCGCGGGGGCTGCCGCTGCTGTTCAAGGGCGGCGACTTCGCCGCCACCGACGTGCGCCGTCCCTGAGGCCGGTATTTCCGAACGGTAACGGGCCTTGCCCCGGGATGCCCGGGCAGGCATATCGTTGCGGCCGTAACGACGCCAGCCCGGGAGGCACCGCGCCCATGTTCATCCGCCGCCAGACCCTTGCCGCCTGCCTGTTGTCCGCGACCCTGCTGGGCTCTTTCCAGGCATCGGCGGAGACGGTGATCCGGCGCGGCACCGGCGCCTCGCCCGGCACGCTGGACCCCCACAAGTCGGAGCTGCTGGCCGAGTCCATCGTGCTCTACGACCTGCTGGAGGGGCTGCTGACGCCCGACGGCAAGGGCGGCTTCCGCCCGGCCATGGCGACCGGCTGGACGATCAGCCCAGACGCCAAGACCTACACCTTCACCCTGCGTCGCGACGCCAAGTGGTCGGACGGCACGCCGGTCACGGCGGACGATTTCGTCTATTCCTGGCGTCGGCTGGTGAAGCCGGAGACCGCCTCGCCCTACGCCTACTATCTGTGGACGGTGGAGAACGGCGAGGCCATCACCAAGGGCCAGGAGAAGGATCTGGCCAAGCTGGGGGTGAGCGCGCCCGACCCGCACACCTTCGTCGTGCGGCTGGTGAAGCCCGCCGGCTACTTCCTGTCGATGCTGCAGCACACCGCCACCTTCCCGGTGCACCGGGCCAGCGTGGAGAAGCACGGGGACCAGTTCACCCAGCCCGGCAACTACGTCACCAACGGCGCCTACGTGATGACGGAGAACGTGCCGCAGTCCCACATGAAGCTGGTCAAGAGCAAGACCTACTACGAGGCCGACCAGGTCAAGATCGACACGGTCATGGCCTACCCGATCGACAACCTTGACACCGAGTTCAAGAAGTTCCGCGCCGGCGAGCTGGACGTGACCTACACCCTGCCGACGACGCAGGTCCGCTGGGCGCGCGACAACCTGAAGGAGGCGTTCCGCGAGCACCAGACCTTCTCGACCTTCTACCTCTCCTTCAACCACCGCAACGAGCCCTGGAAGTCGAACCCCAAGCTGCGCGAGGCGCTGTCCCTGGCGGTCGACCGCGAGGCCATCGCGGAGAAGGTGCTGAACGGGGAGCGGGCGGCCTATTCCTTCACCCCGCCCGGCACCGGCGGCTACGACCAGCCCGGCATGCCCTCCTGGGTGAAGCTGTCCCAGGCCGAGCGCGACGCGCGGGCCAAGCAGCTGATGGCGGAGGCCGGATACGGCCCGGGCGGCAAGCCGCTGCCGCCGGTCGAGATCGTGTATTTCACCAGCGAGAACGCCCGCAAGGTGATGATCGCCACCGCCGCCATGTGGAAGCAGAAGCTGGGCGTGGAGACGCTGCTGAACAACCAGGAGTTCCGCGTCGTCTCCGACATCGGCAATGAGAAGGCGTACAAGGACCTGCTGTTCTTCTCCTGGATCGGCGACTACCCCGACGCCAACAGCTTCCTGACCCTGCTGCGCTCCGACGTGTCGCTGCAGAACTTCCCCGACTACCGCAACCCGGCCTTCGACGCGATGCTGGAGCAGGCCAACACGCTGGTCGATCCGGCGGCCCGCGTGGCGAAGCTGAAGGAGGCGGAGACGATGATGATGGCGGACACCCCGGTCGTGCCGATCTTCCACAACCTGCGCCGCCGTCTGGTCAACCCCAAGGTCCAGGGTTGGGTCCCCAACGCGCTGGACTTCTACCCGACCCGCTTCCTGGAGATGAAGGGCTGATGCGCGGGCTCCGCCGGGCCGCGCTGGCGGCGGGACTGCTGCTGTCGGCCCCGCTGCTGCCGGTGCTGCCGGCGGCGGCGGAGACGGTGTTCCACAGGGGCAACGGGGCGGAGCCGGAGACGCTCGACCCCCACCTCGCCACCGGCCTGCCGGAGGCGATGATCTTCTACGACCTGTACGAGGGGCTGGTCGCCCGCGACGCGACCGGCAGGGCGCAGCCCGGCTTGGCGGAGCGGTGGGAGGTGTCGGACGACGCGCTGTCGGTGACCTTCCACCTGCGCGCCGACGCCCGCTGGTCGGACGGCAGCCCCGTGACGGCGGACGACGTGGTCTTCTCCTTCCGCCGGCTGGTCGACCCCGCCATGGGCGGGCGCAATTCCAACTATCTCTGGCCGCTGGTCAACGCCAAGGAGATCACCGAGGGCAAGGTCGCCGACCTCTCGACCCTGGGGGTGGAGGCGCCGGACGCGCGCACCGTCGTCTTCCGCCTGAAGGAGCCGACGCCCTACTTCGTCTCGCTCCTCTCCTATCCCATGCTGGTGCCGCTGCAGGCGGCTTCCGTCCGGCGCCACGGACGGGAGCACACCAAGCCCGGCAACCTCGTCTCGTCCGGCGTCTACATGCTGGCGGAGGCGGTGCCGCAGGGCCACGTCAAGCTGGTGAAGAACCCGCATCACCGCGACGCCGCCAAGGCGCCCATCGACGCGGTCTACTTCCACGCGACGGAGAACCAGGAGACAGAGGTCAAGCGCTACCGGGCAGGGGACCTGCACGCGACATACACCCTGCCGCCGGGCCAGATCCCCTGGGCGAAGGAGAACCTGGCGTCGGAGCTGCGCATCTCGCCCCGCCTCGGCACCTACTACTACGCGCCGAACCTGACGGTGGAGCCGTGGAAGTCCAACCGCGACCTGCGGGTGGCGTTGTCCATGGCGCTGGATCGGGAGATCGTGGCGGAAAAGATCGCCCAGGGCGGCGAGGTCGCCTCCTACAGCTACGTCCCGCCGGGCGTCACCGGCTACGCCCCGCAGCGGCCCGAATGGGCCGCTTGGCCGAAAGAGCGGCGGGTGGCGGAGGCGAAGCGCCTGCTGGCGAAGGCCGGCTATCCCGGCGGCAAGGGCCTGTCGGTGGAGCTGCTGTTCAACACGGCGGAGAACCACCGCAAGGTCGCCATCGCCATGGCCGGCATGTGGAAGCAGACGCTGGGCGTGGAGACGGTGCTGACCAACCAGGAATGGAAGGTGTTCCTGGACACCCGCCGGGCCAAGACCTTCAAGGGCCTGTCGCGCAACGGCTACATCGGCGCCTACGACGACGCCAACGTGTTCCTGGAGTTCCTGCGCTCCGACGTCGGCCCGGAGAACCCGTCCGGCTACGCCGACCCGGACTTCGACGCGCTGCTGCGCCGCGCGGCGCTGGAGCGCAACCCGGCGGCGCGCGTGGCCCTGCTGGCGGAGGCGGAGCGCAAGGCGCTGGCCGACCAGGCCGTGATCCCGGTCTACACCTACGCCACCGCCCGGCTGGTCAGCCCGAAGGTGAAGGGCTGGGTGGACAATCCGCTGGACGTGCACCCGACCCGCTTCCTGTCGCTCGACTGAGCCGGACATCGACCAGAACCGGCGGGCCCGGGGCAACGGGCCGCCAGAAGGGGAGACCCCGCGCATGCGCCTGACCCGACGCCTCGCCCTGGCCCTGCCCGCGGTGCTGCTTGCCGTTGGCCTGTCCGCCGCCCCGGCCGCGGCCGAGGTGGTGCTGAACCGCGGCAACGGGCCGGAGCCCAACAGCCTCGACCCGCACCAGATGCAGCTGAAGCCCGAGGCCAACATCGCCCACGACCTGTTCGAGGGGATGGTGGACGTCGGCCCCGACGGCACGGTGACGCCGGGCATGGCGGAGAGCTGGACCGTCAGCCCGGACGGCACCGTCATCACCTTCAAGCTGCGCGCCGGCAACGTCTGGTCGGACGGCACGCCGGTCACGGCCGACGACGTGGTCTTCTCCTGGCGGCGCGTGGTGGACCCCGCCACCATGTCCAACTACGCCTACATGCTCTGGCCCGTGAAGAACGCCGAGGCGATCTCAAAGGGCGAGCTGAAGGACCTGACGAAACTGGGCGTGGAGGCGGTGGACCCCCTGACGGTGCGGGTCACGCTGGAGCGTCCGACCGGCTACTTCATCGCCAGCCTGCAGCACCAGTCGGTCGCGGTGCTGTCCAAGGCCAACGTGGAGAAGCACGGCAAGGCCTTCATCGAGCCGGGCAAGATGGTGTCCAACGGCGCCTACGTGCTGGCGGAGTACAAGCCCCAGGCCTACGTGAAGGTGATCAAGAACCCCCGCTACCGGAACGCCCAAAAGGTCGCCATCGACACGGTCTACTTCCACCACTCCGACAGCCGCGACACCGAGCTGCGCCGCTTCCGCGCGGGCGAGCTGGACACGGTGCAGACGGCGCCGGTGACGCAGATCCAGTGGCTGCGGCAGAACATGCCGGACAGCCTGCTGGTCTACCCGGTCTACGCCACGATCTACCTGTCCGTGAACATGACCCGGGAGCCCTGGAAGTCCAGCCCGAAGCTGCGGGAGGCGCTGGCGCTCGCCATCGACCGGGAGATCCTGTCGGAGAAGATCATGCAGGGCGGCGAGCCGCCGGCCTACGGCTTCGTGCCGGCGGGCGCCAGCGGCTACAAGCCGGCCGCGCCGGAGGCCGCCGCCTGGACCCAGGCGCAGCGGGACGAGCGGGCGCGGGCGCTGCTGAAGGAGGCGGGCTACGGCCCCGGGGGCAAGCCCCTGTCGGTGGAGCTGCTGCTGACCACCAACGAGAATTCCAAGCGCCTGATGATCGCCGTCGCCGGCATGTGGAAGCAGAAGCTGGGCGTCGACACGGTCCTGAACAACCAGGAATTCAAGGTCATGATCGACACTGCCTCGGAGCGGGCGTACCCGGGCATGGCCATGCTGAACTGGATCGGCGACTACCCCGACCCCAACACCTTCCTGAAGCTGCTGCGCTCCGACGTCGGCAAGCAGAACCGCGCCGGCTACGCCAACCCGGCCTTCGACGCCCTGCTGGATCAGGCCAACGGCACCGTCGACCCGGCGGCGCGGCTGGAGCTGCTGCGCCAGGCGGAGGCGCTGGCGATGGCGGACTGGCCGGTCATCCCGCTGCTGAACAACAGCTACAAGCAGCTGGTCTCGGCCAAGGTGAAGGGCTGGACCCCGCACATCCTGGGCAACCAGCCCTCGGAGACCCTGTCGGTCGCGCGCTGACGCGCCCCCTCATGCGGAAGGGCCCTGGACAGCACGGGGTCCTTTCGCCATCTCTTGCGCCAAGCCTGAACACGAAGCGGGGCATACCCCCGCCCACCGGGAGGAGAGTTCCCATGTCCACCCTGACAACCCGCCTGCGGCGCCCGGTTTACCGCCTGCGGCGCCTGGCGGCGGCCGCCCTGGTGGCCGTCGCCGGCCTGGCGGCGCAGCCCGCCGCCGCCGAGATGGTCTTCCACCGCGGCAACGGTTCTGAGCCGGAGACGCTGGACCCGCACAAGTCCAGCGGCGTGCCGGACAGCTACATCCAGTTCGACCTGTTCGACGGGCTGGTTGTGCCCGACGGCGGCAACGGCCAGGTGCCGGGTGCCGCGGAGAGCTGGTCCGTCAGCCCCGACGGGCTGGTCTACACCTTCAAGCTGCGCGCCAACGGCAAGTGGTCGGACGGCACGCCGGTCACCGCGGAGGACTGGGTCTTCTCCTGGAAGCGGATCGTGGACCCGAAGATCGCCTCCAAGTACTCCTGGATGCTGTGGCCGGTGAAGAACGCCAAGCCCATCTCCGAGGGCAAGGCGCCGCTAGACCAGCTGGGCGTCAAGGCGGTGGACGCGACGACCTTCCAGGTCACGCTGGAGCAGCCGACGCCCTACTTCGTCTCCTCCCTCACGCACCACTCGACCTACGCCATCTCCAAGGCGAACTACGAGAAATTCGGCGAGGACTACATCAAGCCCGGCAACCTCGTGTCCAACGGCGCCTACATGCTGAAGGAGGCGATCCCGCAGGGCCACGTGAAGGTGGTGAAGAACCCGCACCACCACGACGCCGCCAACACCAAGATCGACACGGTCTACTTCTACCCCACGGAGAACCTGGAGGCGGAGCTGAAGCGCTTCCGCTCCGGCGAGCTGCACTTCACCTACGAGATCCCGGTCTCGCAGATGGGCTGGGTGCGCCAGAACATGGCCGACCAGATGAAGCTGGCGCCGTACTTCGGCACCTACTTCTACGCCATGAACATGACCAAGGAGCCGTGGAAGTCGAACAAGGACCTGCGCCTCGCGGTGAACCTGGCCGTCGACCGGCAGGCCATCACCGAGAAGATCATGCAGCAGGGCCAGATCCCGGCCTACAGCTGGGTCCCGCCCAACGTGCCCAACTACACCCAGCAGGTGCCGGAGTACGCGACCTGGACGCAGGAGCAGCGGGAGGCCAAGGCCAAGGAGCTGGTGCAGAAGGCCGGCTACGGCCCCGGCGGCAAGCCGCTGGAGATCGAGATCCTGTTCAACACCTCGGAGAACCACCGCAAGACCGCCATCGCGGTCGCCAGCATGCTGCAGAAGGTGCTGGGCGCCAAGGTCGTGCTGAACAACCAGGAATGGAAGGTCTTCCTCTCCACCCGTGACGAGAAGCAGTTCAAGGACATCGTCCGCCACGGCTGGATCGGCGACTACGTCGACCCCAACAACTTCCTGGAGCTGCTGCGCTCCGACGTCGGCAAGCAGAACCCGTCCGGCTACGCGAACAAGGAGTTCGACCGGGTGCTGAGCGAGGCCAACGCCACCATGGACGTGGAGAAGCGCCGCGCCCTGCTGGAGCAGGCGGAGAAGATCGCGCTGGACGACATCCCGATCATCCCGCTCTACTTCTATGTCAGCAAGCACATGATCTCGCCCAAGGTCGTGGGCTGGAAGGACAGCCTGCAGGACTACCATCCCTCGCGCTGGCTCTCGATCAAGGAGTGACGCCGCGGGCCCCCGGGCCCCGGGCGCAGGAAGGGGGCGGTCCCGCGGGGCCGCCCCTTTTCGTTTCATCACGCGGCGGACCGCTCCGCCCGGCGCCGATTGGCCTTTGCCCCGCCGCAATCCCGGTGCATAACCGCCCCTATGAGAGGCCGCCGGCCCGATGGTGCCCGGCGCTGCAGCGGGAGGCATGATGAGACTTAGTTCCTGGATCGCGGGCGTGGCGCTGGGCGCCTCGCTGGCGCTGGCGGGCCCGGCCTGGGCGGAGATGGTGCTCTACCGCGGCAACGGCTCGGAGCCCGAGACGATCGACCCGCACAAGTCCAGCGGCGTGCCCGAGCACTTCATCGAGCTGGACCTGTTCGAGGGGCTGGTCGTCCCCGACGGCAAGAACGGCCGCGTGCCGGGCGCGGCGGAGAGCTGGACGATCAGCCCGGACGGGCTGGTCTATACCTTCAAGCTGCGCGCCGACGGCAAGTGGTCGGACGGCACGCCGGTCACCGCCGACGACTTCGTCTTCTCCTGGCGCCGCGTGGTCGATCCCAAGACCGGCTCCAAGTACGCCTGGTTCCTGTGGCCGGTGAAGAACGCCCAGGACGTGACCGAGGGCCGCAAGCCGGTGGCGGAGCTGGGCGTGCGGGCGGTCGACAAGCACACCTTCGAGGTGACGCTGGGCCGGCCGGCGCCGTATTTCATCTCCAGCCTGACCCACAACTCGACCTTCCCGATCTCCAAGGCGAACTACGAGAAGTTCGGCGACGACTACGTCAAGGCGGGCAACCTCGTCTCCAACGGCGCCTACATGCTGAAGGAAGCGGTGCCGCAGGGCCATATCAAGCTGGTCAAGAACCCGCACCACTACGCGGTCGCCCAGACCAAGATCGACACCGTGTTCTACTATCCCACGGAGAACCTGGAGGCGGAGCTGAAGCGCTACCGCTCGGGCGAGCTGCACATCACCTACGAGGTGCCGGTCTCGCAGATGGCGTGGCTGAAGCAGAACCTGCCGAACGAGTTGAAGCTGGGGCCGTATTTCGGCACCTACTTCTACGGCATCAACATGACCCGCGAGCCCTGGAAGTCGAACAAGGACCTGCGGCTGGCGGTGAACCTGGCCGTGGACCGGCAGGCCATCGTCGAGAAGATCATGCAGCAGGGCCAGGTCCCCGCCTTCAGCTGGGTCCCGCCGGGCACGCCGAACTACACCCAGCAGGTGCCGGAGTACGCGGGCTGGACGCAGGAGCAGCGCGAGGCGAAGGCGAAGGAGCTGGTGCAGAAGGCCGGCTACGGCCCGGGCGGCAAGCCGCTGGAGGTCGAGATCCTGTTCAACACCTCCGAGAACCACCGCAAGTCCGCCATCGCCATCGCCAGCATGCTGCAGAAGGTGCTGGGGGCGAAGGTCACGCTGAACAACCAGGAATGGAAGGTCTTCCTGTCCACCCGCGACGAGAAGGCCTTCAAGGACCTGACGCGCCACGGCTGGCTGGGCGACTACGTCGATCCCAACAACTTCCTGGAGCTGCTGCGCTCCGACGTGGGCAAGCAGAACCCGTCAGGCTACGTGAACCCGGAGTTCGACAAGCTGCTGGACGCCGCCAACCTCAGCCAGGACCCGGAGAAGCGCCGCGACCTGATGCAGCAGGCGGAGAAGCTGGCCATGGAGGACGTGCCGGTCATGCCGCTCTACTTCTACGTCAGCAAGCACATGGTCTCGCCCAAGGTGGAGGGCTGGCACGACGATATCCAGGACATGCACCCGTCGCGCTGGCTGTCGGTGAAGCAGTAGGGACCTCCGCCGCCGCGGCGGTCGAGGGGAGGGGCGGTCCCGCGGGGCCGCCCCTTTCTCGTTTCGGGGCTTCCGCGGCAGGCCGGCTTGCGGGCATAACCGGGGGGAAGACGTCTGGCAAGGGAGGTGGGCCGATGCGGTTCGGGCGGATGCTGGCGGGGGCGGCGCTGGCCCTGTGCCTCGGCGCGGCGGGGGCTTCGGCGCAGACGGTGCTTCACCGGGGCAACGGATCGGAGCCGGAGACGCTGGACGTGCACAAGTCCACCGGCGAGAGCGACGCCTTCATCCAGCTCGACCTGTTCGAGGGGCTGCTGACCATCGACGCCGCCGGCCGCCTGATCCCCGGCGTGGCGGAGCGGTGGGAGGTGTCGGCAGACGGCCTCACCTACACCTTCCACCTGCGGGCGGACGCCACATGGTCGGACGGCACGCCGGTGACGGCGGACGACTTCGCCTTCTCCTGGCGCCGGCTGGTCGACCCCGCCACCGCGTCGCGCTACGCCTTCTTCCTCTGGCCCGTGCGCAACGCGGAGAAGGTCAGCCGCGGCGCCCTGCCGCCCTCCGCCATGGGGGTGGAGGCGCGCGGCCCCCGCACCTTCGTGGTGACGCTGGAGCGGCCCACCGCCACCTTCCTGGCGGGCCTGCAGCACCACGCCGCCTACCCGGTCTCCCGCGCCAACGTGGAGGCGTTCGGAGGCGACTACGTGAAGCCCGGCAAGCTCGTCTCCAACGGCGCCTTCATGCTGGCCGAGGCGGTGCCGCAGGGCCACGTGAAGCTGGTGCGCAACCCGCACTACCACGGTGCCGTGGACGTGAAGCTGGACGCGGTCATGTACTACCCGACGGAGAACCGGGACACCGAGCTGAAGCGCTTCCGCTCGGGCGAGCTGCACATGACCTACGACATCCCGATCAACCAGGTCGCCTGGCTGAAGGCCAACATGGCGGACGAGCTGAAGGTGTCGCCCTTCCTCTCGACCTTCTACTTCGCCTTCAACATGACGAAGGAGCCATGGCGGTCGAACCCGAAGCTGCGCCGGGCCCTGTCGCTGGCGGTGGACCGCCAGGCCATCGCCGCCAAGGTGACGGGTGTCGGCGAGCTGCCGGCCTTCAGCCTGGTGCCGCCGGGGACGGAGGGCTACGACTACGCCGCCGCCCAGCCGGAATGGGCCTCCTGGGACCAGCCGCGCCGCGACGCGGAGGCCAGGCGCCTGCTGGCCGAGGCCGGCTACGGCCCCGGGGCCAAGCCGCTGGAGCTGGAGATCCTCTACAACACGAACGAGAACTACAAGAAGGTCGCCATCGCCACCGCCTCCATGTGGCAGTCCAAGCTGGGCGCCAAGGTCACGCTGACGAACCTGGAATGGAAGGTCTTCCTCGCGACGCGCGGGCGCAAGGCCTACAAGGACGTGATCCGGGTCGGCTGGATCGGCGACTACAACGACGCCTACACCTTCGTCGGCCTGTTCCGCTCCGACCTGGGCGAGCAGAACCACAGCGGCTTCGCGGATGCGGCCGTGGACGACCTGCTGCGCCGCTCGGAGGCCGAGCAGGACCCGGAGCGCCGGCGCCGGCTGATGACGGAGGCCGAGCTGCGCGTCCTGGACGCCGCACCCGTCGTCCCCGTCTACCACTACGTCTCGCACACCATGGTGTCGCGCAAGGTGCGGGGCTGGCAGCCCAACCTGGT
The DNA here is from genome assembly GCA_035627915.1 of Azospirillaceae bacterium. Lineage (GTDB taxonomy): Bacteria > Pseudomonadota > Alphaproteobacteria > Azospirillales > Azospirillaceae > DASPKT01. The sequence continues at coordinate 11,005 of DASPKT010000320.1, forward strand.
AAACCAGCATCCCAGCCGGTTCCTGAGCCTGGCGGAGTAGGGGGGCGGCTGCAGACCGCCCGCTGCCGGGCAGCCCGTGGGCAATGCGACGACCGGGTGGCTTGCGGCTGGGGCCTGCTGCGGGCTTCGACAGGCTCAGCCTGAGGAACGGGGGCGCCAGGCCCGGTGTAGTCAGGGAGCAGCAACACGCCCCTCAGCCTGAGCTCGGTCAGAAGGCCGCACCACGCCCCCGCTGCCCACCCGCCGCGCAGGCAACGCGAAACGCCCGCCGGAGCGGGTCCGGCGGGCGTGACGGGGATCGAGCTCGAGCACCGGCCGGGACCAGCCCGGCCGGGGAACGCGCAGCCTTACTCGGCGGCGTCCTTCTGCATGCCGCGGCCGGTGGTCCGCTCGGCGATGCGGGCGGACTTGCCGCGGCGGTCGCGCAGGTAGTAGAGCTTCGCGCGGCGCACGGAGCCCTTGCGGATGACCTCGATGCTGTCGATGCGCGGGCTGTACAGCGGGAACACGCGCTCCACGCCCTCGCCGTAGCTGATCTTGCGCACGGTGAAGGAGGAGTTCAGGCCGCTGTTCTTGCGGGCGATGCAGACGCCCTCATAGGCCTGGACGCGCTCGCGCGTGCCCTCGATGACCTTCACGTTGACCTTCAGGGTGTCGCCCGGGGAAAACTCCGGAACGGCACGCTCGCCGGTCAGCTTCTCGATCTGCTCCTGCTCGAGCTTCTGAATGATGTTCATGACACTCACCCCATAAAGACACTGACCGGCCTCACGGCGGTCAATCGGCGTTGATACCTGTACTCGTACTCGGACCCTTGCGACGCTTTCGCCTCACAACCTCGGCCGGGCGGCTCGCCAGGTAGGCCGACCACAGGTCGGGACGCCGGTCCCGCGTGATCCGCTCCGCCTGCTCGAGCCGCCAGGCCCGAACCTTCTCGTGGTGCCCGGAGAGAAGGACCTCGGGCACCTCGCGGCCCTTCCACAGGGCGGGCCGCGTGTAGTGGGGGTATTCCAGCAACCCCCTCTCGAAACTCTCCTCGCCCGCCGTCTCGACGTTGCCCATGACGCCCGGCAGCAGCCGGACGCAGGCGTCGATCAGAGCGAGCGCCGCCGGCTCGCCGCCGGACAGCACGAAGTCCCCGAGGCTGACCTCCTCCAGGGCGTGCTCCTCCAGGACGCGTTCGTCGACCCCCTCGTACCGCCCGCACAGGAGCGTCACCACGGGAGCGGCCGCCAGTTCCTTCACCAGGTCCTGGGTCAGCACACGTCCGCGCGGCGAGAGGTAGATCACCCGCCCCCGTTCCGGCCGGCGCGACAGAACCTCCGTCAGCGCCGCATCCAACACATCGGGCCGCATGACCATGCCGGGCCCTCCGCCGAACGGGGTGTCGTCCACGGAGCGGTGTTTATCGCGCGCGAACGACCGGATGTCCACTGATTCCAGCGACCACGTCCCATTTTCCAGCGCCTTCCCCGCGAGGCTCAGGCCCAGCGGGCCCGGGAACATCTCGGGGAAAAGCGTCAGGACGTTGACGTGCCAGGGCTGGACCGCGGACAGGGACATGGGACCTATGCGTCCTTCGCCTGGTCTCCGGCCCCGTCCTCCTCCCCGGCCCGGTCCTCCTCTCCGGCAGCATCGCCGCCGGACAGGTCCACCTCGTCCGCCGGCGGCCCGCCCTCCATCTCGGCCAGCTCCTCGGGCGAGGGGCGGGCCTTGGCGAACAGGTTGGCGGGCGGGGCGACCACCACGCGGGCCTCCTTCACCGCCACCACGGGAACGCATTCCCGGGTGAAGGGGATGGAGACCGTCTTGCCCGATGCGTGCCGGATCTCCAGCACGTCGCCGGCGCCGAAATCGTAGATGGCCAGGATGGTCCCGAAGGGCTCGCCGCCCTCCGTCACCGTCTCCAGGCCGATGAGGTCGGCGTGGTAGAACTCGTCCTCGTCCTCCGGCTCCGGCAGGCGGGCCCGCTCGACATAGACGCGGGTGCCCTTCAGGGCTTCCGCCGCGTCGCGGTCGCGCAGTCCCTCCACCTCGGCCAGGAAATGGTCCTTGCCCATGCCGGTCAGCTTCACCGGGAAGGTGCGGGTGCCCTTCTCGTCGGTGAGCGGGCCGTAGGCGAAGATGGATTCCGGCACGTCGGTGAAGCTCTTCAGCTTCACCCGTCCGTGGACGCCGTGGGCGCCCACGAACTGGCCGACGCAGACCCGATCAGCCATCGACGGCCTCCGTTTCCAGCGCCGCCTGCATGAGGTCGGCGATGTCCGCCCCGGCTGCGCCCGACTCGGCCCGCAGGCCGCGCACGACGCCGGCCCGGTCGGCCGCGTTCTTGTTCTGGGACAGCTTGCGCTTGCCCTCCACCCGGACGACTTCGATCTCGACGCCGACGATGGCCTTCGCCATGCGGTCGGCCATGCCGTCCGGCATCTTGTCGAGGGTCCAGGGCTTCTCGCGGGCGGATTGGTAGGCGGCGGACAGGTCCACGAGCATCGCCCGCAGCCAGTCCGCCTCCTCCACCGCCCGGGCGCGCCCCGCGACGTGCGCCGCGACGTAGTTCCAGGTCGGGACCTGGTGCGGGCTCTCGTACCAGTCGGGCGACACGTAGGCGTGCGGCCCCTGGAAGATCACCAGCACGTCGGGCGACGCCGCGAGGTGCCGCCAATGCCCGTTGGCCCGGGCGAAATGGCCGCGCAGCGTGCGGCCGCCGGGGTCCACGACGAACGGCATGTGGGTCGCCTCCAGCCCGTCCGGGGTGGTGGACACCAGGGTGCCGAACCCGATCGACCGGGCGAGGCCGAGAGCCTCGCCCGCGTCGGGCACGTCGAAGAGCCGGGGCCTGTACATCGCGCGGCCAGCCTCGCCCGGGGACCCGGACTTACTCGCCCGCGGCCGCGGCGGCGGCCTTGGCGCGCTCCTGGGCCTTCGCCTTCGGAGCGGACTTCTTCGGGGTCTCGCGGACCTTCGGCAGCTCGACCAGGTTGGCGCGGCCCAGGAACAGGGCGACGCGGTCGGTCGGCTGGGCGCCCACGCCGATCCAGTGGCGGATGCGCTCCTCCTTCAGGGTCACCCGCTCCGGGTGGTCCTTCTGCAGCATCGGGTTGTAGGTGCCGACCTTCTCGATGAAGTCGCCGTCGCGCGGGGCGCGGCTGTCGGCCACGACGATGCTGTAGTAGGGGCGCTTCTTGGCGCCGCCGCGGGCGAGACGGATCTTGAGGGACATCGCTTGCTCTCTCTCGAAGTCAGGTTGGAATGATGATCAGGCGGTTTCCGGAAGGTGACCCGCCGCCCGTGTGCCGTGCCCGTCCGGAGCGGGCGCGAAGGCGGCGTATGGGATGGGGCGGCGGCTCAATGGACCGTCTCCCCGGGGGCCGGGCCGGACCGCCATTCGGCGGCGAGCAGCCCGTAGACCAGCGTGTCGTAGTAGCGGCCGGCCAGCAGGAAATCCTCCCGCCGCACGCCCTCGCGGGTGAAGCCCAGCCGCTCCAGCAGCGCCGCGGACGGGCCGTTGCGCGGGTCGAGGTTGGCCTCCACCCGGTGCATGTCCCAGTCCTGGAAGGCGTAGGCGAGGCTGGCGCGGACCGCCTCGGTGGCGAGGCCGCGGCCGCGCGCCTCGCGCGCCAGGATGTAGCCGACGGAGACCAGCCGGCCCTCCGCCCCGTGCAGCGAGGTCCAGCCGAGGCAGCGCCCGCCGTCGAGCGTCACCGCCCACATGCGCGAGGTGCCGTCCTCGGCCACCATGCCCTCCAGCATGGCGCGCGTCTCCGCCACGTCCGCGTGCGGCAGGCAGGACCAGAAGCGCATGCTGTCGGGGTCGCCGAACACCGCGAACAGGTCGCCGGCGTCCTCCACCGCCAGGGGGCGGAGGACCAGGCGGCCGGTCGACAGGGTGCGGTGGGCGGGGGCGGCGGTCATGGGACGGGTCGTCAGCGCCGCGGCATCAGGGCGCCCAGGCCCTGACGCATCAGGCCCTTCTTCCCCAGCTTCTTCATCTTGCGCATCATGTCGGACATGTCCTGGTACTGCTTCAGCAGCCGGTTCACGTCCTGCACCGTGGTGCCGGAGCCCAGCGCGATGCGGCGGCGGCGGGACGCGTTCAGCAGCTTGATGTCCTTGCGCTCGGCCTTGGTCATCGCGCTGATGATCGCCTCCTGGCGCTTCAGCATCTTCTCGTCGATGTTGGCGTTCTTGATCTGGTCCTTGATCTTGCCGATGCCGGGCAGCATCGACAGCATGCCGCTCATCCCGCCCATCTTGCGCAGCTGGCGGAACTGCGAGGCCATGTCGTCCAGGTCGAAGCCGCCCTTCTCCAGCTTGGCGGCGAGCTTCTCCGCCTCCTCGCGGTCGATGGTCTCGGCCGCCTTCTCCACCAGGCTGACCACGTCGCCCATGCCGAGGATGCGGCCGGCGATGCGGTCGGGATGGAAGGGCTCCAGCGCGTCGACCTTCTCGCCCACGCCCAGCAGCTTGATCGGCTTGCCCGTGACCTGGCGCATGGACAGCGCCGCACCGCCGCGGGCGTCGCCGTCGATGCGGGTCATCACGATGCCGGTGACGCCCACGCGCTCGTTGAAGTTGGTGGCGACGGTGACGGCGTCCTGGCCGGTCATGGCGTCCACGACCAGCAGGCTCTCCACCGGCCTGGTGGCGTCGCGGATGCGCACCACCTCCTGCATCAGCTCGTCGTCGATGGCGAGCCGGCCGGCGGTGTCCAGGATGACGACGTCGTAGCCTTCCAGGCGGCCCGTGCGCATGGCGCGCTGGGCGATGGTGACCGGATCCTCGCCGGGGACGATGGGCAGGGTGGCGACGCCGACCTGCTCGCCCAGCACCTTCAGCTGCTCCTGGGCCGCCGGGCGCCGGACGTCCAGCGACGCCATCAGGACCTTCTTCTTCTCCCGGTTCTTCAGGCGCAGCGCGATCTTGGCGGAGGTCGTCGTCTTGCCCGAGCCCTGCAGGCCCAGCATCAGGACGGGGACCGGCGCCTCGGCGTTGAGGTTGATCTCCTCCGTCGTGGCGCCCAGCATCTCAACCAGGTGGTCGTGCACCACCTTGATGACCATCTGGCCGGGCGTGATGGAGCGCAGGACCTCCTGGCCGACCGCCTTCTCCTTCACGCCGGTGACGAAGGCCTTGACCACGGGCAGGGCGACGTCGGCCTCCAGCAGGGCCACGCGCACCTCGCGCAGGGCCGCGTTGACGTCATCCTCCGTCAGCGCCCCGCGCTTGCGGAGGCGGTCGAAGATGTCGCCGAGACGGCCGGTCAGTCCTTCGAACATCACGCGTTCCCATGGTTCCGCCGCGCCAAACGCAAAAGCGCCAGTGCGCGAAACTCGCGGACTGGCGGTGCGCCTGGGCGCAGCGGCGGTTACCCCTGGAAGAGAGGTCGGGCGGACAGATAGACCCAGGCGCCGCCGCTGTCAACCGGCACGGCCGCGCGGCAGGGCTGCCGGCGCACCATCCAGGGCCATCCCGGAAGGGCTAGCCCGCCGGGGCGGCGCCCTTGTGCCTGTGACCGAAATAGGGTACGAATAATCGAAACTTAAGCGCAACATTAGAACGATTTGAGCCGGAATTGGCCCTAATGGCCCCTCCTTCCTCCGGCCACCCCTATTAGTGGCGTCCATCAGCATTCGACCGGATCCGGAGGCAGGCGCGACATGGCGATCACCGGAAGCAGCTCCGAGCCGGACCGGACAAGGCTCAGCCAGTCCGAACTCCAGCTGGTGATCCACCGGCACGTGGCCTTCCTGCGCCGCCAGCCGGGCGGGGTGCGGGCCAACCTGAAGCTGCGCGACCTCTCCCACCTTGACCTCTCCGGCCTCGATCTGTCGGACGCCGACCTGTCGGGGGCGAAGCTGTTCAGCGCGCGCCTGTCGGGCTGCAACCTGTCGGGGGCCAACCTCTACGCCGCCGACCTGCGCCTCGCCAACCTGGAGAAGGCGGACCTGCGGCGGGCCGACCTGCGCGGAGCCTGCCTGCGCGGCGCCGTGCTGAACGAGGCGCTGATGGTCGAGACGGACCTGCGCGACGGCACCATCATGCACGTCCGCAAGGACGGCCGCATCGACGCGCACGAGTTCGAGCCGATCCCCCAGCAGACGGAGCTGAGCTGCGCCACCGTGCTGGCCGCCGACATGACCCGGGCGAAGGTGTCGAACGCCTTCGTCATGCAGACCGACCTCACAGACTGCATCCTGCGCGGCACCAAGTTCGTGCGCGCCAACCTCACCAACGCCAACCTGACCGGCTGCGACCTAAAGGGCGCCGACCTGCGCGAGGCGAACCTGACCGGCGCCAAGCTGCAGGGGGCGGTGCTGACGGGGGCGGAGCTGAACCAGACCCGCTTCACCGGCGCCATGCTGGTGGGCGTCATCATGGACGACGCCACCCGCCGCTCCGCCGACCTGCGCGACGCCGTCATGGCGCGCAGGCCGGAGGAGTGCGGGCTCGACCTTACCGACATGCTGGCGGAGCACGCGGTGTGGGTGGACAGCGGCGGCAAGGAGGGCATCCGCGCCGACCTCTCCAGCCTGGACCTCTCCGGCGCCGACCTGTCGGGCGCCAACCTGTCGGCGGCGCTGCTGCACTGCGCGACCCTGCGCGGGGCGAAGCTGGTGGGGGCGGTGCTGGCGATGGCGGACCTGTCGCTGGCCGATCTGCGCGAGGCCGACCTGTCCGGCGCCGACCTGCGCGGCGCCTCGCTGGAGCGCACGACCCTGACCGGCGCGCGGGCGCGTAAGGCCGACATCGGGCCGGTGCACATCCAGGGCACCTCCGGCCGGCTGTGGAGCGCCAACCTGACCCGGGCGCGGCTGGACGGGGCCGACCTGTCGGGCGCGGTGCTCTACCGCGCGGCCCTGCTGCAGGCGAGCCTGGTGGGCGCCACCCTGCAGCAGGCCGACCTGCGCGAGGCCCGGCTGACCGGCGCCGACCTGTCGGAGGCGCGCTGCAGCGGCGTCGACCTCGCCGGTGCCGACCTGGCCGAGGCCCGCACCGTCAGCGCCGTGGGCCTGCCGCCGCTGCGCTGAAATTCCGCCACGGTCGCCGCCTACCTTCCGGCTTGACGGCGCCCGGCCGTCGGGCGATTCCGTTCGCGGCGGCACGGTCGAGGCGTCGCGCGTGCTTCAGACAGAGCTCTGCATGGAGTGCTTTGCACGGTTGGTTCTCCTCAAAATCCTTGACCGTCATTCCGGCGAAAGCCGGAATCCAGGGGCCGTCAGCCGTTGCGCTCATGGCCCCTGGACCCCGGCTTTCGCCGGGGTGACGGCCGGAAGCAGGAAAATCCCGGCCGTGCAATGTTCCCCAGCCTGAGGACAGGTGCGCTGCCCCAGCGGGAGTGGCCCGCCATCCCTCAGCCCGAGCCTGTCGAAGGCCGCACCGCGCCGCCGCTGCCACGCATCCACTTTGGCCTACACCCGGAACCGAGCATGCTCCCGCCCGCCACGTCCCCCGCCGCCCGCCGCCTGACCCTGGCCTTCCTGCTGCTGGGGCCGGCCGCGTTCGGGCTGCTGGCGCTGGCGCTGGGGCAGGACGCCAACTGGGATTTGCGCAACTACCACTGGTACAACGCCTACGCCTTCGTGACCGGCCGCTGGGCGGTGGACGTGGCGCCGGCGCAGGTGCCCAGCTTCTACAACCCCACGCTCGACGTGCCCTTCTTCCTGCTGGCCGACGCGGTGCCGGCGCGGGTGGCGGGGTTCCTGCTGGGGCTGGTGCAGGGGCTGAACCTGGTTCTGCTCTACGGCCTCTCCCATGCCGTGCTGCGGCCGGCGGGGGAGGGCAGGCGGGCGCTGTGGGCGGCGGTGCTGGCGCTGCTGGGCATGCTGGGCGGCGGGCAGCTGGGCCTGCTGGGCACCACCTTCTACGACAACGTCATCAGCCTGCTGGTGCTGGGCGGCGCCTGGCTGGTCGCGGCGGCGCCCCGGGCGGTGTTCGAGGGGCCGGTGCGGCCGGCCTTCGCCCGGGTGGCGCTGGCGGGGCTGCTGACCGGCAGCGCGGTGGGGCTGAAGCAGCCCTCCGTCATCTTCGCGGTCGGCTTCTGCTTCGCCTTCCTGCTGGTGGCGGGCGGCATTTGGCGGCGGCTGTTCCTGTCCTTCTTCTTCGGGATCGGCGTGCTGGCCGGCATGGCGCTCTTCTCCGGCCACTGGATGTGGTTCCTGTGGACGGAGTACGGCAACCCGCTGTTCCCCTACTTCAACGACCTCTTCCGCTCCCCCATGGGGGTGGCGGAGCCCTACCGCGACGACAAGTTCATCCCGCACGGGCTGGACGCGCTGCTGTTCCCCTTCCAGTGGGCGGCCGATCCCAAGAAGGTGGGCGAGATCGTCTTCCGCGACTACCGGGTGCTGGCGGCCTACCTGGTGCTGCTGGCGACACCCCTGGCGCTGCTGGCCGGGCGTCTTCTCGGGCGGCGGGCGGAACCGGCACCGGTGGAGCCGCTGGCCGCCCGCTACCTGCTGGCCGCGGTGGCGCTGACGTATCTCTGCTGGCTGAAGCTGTTCGGCATCTACCGCTACCTGATCCCGCTGGAGATGCTGGCGCCGCTCGCCATCGCGCTGGCGCTGGCCTTGTGGCCGCTGCCGGCCCGCGCGCGCCTGGCGCTGGCCGCCGCGGTGCTGGCGCTGCTGGCGGTCACCGCGAAGCCCGGCACCTGGAGCCGCATCCCCTGGTCGGAGCGGTTCGTGGAGGTGCAGGCGCCGGCCCTGGCGCGGCCCGACCAGTCCATGGTGCTGATGACCGGCTACGCGCCGACCTCCTTCCTGGTCTACGGCTTCCCGCCCCAGGTGCCGTTCCTGCGGCTGCAGAGCTACCTGGTGCATCCCGACCACGGCGACACCGGCATCAACCGCCGCATGCGCGACGCCATCGCCGCCCACCGCGCGGCCGGCGGCGACCTCTACCTGCTGATCGCGCACTGGGAGACCTGGACCGTGGAGAACGTGCTGCCGCACTACGGCCTGACCGCCGACGTGACGGCCTGCCGCCCGGTCACCTCCAACCTGGACGAGCCGATGATGCTGTGCCCGGTGTCGCCGCTGGCGTGAGCCCCCCGAACTCACCATGGAAAAGCCGATTTCCATGCTATGAATGGGGTATCGCGGCCCCGTCCGCGCCAACCAAGAACGGTCTTCCAGGACGCGCACCCATGTCCCTCACCACCACCGCGGCGGTCGGCCGCATCGAGACCCTCGGCTCCGCCGCGCCCGCCCGGCCCCGCATCGCCGTCCTGGTGCCCTGCTACAACGAAGAGGCGTCCATCGAGAAGGTGGTGACGGATTTCCGTGCCGTCCTGCCGGACGCCACCATCTACGTCTACGACAACAACTCCAAGGACCGGACGGTGGAGATCGCCCTGGCGGCCGGCGCCGTGGTCCGGCGCGAGCCGCTGCAGGGCAAGGGCAACGTGGTGCGCCGCATGTTCGCCGACATCGAGGCGGACGTGTACGTCATGGTCGACGGCGACGCGACCTACCACGCCCCCAGCGCGCCCAAGCTGGTGGAGCGGCTGGTGACCGAGCAGCTGGACATGGTCAACGGCGCCCGCGTCACCGATTGGGAGAACTACCGCAAGGGCCACCGCTTCGGGAACGTGCTGCTGACGACGCTGGTCACGATCGTCTTCGGCAAGCGCACCAACGACATGCTGTCGGGCTACCGGGTCTTCTCCCGCCGATTCGTCAAGACCTTCCCGGCGCTGGCCGGCGGCTTCGAGATCGAGACGGAGCTGACCGTGCACGCGCTGGAGATGCGCATGCCCCTGGCCGAGGTGGAGACGCCCTACAAGGACCGCGAGCCGGGCTCGGTCAGCAAGCTCTCCACCTTCCGCGACGGCTTCCGCATCCTGTGGATGATCGGCAAGCTCATCAAGGAGGAGCGGCCGCTGCAGTTCTTCGGCCTGACCTCGCTGGCGCTGGCCGTGCTGTCGCTTCTGATCGCCATCCCGGTCATCCTGACCTTCGTGGAGACGGGGCTGGTGCCGCGGCTGCCGACGGCGGTGCTGTCGACCGGCCTGATGATCCTGGCCTTCCTGTCGCTGACCTGCGGCCTGATCCTGGACACCGTCACCCGCGGCCGGCGCGAGATGAAGCGGCTGAAGTACCTGGAGATCCCGGCGCCGGACTTCCCGGCCGCCTCCGTCCGGACCGGCGGCGCCGAGGCATGACGGCACCAGCCCCGGCCGGGGACGGGACGGCGGCCCCCGGCCGCCTGTCGCGCGAGCTGCTGAGCTTCGGCCTGATCGGCCTGGCCGGCCTGTTCGTCGACATGGCGGCCCTGTGGGTGGCGATGTCGCTGCTGGGGCTGGGCCAGTATGGCGGGCGCGCCTTCTCCTACCTGGTCGCCGCCACCTTCACCTGGTGGATGAACCGCACCTTCACCTTCCGCGGCGTCAGCCGCCGGGGGGCGCTGCGGCAGTGGGCGACCTTCCTGGCCGCCAACGCGCTCGGCTTCCTGGCCAACTACGCGACCTACGTGGCGGTGCTGCACTGGGGCCCGCCCATCGCGGACTGGCTGTTCGGGGCCTGGTGGCCGCTGGGCGGCTGGGCCTGGCCGTACCTGGGCGTGGCCGCCGGGTCGGGGGTCGGCATGGTCTTCAACTTCGCCGCCTCCAAGATGCTGGTCTTCCGGAAGCGGTAGCCCGCCCCCTCTGCGCCGTGCCCCTCGGCGTGACGGGGCGGGCCGCCGGCCGTTGTGAGCGCCTGGTGCACCGCAACAGAGACGGCGGCCCCGCATGCGCATCGCAGTCGGCCCCCGGGCCGTGCCCATCCTCTCCGTCCTGCTGGCGGGGATCGTGCTGGCGTGGCCGGCCTACTGGAACGGCTACCCGCTGCTGTTCACCGACAGCGCCTCCTACATCGGGGTGCTGAACCCCTGGGGCCAGCACTGGGCGCGGCCGATCTTCTACAGCCTGGCGCTCTGGCCCCTGCACCTGGGCATCAGCCTCTGGCCCGTCGTGGTGGCGCAGGGCGTCCTCATGGCGCACCTGCTGTGGCTGGTGCTGCGGGTGGTCGGCGGGACCGTGAAGCCCGGCGTCTTCGCGCTGGCCGTGCTGCTGCTGGCCGTGGGCTCCAGCCTGCCCTGGTACGCCGCGCAGGTGATGCCCGACCTGCTGACCCCGGCCGTCGTGCTCTGCGCCTTCCTGCTGGGCTTCGGCGGCAGCCGGGTCGGCCGGTGGGAGCGGGCCTGGCTGGCCCTGCTGCTGGCGGGCGCCGCCGCCTGCCACCTGTCGCACCTGCCGCTGGCCGTCGGGCTGCTGCTGGGCGTGGCGGTCCTGCGCTGGCTGGCCCGGGGGCCGGGCGGGCACGGGGCGGCGCTGCTGCCGATGGCGGGGGCGATCCTGCTGGCCGCGTCGGCGCACCTGGCGGTCAACTGGGCGGTGCGCGGCGCGCCCGTGCTGTCCCCTGCCTCGCCCCTGTTCCTGCTGGCCCGCAGCGTCGCCGACGGGCCCGCTGCCGCCTACCTGCGCGAGGTGTGCCCGCAGGCGGGCTTCCGCCTCTGCGCCGAGGTCGACCGGCTGCCGGCCGACGCCGACCTGTTCCTGTGGGACCGCGACGGGCCCCTGTGGCGGGCGGCGCGGCTGAAGGAGGAGCCGGAGCGGCAGACCGCCGCCGGCATGGACTTCCAGCCGGAGGCGCAGGCCATCCTGGACGGCGCGCTGGCGCGGCACGGCGGCTGGCAGCTGGCGGCGGCGGCGCGCAACGTGCTGCTGCAGTTCCACCGGGCCGACACGGCCGACGGGCTCGACCCCTACGGGGAGGGGCAGGCGGTCAGCCGCGCCATCCGCGACGAGTTCCCGGGCGAGTACGCCGCCTATCTCGGCAGCCGGCAGAGCCGGGGCACGCTGGGGCGGGATGCCGTCAACGCGCTGCACCGGCCGGTGCTGCTGGCGGCGGCCGTGCTGGCCGTGGCGCTGGCGGCGTTTCACGCCCAGGCCCGCTACCGGGCGCTGGTCGCGGTGGTGGCGCTGGGGCTGCTCGGCAACGGCATCGTCGCGGGGGCGCTGTCGGGCCCGCACCACCGCTACCAGTCGCGCGTCGCCTGCCTGATCGTGCTGGCGGCGGGGGTGGGGCTGGCGCTGCCGGCCCAGCGCCGCACGCGGCCCGGCCTTGCCCGGGCGCCCATGGACAGGGGAGCGCGCGTCGCCATATAACCCGCACCATGGCGCGCCGCTTCCTGAAGATGCACGGGCTCGGCAACGACTTCGTCGTGCTGGACGCCCGCTCCGAACCGCTGGACCTGTCCCGCGCGGCCGTGCGCGCCATCGCGGACCGCCGCACCGGCGTCGGCTTCGACCAGCTCATCGTGCTGCGGCCGCCGCGCGGCGCCGGCGCCGACGTCTTCATGCAGATCCTGAACCCCGACGGGTCGGAGGCCGGCGCCTGCGGCAACGCCACGCGCTGCGTCGCCCACCTCGTCGCCGGCGGGCTGGGCCGGGCGGAGCTGACGGTGGAGACCGTCGCCGGCCTGCTGCCCTCGCGCCTCAACGCCGACGGCACGGTCACCGTCGACATGGGCCCGGCCCGGCTGGGCTGGCGGGAGATCCCGCTGGCGCGCGAGGTCGACACCAACCACCTGCCCATCGCCAGCGGCCCGCTGTCCGATCCCTCCGCCGTCTCCATGGGCAACCCGCACGCCGTCTTCTTCGTGGAGGACGCCGAGGCGGTGGACCTCGCCCGACTCGGGCCGGGGCTGGAGACGGACCCGATCTTCCCCGACCGCTGCAACATCGAGGTCGCCTCGGTGACCGGGCCCGGCCGCATCCGCATGCGGGTGTGGGAGCGCGGGGCCGGCATCACCATGGCCTGCGGCTCCGGCGCCTGCGCCACGCTGGTGGCCGCCCACCGCCGCGGCCTGGCCGGCCGCTCCGCCCGGATAGACCTGGACGGCGGCACGCTGCACATCGAGTGGCGCGACGACGGCCACGTCCTGATGACCGGCCCGGTCGCCACCGCCTTCACCGGCGAGCTCGCCCCTGATCTGGTGGCCCCGGAGCGAATTGACCCGGAGCGTCTGGCATGAGCGACGCGCACGAGGAGGTGCTGCCGCCGACGGTGACGCGCGACCCGGCCGGCGGGCCGTCCATCGTCACCTTCGGCTGCCGGCTGAACGCCTACGAGTCGGAGGTCATGCGCTGCCACGCCCGCGACGCCGGGCTGGACGACGCCATCATCTTCAACACCTGCGCCGTCACGGCGGAGGCCGAGCGCCAGGCGCGCCAAGCGATCCGGAAGGCGCGGCGGGAGAACCCGGCCGCCCGCATCATCGTGACCGGCTGCGCCGCCCAGGTGAACCCCGGCCGCTTCGCCGAGATGGCGGAGGTGGACCAGGTGCTGGGCAACGACGCCAAGCTGAAGGCGGAGAGCTGGCAGGACTTCGGCGCCGGCCTGACCGAGCGGGTGCGCGTCAACGACATCATGTCGGTCAAGGAGACCGCCGGCCACCTGATCCGGGGGATGGAGGGGCGCGCCCGCGCCTTCGTCCAGGTGCAGAACGGCTGCGACCACCGCTGCACCTTCTGCATCATCCCCTACGGCCGCGGCAATTCGCGCTCGGTCCCGATGGGGGAGATCGCGGCCCAGGTCCGCGCCCTGGTCGAGGCCGGCTACAACGAGGTCGTGCTGACCGGCGTGGACGTCACCAGCTACGGCCCCGACCTGCCGGGCCGGCCGACGCTGGGGCAGATGGTGCGCCGGCTGCTGGCCCAGGTGCCGGAGCTGCCGCGCCTGCGCCTGTCCTCCCTCGACCCCGTGGAGATCGACGACGACCTCTGGCGCCTGATCGCGGAGGAGCCGCGGCTGATGCCGCACCTGCACCTCAGCCTGCAGGCCGGCGACGACATGGTGCTGAAGCGCATGAAGCGCCGCCACCTGCGCGCCGACGCCGTCGCCCTGTGCGCGCGCGCGCGGTCCCTGCGCCCGGACATCGTGTTCGGCGCCGACCTCATCGCCGGCTTCCCCACCGAGACCGACGACATGTTCGCCAACACCCTGGCGGCGGTGGAGGAGTGCGGCCTGACCTGGCTGCACGTCTTCCCCTACAGCCCCCGCCAGGGCACGCCCGCGGCCCGCATGCCGCAGGTGGACAAGGCTGTGCGCAAGGAGCGCGCCGCCCGCCTGCGCACCGCCGGTTCGGCCGCCGTCGCCCGCTACCTGGCGGGGCAGGTCGGCCGCGACGCCGTGGTGCTGGCCGAGAGCGAGACGCTGGGCCGGACCGAGCACTTCGCCGAGGTGCGGCTGGACCGCCCCGCCGTGCCCGGCGCCCTGCTGCCCGTCCGCCTCACCGGGGTGGACTCCGAGATGCTGACCGGAAAGGTCGCCGCCTGATGTTCGACTGGTTCAAGCGCAAGAAGCCCGAGGCCGACGCCAGGACCCCGGACGCGACGCCCGCTCCGGCGGAGGAGGTGGTCGTTCCGGAAGCGGAACGGGTTGTGGACGCAGCGGCCGAGCCCGTGGCGGCGGAAACCCCCGCAGAGCAGACCCTCCCCCAGGGGGGGAGGGAAGGGTGGGGGGGTAAGACGCTCCAGGAAGAGTCTCCCGCCGAACCCCAGCCGGCACCGGCGCCCGGTCCTGAGGCGTCTTACGCCCCCACCCCAACCCCTCCCCCCCCGGGGGAGGGGCTCAAGGCGGAGGAACCCGCCCCCGCGGCCGAGGCGCCGAAGAAGGGCTGGCTCGCCCGGCTGCGCGAGGGGCTGACCAAGTCCACCTCGCGCCTGACCGACGGCATCACCGGCATCTTCACCAAGCGCAAGCTGGACGACGACACGCTGGAGGAGCTGGAGGAGCTGCTGATCCAGGCCGACCTCGGCCCCGTCATGGCGGCCAAGGTGACGGCCGGGCTGGCGCGCACCCGGTTCGGCAAGGAGGTCTCGCCCGACGAGGTCCGCGCCTACCTCGCCGCCGAGATCGGCAAGGTGCTGGTCCCCGTCGCCAAGCCGCTGGTGCTGGACCCCGCGCACAAGCCGCACGTGATCCTGGTCGTCGGCGTCAACGGCACCGGCAAGACCACCACCATCGGCAAGTACGCCAAGCAGTTCCGCGAGGAGGGCAGGACCGTCTGGCTGGCCGCCGGCGACACCTTCCGCGCCGCCGCCGTCAGCCAGCTGAAGATCTGGGGCGAGCGCACCGGCGCCCCCGTGGTCGCCAAGGACACCGGCGCCGACGCCGCCGGCCTCGCCTACGAGGCGCTGGAGCGGGCGCGGGCGGCCGGGGCCGACGTGCTGCTGATCGATACCGCCGGCCGGCTGCAGAACAAGGCCGGGCTGATGGACGAGCTGCGCAAGATCGTCCGCGTCATCAAGAAGGTCGACCCGACCGCCCCGCACACGACGCTGCTGACGCTGGACGCCACCACGGGCCAAAACGCCCACAGCCAGGTGGAGATCTTCAAGGAGATCGTCGCCGTCAACGGCCTGATCCTGACCAAGCTGGACGGCTCCGCCCGCGGCGGCGTGCTGGTCTCGCTGGCGGAGAAGTTCGGCCTGCCCGTCCACGCCATCGGCGTCGGCGAGGGCGTGGACGACCTCCGCCCCTTCGACGCCGACGCCTTCGCACGGTCCCTGACCGGCACGGTGGGCTGAGGGAAGGGGGCGGCGGGGGCGGTGTGCGGCCTTCTGACCGAGCTCAGGCTGAGGGATGTCTTGCTGCTCCCAGCCTAC
>DASPKT010000321.1:0-38101 GCA_035627915.1 Azospirillaceae bacterium
CCGTACCACCACTGGATCATCGCGTCCTGCACGCCGGCGAAGGCCGTGTAGGACTTCAGGCCAGTGAAGCTGACCGGGACCGCAAGGTTGTTCACCACGTGCAGCATGGCGATCGTGATGATGAAGGCCAGGTAGAACCAGTTGGCGACGTAGATGTGGGGCTCGCGCCGGCGCATCAGCGTGCCGGCGAAGATCAGCAGGTACACGACCCACACGAAGGTGAGCCACAAATCGACGTACCATTCGGGCTCGGCGTACTCCTTGCCCTGGGTGATGCCCAGCAGGTAGCCGGTGCCCGCCATCACGATGAACAGCTGGTAGCCGAAGAAGACGAACCAGGCGAGCTCGGGCCCGCCCCACAGCGGCGCGCGGCAGGTCCGCTGCACCACGTAGAAGGAGCTGCCCAGCAGCGCGTTGCCGCCGAAGGCGAAGATGGCGGCCGAGGTGTGCAGCGGGCGCAGCCGCCCGAAGGTCGTCCACTCCAGGTCCAGGTTCAGGACCGGGAAGGCGAGCTGCAGCGCGATGAAGCAGCCGACCGCGAAGGCGGCGATGCCCCAGAACATGGTCGCGACCACGAAGGCCCGGACCACGTCCTCGTTGTACTCTTCCCTGGCGCGATCCAGGCTGGCGGGCCCGGCCGCCGCCAGGGGCGTCCCGCCGGTAATCGCTATGCTCATTGTCATCCCCGGGTTGGCGATGGGGCGCCGGGGACCTGATCCCTCGGCTCCTACAGGATGGCCGGACTTTCCTCGCCGGAGCGCCTGCGCGCATTGACCTGAATCAAGGCCGGGGGTTCGGCCGTCGATTAGTTTGCCGCCATAACGGTCGGGTGCGGCGGCTTGCCGCGCGGGCCCGCCGCGTGCCAGGGAATTGCCCAGGGGAACCGCCCATGTCCGAGAGTCCCGCGACGGCCAGCCGGGCCGTGCCCGTCTTCGCCACGCCCTCGCCCGAGATACGATTGGTGCCGCACGACCGGCCCTGGCTGTGGCTGCAGCGCGGCTGGGCCGACATGGCGGCCGCCCCGCGCGTCAGCCTCGCCTACGGCGGGATCGTCGTGGGCCTCAGCCTGGCGCTGGCCGCGGCGCTGCTGGGCACCGGCCTGTTCTACCTGCTGCTGCCGCTGGCAGGCGGCTTCATGCTGCTGGCGCCGCTGCTGGCGGTCGGGCTCTACGAGACCAGCCGGCGGCTGGCGGCGGGCGAGCCGGCGGACCTGACCGCGGTGCGGGCCGCGTGGCGGCGCAACGGCGGGCAGATCGGGCTGCTGGCGGTGGCGCTGCTGCTGCTGCACTTCACCTGGGTGCGCGTCGCCATGCTGCTCTACGCCCTGTTCTTCAACGGGGTGAACCCGACGTTGGACAATCTGGTCCACGTCGTCTTCAACTCCCCGGTCAGCCTGCCCTTCCTGGTAACCGGCACGCTGCTGGGCGCGGTGCTGGCGCTGGCCGCCTTCGCGCTGTCCGCCGTCTCCATCCCCATGCTGCTGGACCGGGAGGAGGCGAACGCCTTCACCGCCATCGCCACCAGCGTGACGGCGCTGAAGGTCAACCCGCGCGCCATGGCGCTGTGGGCCGGGATCATCGTCTTCTTCACCGCGGTCGGGATGGCGACCCTGTTCGCCGGGCTGGCGGTCGCCATGCCCCTGATCGGGCACGCCACCTGGCACGCCTACCGGGATTTGGTGCGGCACCCCTGAAGGGGCGGCACCGCTTTACCGGGCGAGCGTGCTCCCGATGGCCCGGGTTACCGGGCGAGCGTGCTCCCAACGGCCCGGGTTACCGGGCCAACGTGCTCCAGGCCATCAGGCCCAGCACCCCGGCGTTGACCAGCATCAGCGCCGGGGCCGCCGCGCGGACGGCGCCGCGGAACGTGCCGGCGGCGGAGCCCAGCAGCCCCACCAGCAGCAGGCTTGGCATGGTGCCCAGCGCGAAGGCCGCCATGCCGGCCGCCCCCGCCAGCGCCCCGCCGCTGCCCACGGCCGAGGCCAGGGCCGCGTAGAGGAACCCGCAGGGCAGGAAGCCCAGCGCGGCGCCCAGGGCGAAGCCGCCGATCCCGCCGGGCCGGGCCAGCAGCGGCCGCAGCCGCCGCGCCATCCAGCCGGCCGCATTCCCCATGAAGCCGCCGCCGCCCTCTCCCCCGCCGATCCTGCCCATCACGGGCAGCCAGCGCGCCAGCCCCTTCAGCCCCTGGCGCAGGAACATCCCCGCCGCCACGACCAGCGCCCCCGCCAGCAGCCAGCGGAAGCCGGTCGCCGCCACCACCAGCCCGGACAGCCAGCCGGCGGCGGCGCCCAGGGCGGAGTATGTGGTCATGCGGCCCAGGTGGTAGGGCAGCAGCAGCCCGCCCGACAGGCGCGCCAGCACCGGGGCGGCGCCTGCGCGGGCAGTGGAGCCGGCCGCCGACTGGGCCAGCACGAAGGGCCCGCACATCGGCGCGCAGTGGCCGAATCCGCCGATCAGCCCGGCGGTGAACATGGCGGCGGTCAGGCCGCCGCCGCCTTCCAGCGCGCTCATGCAGGTGGCGAGGTCGATCACGGGATGCGTCTCCGGATGAAGCGTTCGGCGGGGGACGCTACCCCCTCCCGGGTCACCCCGCCTTGAGATGGATCAGTCCCGGACCCCGGCACGCCACTCGCCCGTTAAGCCCGTGTCGGGACCGGGACCAGGCGCGGAGGCGGGCTATGCTGAACCACATCACCTACGAGAAGGTCGAGGAGGTGATCCGGCTGGCCGAGCGGGCCGACAGCCGCCCCGGAGAGCGCGCCGACCTGCCGCGCCGCGGCGGGCGCGAGGGGGACGAGGGCGTCTCCCGCCCCTGCCCGCCCGCAGGTCCCCACCCCGCCCGCGACTGGCCGCAGGCCTTCACCCGCTACCTGGAAGCCCTCTCCGCCCCCGCCCTGGCCGAGCTGGTCGGCCTCTACCGCTTCGGCCGCGGCGAGTTCGACCAACCCGAACTCGCCGTCGCCACCACGCAGCGCCACCCGGAGCCGGAGGCGGAATGGGTCGCGTATCTCTCCTCGCGGGAGGATCTGGCGGCGTGCCTGAGGGGGGCGTTGAGGCGGCGGTGAGGGATGCCGGAAAACACAAAGCCCGGCGCAACGGCCGGGCTCAAGTCATTGATTCCGCTGGCGTCCCCTACGGGATTCGAACCCGTGTCGCCGCCGTGAAAGGGCGGTGTCCTAGGCCTCTAGACGAAGGGGACGTCTGGTCCGCGCGGACGCGCCTTGTTACCGGCGGCGGGGCGGCAAATCAAGCGGTTTCGGCGGGCTCGTGCGCCGGCGTCACTTGAAGCGCTCGATGGCGCGCTCGACCTTGTAGATCATGTCGCGGACCTCGTCGGTCTGCACCATGCCGCGCAGCACCTTGTGCACCCCGTCCAGCTGGAGCAGCGCCACCGGGTGCTTGCCGCGGGCGCGCAGGAACTCCACCCGGAAATGCACCCCGTTCTCGAAGATCTGGAGCATGTCCGATTCCTTGGCGCGCAGGCTCTTCTCCAGCCCCTCGCGCTCGAAGAAGCGGCGGCAGGTGGTGAAGAGCGTGGCGGCGGCCTGGGCGACGGCGACCTCCTCCTCGGTCGGGCGGTGGTTCATGTCGGGGATGGAGCGCGCCTCCCCCACCTTCTCCTTCACCTGCTGGGTCGGCAGCACCTTCACCGCGTCGCGCACGGCCACGGTGGCGAAATGGTCGGCGGCCTGGGACATGCGCTTGCGCGCGTCGGTCAGCATCGCCTCCCACTCCGGGTTGGGCTGGGCCTGCAGCTCCTCCGCCAGGCCCTGCACCATGCTGGCGGCATCCGTCAGCAGCCGGGCGCAGGTCATCAGCCACACCCGGCGGCTCATGCTGCCGGTGCCGCCGACCGAGCGGCCGATCTCCCCCAGGGTGCGGGTCAGCTCGCCGAACAGGCGGCCGGGCACGAAGTGCAGGTCGCCGGAGCCGGCCTTCGACATGTCGCCCGACAGCACGCGCACCAGCCGCAGCACCTGCCAGGGCTGGGACAGCACAGACATCAGGCCCAGGAAGAAGTACTCGATCGCCTCCGGGTCGTCCCCGTGCATGTTGAGGTAGGCGTTCTTGGCGGCGATGACGGCGCCCGGCGCGAAGTCGGCCACGCGGCCGTCGGACAGCGCCGGCGCCGCCGCGCGCACCTTCGTGAAGACCGGGCCCAGCAGCGGCTGAAGGCGCATCAGGACCGAGATCTCGCGCAGGTCGGCCAAGCCCCGCTCGCCCCCCATCAGCACCGCCACCTCGCCCTTGCGGACGATGCCGCGGTCGGCCTCGTGCAGGATGTCGGCCGTCGCCTCCGCGGCGAGCGCGCAGCCCTCCGCCGTGGCGTCCGCCGCCTCCTCCGCCTGGCCCGAGGAGACGGCCTTGCAGTATTTCTGCTCCAGCGCCACCAGCCGCGGCCGGTACGCGCTCTGCGTCAGCAGGCGCCACCAGGGCGTCAGGGCGGAGCGGGCGATCAGGCCGCGCCGCTTCTCCGTCCCCGGCTCCAGGTTCGCAAGGTACGGCTCCAGGCAGGTGCAGACGGAGCGCTGGAAGGTGCGCACCCGGTTCGGGCGCAGGTCGCGCAGCCGGGGCCGCAGGCACTGCAGGATCTGCTCGTCAGTGGGGTCGCCCTGCGCGGTGGCGCGCGCCAGCTCCACCGCCCGCGCCACGCGGGTCAGCGAGGGATCGTCGAGGGTCTGGAAATGGGCCTGGAGCTTGGTGACCGTCGTCTCGCCGGACGCGCCGTCCCCGGCCGGCCCGGCCGGCAACCCGACCGCCTGCTTGATGCCTGCCTGCGACGTCATGAAACCAATATCCCGCTCGCCGCCCGTTCTTCCCGTCCGGTGCAAAGGCGCCCGCGCTGCCCGCGGCACGTCCGACGACGGGTTCTTCTTATTTGCGCACGATCATGGGCAAGCACCGGCCCGGAGTCAACCGGGCCGGGGCGAGCAAAAACCGCTAAACTTTATTTAAATTCCAGGGAAAACCGGCCGCAGCAGGGGTGGAAGCTCAATATCCGCCGGCCGGTGCGGCGTCGTCGATCAGCAGCTGTACCCCGTCGTTGCCGTTCCAGCGGTCGGCGCGCAGCGTCCCCGCCAGGTGCAGCGGGATCCCGCCCGAGGTCAGCAGCGTGCGCCCCAGCTCCCCCTCCAGGCAGCGGAAGGCAATGCCCTTCAGGCGCGCCCCGTCGGCCCCGGTCAGGATGACGCGGACGTGGGCGCCGCCGACCACGTCGGCCCGCACCACGCGGGCGTCCGACACGGCAAAGCGAGGTTCGGAGTTGCCGGTGCCGAAGGGCCCCAGGCGGGACAGGTGCCCGATCAGCTGCGTCGTCGCCCCGCGGCAGCCCAGCGCCCCGTCAAGGTGCAGCGTCGGCACCAGCGGCCCGTGCTCTGCCAGCTGGGCTGAGATGCGCCCGGCCAAGTAGGCCTCCAGCTCGGCCAGCTTCGGCTCCGCCACGGTGAAGCCGGCCGCCATGGCGTGCCCGCCGCCGGCCACCAGCAGCCCGTCCTGGCGCGCGGCGATGACGGCGGAGCCCAGATCCACCCCGCGCACCGAACGGCCCGAGGCCTTGCCGATGCCGCCGTCCAGCGCCACCACGCAGGCGGGGCGGCCATAGCGCTCCTTCAGGCGCGCCGCGACGATGCCGATGACGCCGGGGTGCCACCCCTCCCCCGCCACGAACACGAGGTCGTCGGAGACGGACTTGACGGTCGCCAGCTTCTCCAGCGCCTCGTCCAGCACCGCCGCCTCGATGGCGCGGCGCTCGGCGTTCAGGTCGTGGAGCTGGCGGGCGATCTCCGCCGCCTCCAGCGGGTCCTCGGTGGAGAGGATGCGGGCGCCCAGGTCGGAGCGGCCGACGCGGCCTCCGGCGTTCACCCGGGGCCCGACGATGTAGCCGACATGGTAGGCGTCGATGCGCTCGTTCACCCCGGCGACGTCGGCCAGGGCCGCGATGCCGGGGTTGGTGCGCCGGGCCATGATCTTCAGCCCCTGGCAGACCATGGCGCGGTTCAGCCCGGTCAGCGGCACCACGTCGCACACGGTGCCGAGCGCCACCAAGTCCAGCCAGCCCATCAGGTCCGGCTCCGCCCGACCGCCGTACCAACCGGCCTTGCGCAGGACCCGGTTGGCGGCGACCGCCAGCAGGAAGCTCACCCCCACCGCGGCCAGGTGGCCCAGCGTGGCGCCCATCGGGTCGTCCAGCCGGTTGGGGTTCACCACGGCCGCGGCCCGGGGCAGGCGCGGCTCCGCCTTGTGGTGGTCGACGACCAGCACCTCCAGCCCGGCGTCGGCCGCGGCCTCCAGCGGGTCGAAGGCGGTCACGCCGCAGTCCACCGTGACGACCAGGTCCACGCCCCGCTCCTTCAGCCGCAGCAGCGCCGGGGCGTTGGGGCCGTAGCCCTCCTGGATGCGGTCGGGGATGTAGAGGATCGGATCGGTACCGACGGCCCGGAGGAAGCGGGTCAGCAGCGCGGTGGAGGTGGCGCCGTCCACGTCGTAGTCGCCGAAGATGGCGACCCGCTCGCCCTTCATGACGGCGCGGGCCAGGCGCTCGGCCGCGCTTTCCATGTCGCGCAGCGCGGCGGGATCGGGCATGAGGGAGCGCAGCTTGGGCTCCAGGAAGAGGTCCACCTCCTCCAGCCCCACCCCGCGGGCCGCCAGGATGCGGCCCACCAGCTCGGGCAGGTCGCGGCTCTGGGCGTGGGCCAGGGCGAGGCGCTCGTCCACCGGCCGCGCGAGCCAGCGCTTGCCGGTGACCGACCGGTCCACGCCCAGGAATGACGACATCATCTCCGAAACCATCCCGTTCGCCATGCCAGCCGAGGCATCGATCCTTCCATGCCGTCACCCCGGCGGACGCCGGGGTCCAGGGGCCGCTTGCCGTGGCGGCCGCCCCTGGATTCCGGCTTACGCCGGAATGACGGACATGGACAGGTCGAATCCTAGCGCCTGCGCGCCTCCCCGGGGATGGCGAAAAGAGGTCCCGGCATGCGTCACTTCGCTTCCGGGATGATGCTGGTCTTGGTGCGGAAGTTGTGGTGCGCCTCGACGTAGCGCACGGTCCCGCTCTTCGACCGCATGATCACGGAATGGGTGATGGCGCCGCCGGGGAAGCGGCGGACGCCGCGCAGCATGGTGCCGTCGGTCACGCCCGTGGCGGCGAACATGACGTTGCCGCTGGCGAGGTCCATCAGCCCGTACTTGCGCTCCAGGTCGGTCACGCCCCAGCGCTTGGCGCGGGCGCGCTCGTCGTCGTTGCGGAACAGCAGGCGGCCCTGCATCTGGCCGCCGATGCAGCGCAGGGCTGCCGCCGCCAGCACGCCCTCCGGCGCGCCGCCGGAGCCCATGTACATGTCGATGCCGCTGGAGGGCTGCGAGGTCGCGATGACGCCGGACACGTCGCCGTCGGAGATCAGCATGATGCGGGCGCCGGCCTCGCGCACCCGGGCGATAAGCTCGGCGTGGCGCGGCCGGTCGAGGATGCAGACCACCAGCTCCGACACGTCGGCGCCCTTGGCGCGGGCGAGGTTCTTCAGGTTGGCCTCGACCTTCTCGTCCAGGTCGACCACGCCGTCGGGCAGGCCGCCGCCGACGGCGATCTTGTCCATGTAGACGTCGGGAGCGTTCAGGAAGCCGCCGGCCTCCGCCATCGCCACCACGGCCAGCGCGTTCGGGCCGCCCTTGGCGGTGATGGTGGTGCCCTCCAGCGGGTCCAGCGCGATGTCGATCTTCGGCCCGTGGCCGGCGCCCACCTTCTCGCCGATGTAGAGCATCGGCGCCTCGTCGCGCTCGCCCTCGCCGATCACGACGGTACCGTCGATGTTCAGGCTGTTCAGCGCCTTGCGCATGGCGTCGACGGCGGCCTGGTCGGCCGCCTTCTCGTCGCCGCGGCCCATCAGCAGCGACGCGGACAGCGCCGCCGCCTCGGTCACGCGGACGGCCTCCAGCGCCAGGTTGCGGTCCATCACGAGCGAGATATCGCCGCTCACGCTGTCGGGCACGGCGGTCTTCATGCTAGCCATTTTCACTCCCTAGGTTCGGCCTTCCGCTTTTTTCCTCGGCGCGGAGGCCGTCAGTAATCCTCGATCCGGATCATGCGGGGCTGCTCGAGAACCGCCTCCAGCGCCCCGATGACGCCGAGGGCGCGCTGCATGTGCGCCTCCCCGGTGTCGTGCGTCGTGAGCACCACCGGCACCGCCTCGCCGGGGGCCCGCCCCCGCTGCAGGAACGCCTCCATGGAGACGTTGTTGTCCCGCAGCGCCGCCGCCACGTCGGCGATGACGCCGGGGCGGTCCAGCACCATGAGGCGGACGTAGTAGCGCCCGCGCCGGCCGGCCAGCGGCGCCGGGTTCAGCGGCTCCAGCCGGTCGGCGGGCACCGCGAAGGTCGGCGTGCTCCGGCCCCGCGCGATGTCCACGAGGTCGGCCACCACGGCGGACGCCGTCGGGCCGCTCCCCGCCCCGCGGCCGACCAGCACCACCTTGTCGACGAAGTCGCCGTCGGCCACGACCGCGTTGAACACGCCGTCCGTGGCCGCGATGGGGGAACCGATCGGCACCATGCAAGGATGCACGCGCTGCTCGATCCCGTGTTCGGTGCGACGGGCGATGCCGAGCAGCTTGATGCGGTACCCCAACTCGCCCGCATAGTCGATGTCGAGCGAGGAGACGTGGCGGATGCCCTCCACGTGGACCGCGCCGAAGTCCACCTGCACCCCGAAGGCGACCGCCGTCAGCACCGCCAGCTTGTGGGCGGCGTCGATGCCGTCGATGTCGAAGCTGGGGTCGGCCTCGGCGTAGCCGTGGCGCTGCGCCTCGGCCAGCACCTCGGCGAACTCGCGCCCCGTGGTCCGCATCTCCGTCAGGATGTAGTTGCAGGTGCCGTTCAGGATGCCGTGCACCTCGCGCAGCCGGTTGGCCGCCAGCCCCTCGCGCAGGCCCTTGATGACCGGGATGCCGCCGGCCACCGCCGCCTCGAAGGCGAGCGTCAGGCCGCGGGACTCCGCCGCCCGGGCCAGCGCCGTGCCGTGGTGGGCCAGCAGCGCCTTGTTGGCGGTGACGACGTGGCGCCGGTTCTCCAGCGCCGTCTCCACCACCGCCTTGGCGACGCCGTCGGAGCCGCCGATCAGCTCCAGCACCACGTCGATCTCGGGATCGGCCGCCATCAGGGCGGCGTCCTGGTACCAGCGGACGGCGGAGAGGTCGACGCCGCGGTCGCGCTTCTGCTCGCGCGCGCTGACGGCGGTGACGACGATGCGCCGGCCGCTGCGCTGCGCCAGCAGCTCCGCCTGGCTCTGCAGGATCTTCAGGACGCCGGCGCCCACGGTCCCGAGGCCGGCGACGGCCACCTTCAACGGCTGGCTCATTGTTCTCTCTTCCTTGGGGTCAACCGGCCTGGGCGGCGGCGGCGCCGTGCACGTTGCCGGTGCGGTGCAGGAAGGCCCGGATGTTGCGGCAGGCCTGGCGGATGCGCTGCTGGTTCTCCACCAGCCCGAAGCGGACATGGCCGTCGCCGTACTCGCCGAAGCCGATGCCGGGGGACACCGCGACCTTGGCCTCTGTCAGCAGCAGCTTGGAGAACTCCAGCGAGCCCAGGTCGCGGAACGGCTCCGGGATGCGGGCCCAGACGAACATGCTGGCGTCGGGCGGGGGCACGTCCCAGCCGGCGGCGGCCAGCCCCTCGATCAGGCAGTCGCGGCGCGCCTTGTACATGGCCCGCAGCTCCTCCACGCAGTCCTGCGGGCCGTTCAGCGCCGCGGTGGCCGCCACCTGGATCGGGGTGAAGGCGCCGTAGTCCACGTAGGACTTGAACTTCGCCAGCGCGCCGATGAGCTTGGGCGAGCCGACGCCGAAGCCGACGCGCCAGCCGGGCATGTTGTAGGTCTTCGACAGGCTGTTGAACTCGACCGTGATCGGGCGCGCCTCGGGGATCTGCAGGACCGAGGGCGGCGGCTCGGTGCCGAAGTAGATCTCGGCGTAGGCGATGTCCGACAGGATGTAGATGCCGTGCTTCAGGCACAGCTCCACGATCGGGCGGTAGAAGTCCAGCGAGACGGTCTGCCCCGTCGGGTTGGCGGGGAAGCTGACGATCAGCGCGGTCGGCTTCGGCACGCTGTGCTTGATCGCCCGCTCCAGCGCCGGCACGAAGCCGTCCAGCCCGTCCACCACGGGGATGTGCCGCAGCGCGGCGCCCGCCAGCATGAAGCCGAACGGGTGGATCGGGTAGCTGGGGTTGGGCACCAGGATCACGTCGCCGGGGCTGGTGATGGCGTTGGCGAGGTTCGCCAGGCCCTCCTTGGAGCCGATGGTGACGCAGGCCTCCGTCTCCGGGTCGATGTCGACCCCGAAGCGGCGCTTGTAGTAGGCGGAGATCGCCTTGCGCAGGCCGGGGATGCCGCGCGACATGGAGTAGCGGTGCGTCTTGGGGTTGCGCACCGCCTCCACCAGCTTCTCCACGATGTGCGGCGGCGTCGGCTGGTCGGGGTTGCCCATGCCAAGGTCGATGATGTCCTCGCCGGCGGCCCGGGCTCGCGCCTTCATCGCGTTCACTTCGGCGAACACGTAGGGCGGCAGGCGCTTGATGCGATGGAAATCGTCGCTCATGGCTGGGTTTGGCCGGTCATGGTGGTTGAGGACGGCCATATGTACCGCCGCCCCGCCATCGGTGCGATATGATTTTTGGGGGCCGCCGGGGCGCGGCCCACGCTGGGCAGCCGCCCCGATGCGCCTTGCCGGGCAGCTTCCCGGCGCGGGTGCCGGGCTCAGCCGCCGGAGGGGGCAGGCGGCGGGGCGTCGGGCACCTGCGGCGCCGGCGCGCTGCCGGGATCGGCCGCCGGCCGGGCGGCCGGCACGGCGCGGAGCGCACCGGCCTGCTCCTCCGCCTGGCGGCGGTCGGCGGCCAGCGCGTCCAGCTGCTGCTGCCGCGACATCGGGTCCGGCAGGTTGGTCGGGCGCGGCGGCACGGTGCCGAGGTGCGGGTACTCCGCGTTCGTCTCGTCGATGCGGCGGACCGGCCGCTGACCGGTCAGGACGGCCATCGGGTCGGTGTTCGCCTGCCCGCCCTCAGCCGGGGCCGGGCCGTCGGCGAACACCACCTCCGGCAGGGGGATGTCGGCGCAACCGGCGAGGGCGGCGGACAGCGCGGCCAAGAGGGCGGCGGCCTTGAGGAGCGGCGGCAGGCGGCGGGCGGCCCTTCCGCGGGGCGGCGATAACGCGTCGATGGAATGCATGGGCGGATCGTGTATTAATTCGGGGAGCCCCGCAAGCATGCCGGACGTCCCTCGCCGGGCGTACCGCGCCGGATATAATGAGGGCGGAGGAAACGACAAGAATGGCCGATACCCAGACAACCGACGTCAAGCTGCCCGACCCGGTGGAGATGTCGCGGGCCATGGCCCGCATCGCCGAGCAGAGCCAGCGCCTCGTCAGCGACTTCGTCACCCGCCAGGCCGGCGACGGGACCCCCGTCGGCCAGCCCGACCCGCTGAGCCTGGGCGCCGCCTTCATGGAGATGACGGCGCGCATGATGGCCGACCCGGCCAAGGTCGTGCAGGCCCAGCTGAACCTCTGGCAGGACTACATGACCCTCTGGCAGCGCACGACGCAGCGCCTGCTGGGCCAGGAGGCCGAGCCGGTCGTGGCGCCCGCGCGCGAGGACAAGCGGTTCAAGGACGCCGCCTGGAACGAGAACACCGTCTTCGACTTCATCAAGCAGAGCTATCTGCTGTCCGCCCGCTACATGCAGTCCACCGTGCGCGGGGTGGAGGGGATGGACGAGAAGACGGCCCGCAAGCTGGACTTCTACACCCGCCAGTTCATCGACGCGATGGCGCCCAGCAACTTCGTCCTGACCAACCCGGAGGTGCTGCGCACCACGCTGGAGACGGGCGGAGAGAACCTGGTGAAGGGGCTGGAGAACCTGCTGGGCGACCTGGAGCGCGGCAAGGGCCAGCTCGCCATCTCCATGACCGACTACGACCGCTTCAAGGTCGGGGAGAACATCGCCGTCACGCCCGGCAAGGTCGTCTACCAGAACGACCTGATGCAGCTGATCCAGTACGACCCCACGACCGAGCAGGTGAACCGCCGGCCGCTGCTGATCATCCCGCCCTGGATCAACAAGTTCTACATCCTGGACCTGCGCCCGCAGAACTCGCTGGTGAAGTGGCTGACCGAGCAGGGCCACACGGTCTTCATCGTCTCCTGGGTCAACCCGACCGAGGAGCTGATGGGCAAGCAGTTCGAGGACTACATGGCGGAGGGGCCGCTGGCCGCCTTCGACGCCATGACCGAGGCCACGGGCGAGACCGAGTACAACGTCATCGGCTACTGCATCGGCGGCACGCTGCTGGCGAGCACGCTGGCCTACATGGCGGCCAAGGGCGACGACCGGGTCAAGAGCGCCATGTACCTGGTCACCATGACCGACTTCTCGGAAGCGGGCGAGCTCTCCGTCTTCATCGACGAGGAGCAGATCAGCGCGCTCGAGGCGAAGATGCGCAACCAGGGCTACCTGGACGGCCAGGCCATGGCCACCACCTTCAACATGCTGCGCGCCAACGACCTGATCTGGTCGTTCGTGGTGAACAACTACCTGCTGGGCAAGGACCCGTTCCCGTTCGACCTCTTGTACTGGAACTCCGACGCCACCCGCATGCCGGCGGCGATGCACAGCTTCTACCTGCGCAACATGTACCAGAAGAACCTGCTGGTGCAGCCGGGCGGCGTCAGCCTGAAGGGCGTGCCCATCGACCTCCGGAAGATCGAGGTGCCGACCTTCATGCTGTCCACGCGCGAGGACCACATCACGCCGTGGAAGAGCACCTATGCGGCGACGCAGCTCTACTCCGGCCCGGTCAAGTTCGTGCTGGCGGCCTCCGGCCACATCGCCGGCGTGGTGAACCCGCCGGCGGCCGAGAAGTACAGCCACTTCCTGAACACGAAGCTGCCGAAGAACCCGGACGAATGGCTGGCCGGGGCCAAGCAGATCCCGGGCAGCTGGTGGCCCGAGTACGGCAAGTGGGTGGCCAAGTTCGGCGGCGGCAAGGTCAAGGCCCGCGTGCCCGGCGACGGCAAGCTGAAGCCGATCGAGAACGCTCCCGGCTCCTACGTGAAGGTCCGGACGGTGGAGTGAGGGACAGGGGGACGCCGCGGCGTCCCCCTTCTTCTTTGCGGGGACGGCGGACGTAGGTCGCCTGGAGCCGAAGGCGCAATGCGACGGTCCACGGCCTGTCGCAATGCGCTGCGCCCGATGCGACCGGCCGGACTCCTGCCTTCGGCGGATGGCACGGGCGGGAGGCTGCGCGGCGGGTGCGGATGCCTGCTTCGCGTCACGCCCTGAGCCCTCCTGGCGCCCTCGCCCCACCCCACCCCACCACGTCACCCCCGCGGAGGCGGGGGTCCAGGCATTCAGCCCGCTATCCGGCCTCGCAAAGGGCGCCAGCGGTGACGTGGGTGCCCTTCCACCCAGCGCCGGAGCACGCTGAATGCCTGGATGCCCGCCTCCGCGGGCATGACGGTTGAGGATTCAGAGGACAAGACAGTCGAGGGTTCCAAGGCCTCCCCGCCGGCGCACCCGCCCCCAGACGGCGCCCCCTACTTCCCCCCGCCCACGAAGCGGAAGTCCACGCCCTTCCGCCAGTCCAGCCCGGCGGGGTAGATGCCCAGCTCCTGCATGGTGCGGGCGAACTCGGACCAGCGGGCCTCTGTCATGGCGCCGATGCCGAGGCGCCCGGCGTCGCCGCTCTCGACGATGCCGTGGCGCTTCATGGCCGATATCGCGTAGGCGATGGTGGCGTCGTCCATCTCGGGGTTGTCGCGCTTGATGAGCGCGTTGGCGGGCGACGGGTCGCCGTGCAGGTAGTCGCGCCAGCCCTCGATGCTGGCCTCCACTAAGGCGCGCACGACGTCCGGCTTCTCCCTCAGCAGCCGGCCCTGCACCATGATCATGGCGGAGTAGCTGAGGTATCCCTCGTCCGCCAGCAGGTGCACGACGGGCTTCACCCCCGCCTTCTCCGCGGTGAAGGGCTCGCTGGTCACGTAGCCCTGCTGGATCGCCTCCCGGTTCACCAGGAAGGGGGCCAGGTTGAAGGTGTATTTCCGGATCTGGGCGTCCTGGAAGCCGTAGCGGGACTTCAGCCAGCGCCAGATCGTGTTGACCGAGGGGTCGCCGATCAGGATCGGCTTGCCCTTCATGTCGGCCAGCGACTTCACGTCGTCGCGCGGATGCGTCATCAGCATCCACGGGTCCTTCTGGAACAGGGCGGCGACGGTCACCACGTCGGCGCCGGCCTCCGTCAGGTTCAGCTGGAAGAACCCGCTGGAGCCCATGGCCGCATCGATGGCCCCCGCCGCCAGCAGCTGCTGCGGGTCCATCCCCACCCCGCCCTGCCGCAGCACCACGTCCAGCCCGCGCCTGGCGTAATAGCCCTTGGCGACCGCCTGGTAGAAGCCCCCCTGCTCGGCCTGGGCCTTCCAGTCGGTGGCGAACACGATGCGCTCGGCCGCCGCGGCGGGCAGCGCCAGGCACAGCAGCAGGGCGGCGAGGAGGAGGCGCTTCATCGGGGGCCCTCGGGTGGCTGGTTCAACTCTCGACCGCTCCCTTACCAAGGGAGGGGTCAAGTGTCCAAGCCCCGGTCGGCGCCGCAGGTGCGGCTGAGAGGCTGTGCGTGCTTCGACAGGCTCAGCATGAGGTAGGTTGGATGCCAGGCCAAGCGTAGCCAGAGAACGCACGGGCCCCAGAGGGAGCATCAATACGCCCCTTGGCCTGAGCTTGGGCAGAAGGCCGCACCGCGCCGCCCGCGAGCGGTAGGTCGCATGGAGCGCAGCGCAATGCGACGACTGCCCGTGCGGCCCGTCGCATTCCGCCTGCGGCTCCATGCGACCTACATTCCGAACCTACCGGCCGAACCGCTCCACCGGGAACCGCCTCACCTCCCCCAGCAGCTCCACCAGCCGGGCGGCGGCGTGCTCCACCAGGGCGCGGCCGGTCTCGGCGTCGGCCGCGGCGGCGTCGCCCACCACCCCGGCGGGGTTCAGGTCCTGGGCCATCCAGCCCATGCCGATCCGGCCGTAGGCGCGCAGGAGGCGGTTCTCCGCGGCGATGCGGGTGGCCTCCGACCGCCAGGCCTGCGCCCGGTCATCGCGCACCAGGTCGGGGCGGAGGTGCAGCATGACGGAGGTCTCCACCAGCCCGCCATGGATGCCCCAGGCCAGCTCGTCCTCCTCCACCACCCCATCGGGCAGGCCGAGGCGCATCCAGCCGGCCGGGACCACCAACATGCCGAGTTCCGCGCGCAGCTCCATGGCGAGGATGTCCATGACCGGCGGGTTGCCCCCGTGGGCGTTGAACAGCACCAGGCGGCGGACGCCGGCCCTGTGCACCTGCCGGGCGACCTCCTTCCACAGGCGCAGCAGCAGCTCGGCCGGCAGCGACAGGGTGCCGGCGAAGGCGGTGTGCTCCGGCGCGTGGCCCAGCGGCATCAGCGGCAGCACGGCCAGCGGCAGCCCGTCCGGCGCCAGGTCCACCGCGCGGGCCAGGATGCCCCGGCAGATCACCGCGTCGGTGGAGAGCGGCAGGTGCGGCCCGTGCTGCTCGATGGAGGCCACGGGCAGCACCGCCACCGTGTCGGGCGGCAGCGCCGCGGCCATCCCGGCCGTCATGTCCTCCCAGTAGCGCCGCATCGTCGGGGATCTCCCTGCCCTGCCCTGCCCTGCCCGCACCGCGGGGCCGTCACGGCATCGTCGGGGGTTGCCTATACAGGTTCGCTGACGCACTCTGCCGGCCAAACAGCCAGAGCTCAAGGGAGAGAACAGCCCATGTCCGCGGCCCTCAAGACCGATTGGCACGACCAGGCGCGCCGCCTCGACTACCGCAACCAGGCCTTCATCGACGGCCGCTACGTCCCCGCCGCCGGCGGCAAGACCTTCGACTGCGTCAGCCCGGCCACCGGCCAGGTGCTGACCAAGGTCGCCGCCTGCGAGAGCGAGGACGTGGATCGCGCCGTGGCCTCGGCCCGCAAGGCGTTCGAGAGCGGCGTGTGGAGCCGCATGGCGCCCCGCGACCGCAAGCGCGTGCTGCAGCGCTTCGCCCAGCTGATCCTGGACCACGCCACCGAGCTGGCGCTGCTGGAGACGCTGGACATGGGCAAGCCCATCCGCGACAGCAGCAGCATCGACATCCCGCTCTCCGCCCGCTGCATCGCCTACTACGCGGAGGCCATCGACAAGGTCTACGACCAGGTCGCCCCCACCGCCGACAACGCCCTGGCGCTGGTCCTGCGCGAGCCGCTGGGCGTCATCGCCGCGGTCGTGCCGTGGAACTTCCCGCTGATGATGGCCTGCTGGAAGCTGGGCCCCGCGCTCGCCACCGGCAACTCGGTGGTGCTGAAGCCGGCCGAGCAGTCGCCGCTGACGGCGCTGCGCGTCGCCGAGCTGGCGGTCGAGGCCGGCCTGCCCGCCGGCGTGCTGAACGTGGTCCCCGGCTTCGGCGAGACGGCCGGCCAGGCGCTGGGCCGCCACATGGACGTGGACATGGTGACGTTCACCGGCTCCACCGAGGTCGGCAAGTACTTCATGAAGTACTCCGGCGAATCGAACCTGAAGCGCGTCTCGCTGGAGTGCGGCGGCAAGACCCCGCACATCGTCATGCCCGACGCCGAGAACCTGGACCGGATCGCCGCCGAGGCGGCCGGCGGCATCTTCTTCAACCAGGGCGAGGTCTGCAACGCCGGTTCCCGCCTGCTGGTGCACGAGAGCATCAAGGACGAGTTCCTGGAGAAGGTCGTCGCCTGGGGGCAGAAGTGGCAGCCCGGCGACCCGCTCGACCCGGAGACCCGCATGGGCGCCATGGTCGACGACAAGCAGATGAACCGCGTGTTGGGCTACATCGAGGCCGGCAAGGCCGAGGGCGCCGAGCTGAAGTCGGGCGGCCACCGGATGCGCGCCGAGAGCGGCGGCTACTACGTGGCGCCGACCGTGTTCGACCGGGTGCGCAACGACATGAGGATCGCGAAGGAGGAGATCTTCGGGCCGGTCCTCTCCACCATCACCTTCCGGGACGCCGACGAGGCCTTCTGCATCGCCAACGACACCATCTACGGCCTGGCCGCGGCGATCTGGACGAAGGACATCACCACGGCCATGCGCGCCGCCCGCACGATCAAGGCGGGCTCGGTCTGGGTGAACTGCTTCGACGCCGGCGACATCACCACGCCGTTCGGCGGCTTCAAGCAGTCCGGCTTCGGCCGCGACAAGTCGCTGCACGCGATGGAGAAGTACACCGACCTCAAGACGGTCTGGATCGACCTGACCTGAGGCCGGGAACCGCCCCCTCACCCGCTCTCCCCCTCGCCCTCTCCCCTTGAGGGAGAGGGAGGGACCCGCCGCCGCAAGGCGGCGGGAGGGTGAGGGGTGGGACTCGGGACGACGGTTGATGAGCCTGGGTAAGGCTGGGACGCAGTGCGTGCTTCGACAAGCCCAGCATGAAGGGCGGTGGGTGCCAGGCCAGATAGCCAATCCCATGGGGAGCATCTAGACGTCCCTCAGGCTGAGCTTGTCGAAGCCCGCACGCCGCTCCCGCTGCCTTTCCCTCTGGAGCAGCACCACGTCCCTCAGGCTGAGCCTGTCGAAGCCCGCACGCCCTCGCCGCTGCCTCACGACCGGGCCCCCTCACCCCTCCCATTGCTGCGCAATGGGCCCCTTCCCTCTCCCTCGAGGGGAGAGGGCGGGCGGACAAGGGAGAGGGCGGACGAGCAAGGGTGAGGGCAACAGGGCATGGGCAGGGCGCGACCGCCCCCCACATCCTGTTGCCGGCCGGGGCCTTCCCGTGCATGGTCCTCCCCAAACGGGGGAGACCTTATGAGCACCAGAAGCCTTTCCGACCGCCTGCTGGACGGGGTCGAGCGGGCCGGCAACAAGCTGCCGGACCCGGTCACGCTGTTCCTGATCCTGATCGCCTTCCTGTTCGGCCTGTCGCT
This sequence comes from Azospirillaceae bacterium, assembly GCA_035627915.1. Lineage (GTDB taxonomy): Bacteria > Pseudomonadota > Alphaproteobacteria > Azospirillales > Azospirillaceae > DASPKT01. The sequence continues at coordinate 17,962 of DASPKT010000321.1, forward strand.
GCTGGCGAGCCTGGGCGGGGCGGCGGTGGAGCATCCCAACACCAAGGCCGTCGTACCGGTCGTCAACCTGCTGTCGGCCGACCAGATCAGGCGCTGGCTGGCGGAGATGCCGGCCATCTTCGCGGCCTTCCCGCCGCTGGGCATGGTGCTGCTGGCGATGGTCGGGGTCGGCTTCGCGGAGAAGACGGGCTATATCGGCACGGTGCTGTCGGCCTTCGTGCAGCGCATGCCGGCCTGGTCGCTGACCGGCACCATCATGTTCGCCGGCATCATGTCGAACCTGGCCTCCGACGCCGGCTACGTGATCCTGATCCCGCTGGCGGCGGCGCTGTACGCGGGCGCCGGGCGCCACCCGATCGCCGGCCTGGCCGCCGGCTTCGCCGCCGTGTCCGGCGGCTATTCCGCCAACCTGCTGATCTCCTCGCTGGACGCGCTGCTGGCCGGCATCACCCAGACGGCGGCGCGGCTGATCGACCCGCAGATCACCATAACCATCACCGCCAACTGGTACCTGATGGCGGCCCTGGTCCCGCTCTATACGGCCATCGGCATCTGGATCACCGACCGGGTGGTGGAGCCGCGGCTGGGCCCCTGGCAGGGTGCCGCCGGCGCCGCCGACATCCCCGAGGTCGCCGCGCTGAACGAGGCGCAGCGGCGCGGCATGCGGCGCGCCTCCTGGACGTTCCTGGTGATGTGGGTGCTGATCCTGGCGGCGGCCATCCCCGAGGCGGGCCCGTTGCGCGGTCCCAACGGCTCGCTCGACCAGTTCTACCACGGTCTGGTTGCCCTGCTGGCGATCACCTTCCTGGTGGCGGGCCTGATCTACGGCCGCACCGTCGGCGCCTTCCGCACCGAGAAGGAGGCGGTGAAGCTGGCCGCCGGGACCATGTCCGACCTCGGCTACTACATCGTGCTGGTGCTGGCGGTCTCGCAGTTCATCAAGCTGTTCGAGTGGTCGAACCTCGGCATCTGGATGGCGGTCAACAGCGCCGCCGCGCTGAAGGCGGCGGGGGTCACCGGCGCCGTCCTGATCGTGCTGTTCCTGATCCTGTCCTCGGTCGTGAACCTCTTCATCGGCAGCGCCTCGGCCAAGTGGGCGCTGATGGCGCCGATCTTCGTGCCGGTGTTCATGCTGCTCGGCATGTCGCCGGAGGCGGCCCAGGCCTTCTACCGCATCGGCGACAGCTTCACGAACGTCATCACGCCGATGACCACCTACTTCGCCCTGGTGATCGTGTTCGGCCAGAAGTACGGCAAGGACTTCGGCATCGGCAGCCTGATCGCGGTCATGCTGCCCTACGCCCTATGGTTCGGCGTCGCCTCCATCGTCCTGTGCCTGGGCTGGTACTGGCTCGCCTGGCCGCTGGGGCCGGGCGTCGGCATCCTCTACCCGGCGGGGTGAGGCGGAAGAAGGGCGGCACCGGTCGGGGTGCCGCCCTTGTTCTTTGCGCCGCGGTGCCGGGTGCGGCTGGCATGCTGTGCGTGCTTCTGACCGAGCTCAGCATGAGGAGCGGAGGATGCCAGGCCAGACGGCATCTCCGGAGCAGCATCCTACCCAGGGAGCAGCAACACGCCCCTCAGGCTGAGCCTGTCGAAGCCCGCACTACGCCCCCGCTGCCCCGGACCCCGCCCCCCGAAGGCTACGCCCGCTTCCAGCTGGTCCCCTGCGGCCCGTCCTCCAGCACCACGCCCTTGGATAGCAGCTCGGCGCGGATGCGGTCGGCCTCCTTGAAGTCCTTGCGCGCGCGGGCGTCCTTGCGGGCCTGGATGGCGGCCTCGATGGCGGCCTCGTCCAGCGTGTCGGCGCCCTTGGGCGTCCAGCGGAACCAGGCCTCGGGCTCGCCCGACAGCAGCCCCAGCAGGCGCCCCGCGGCCTTCAGCCCGGCCGCCGCGGCCAGCTTCGCCTGGGGATCGGAGACGGCGTGGAAGGCGTTGGCCAGCGCGTGCAGGTGGCTGAGCGCCAGCGGCGTGTTGAGGTCGTCCTCCAGCGCGGCCAGCACCTCGGCCGGGACCGGCGCGTCGGGCACGCCGTCCAGGCCCCGCAGCACGCCGTACCAGCGGTCCAGCGTCCCGCGGGCCTGGCGCAGCCCGTCCTTGGTGAAGTCCAGGGGCTGGCGGTAATGGGCCGACATCAGCGCCAGGCGGATGGCCTCGCCCGGGAACTCCTCCAGCAGCTCCGCCACCGTGTAGAAGTTCCCCAGCGACTTCGACATCTTGTCGCCGGCCACGGTCAGGAAGCCCGAATGCATCCAGACCTTCGCCATGACAGCGGTGCCGTTGGCGCAGCGGCTCTGGGCGATCTCGTTCTCGTGGTGGGGGAAGATCAGGTCCAGCCCGCCGCCATGGATGTCGAACACCTCGCCCAGGTGCGCCGCGGTCATGGCGGAGCACTCGATGTGCCAGCCGGGGCGGCCGCGGCCCCAGGGGCTGTCCCAGCCGGGCTGGTCGTCCTGGGACGGCTTCCACAGCACGAAGTCGGCCGGGCTCTTCTTGTAGGGCGCCACCTCCACCCGCGCGCCGGCGACCAGCTCGTCCTGGCTGCGGCGGGAAAGGCGGCCGTAGTCGGCCATGGCCGGCACGTGGAACAGCACGTGGCCCTCCGCCGCGTAGGCGAAGCCGCCCGCGACCAGCCGGCCGATCATCGCCACCATGGCGTCGATGTGCTGCGTCGCCCGCGGCTCCACGTCCGGGCGCAGCAGGCCGACCGCGTCCATGTCGGCGTGGAACTGCGCCGTGGTGCGGGCGGTGACGCCGTCGATCGGCTCCCCGCTCGACTTGGCGCGGTCCATGATCTTGTCGTCGACGTCGGTGATGTTCCGCGCATAGGTCACGCGCGGGTAGAGCTGCTTCAGCAGCCGGGCCAGCACGTCGAAGGCGGTGAAGGTGCGGGCGTTGCCGATGTGGGCGTAGTCGTAGACGGTCGGGCCGCAGACATAGAGCCGGACGTTGGCGGGGTCCAGCGGCGCGAAGGCTTCCTTCTCGCGCGTCAGCGTGTTGTACAGGTGCAGGGACATCTCTGGCGGTCTCGGGTCTATGGGGACGGGACAAGGTCGGGTCGGGGCGGGCTCACGCCCGACAACAGAGGCCCTTCCGGATCGTGTTCACGGCACCCATCGCCACGCTTCCCCCGCTCTCCATCGCCGCCGTCAGGCGGTCCGGCCCGAGAGGCGCGCCAGCGCGCGCTCCCGCCCGATCAGGGGTAGCAGGGTTTTCAGCTCCGGTCCATGCTCGCGGCCGGTCAGCGCCAGGCGCAGCGGCAGGAACAGCGCCTTGCCCTTGGCCCCGGTGGCCTCCTTCACCGCCGCGGTCCAGAGCCCCCAGGTCCCGGCGTCCCAGGGCTCCGGCGGCAGCAGGGCGGCGGCGCGGGCGGCGAAGTCCGGGTCCGGCAGCACGGGCGCCAGCGCCGTGTGCGTCACCGCCCACCACTCCGCCGCGTCCGAGAGCCGGGCGAGGTTTGGCCGCACCGCCTCCCAGAAGGCGGCGTCCGCGCCCGCCATGCCCATCGCCTCCAGCCGCTCCCGCACCGCCTCGAAGGGTGTCGCGTGCAGGATCTGGGCGTTCAGCCGCTCCAGGTCGGCGGGGTCGAACTTGGGCGTGCCGCGGCCGATGCGGGAGATGTCGAACTCCGCCGCCAGCTCCGCCGGCGTCAGCCGCGCCTCCACCGGGTCGGCGGTGCCCAGCTTCGCCAGCAGCGACAGGATCGCCATCGGCTCCACCCCGGCCTCCTCGCGCAGGCTCTGCAGGGACAGGCTGCCCAGCCGCTTCGACAGCCCCTGCCCGCCCGCGTCGGTGATCAGGGGGAAGTGGCCGAACAGCGGCACCGGCCCGCCCAGCGCGCGGTAGAGCTGGATCTGCACCGCCGTGTTGGCGACGTGGTCCTCGCCCCGGATGACGTGGGTGATGCCGAGCTCGATGTCGTCCACCACCGACGCGAAGGTGTAGAGCGGCTGGCCGTCCTCGCGGATCAGCACGGGGTCGCTGAGGTCGCGCCCCTCGAAATGCTGCGGCCCCCGGATCATGTCGTTCCAGGCGACGGGGACGTGCTCCAGCAGCAGGCGCCAGTGCGGGCGCCGCCCCTCCGCCTCCAGCCGGGCCCGGTCGGCATCGGTCAGCCGCAACGCCGCGCGGTCGTAGAGCGGCGGCTTGTGCTGCGCCAGCTGCGCCTTGCGCTTCAGCCCCAGCTCCTCCGCCGTCTCGTAGCAGGGGTAGAGGCGGCCGGCCGCCTTCAGCGCCTCGGCCGCGGCGGCGTAGCGGTCCAGCCGGTCGGACTGGCGGGCGAAACGGTCCCAGTCCAGGCCCAGCCAGCGCACGTCGCGCTCGATCGCGGCGGCGAACTCCGGCGTGGAGCGCTCGCGGTCGGTGTCGTCCAGGCGCAGCAGGAAGCTGCCGCCGTGGCGGCAGGCGAACAGCCAGTTCAGCAGCGCCGCCCGCGTGTTGCCGATGTGGAGCAGGCCGGTGGGGCTGGGGGCGAAGCGGACGGCGACGGTCATCTGGATCGGATTGCTGCGCGGGACGGCGGGGGCGGCACCGATAGCACGGCCGGCCCCGGCACCGCTAGCCGGCCAGCAGCACCGCCGGCGCCGCGTCCCGGGCGGGTGCCGACAGCGGGAACGCCAGGGTGAAGCGGGCGCCGCCGCCCGCGGCCTCCCCCAGCTCCACCGTGCCGCCCATCGCCTCGGTCACGATGCGGTGGACCATGTGCAGCCCGACGCCGCTGCCGCCGGAGCCGCGCCGGGTGGTGAAGAAGGGATCGAAGACCCGCCCCCACAGCTCCCGCGGGATGCCGCGCCCGTCGTCGGCGTAGGTCAGGCGCACCGCCCCCTCGCCCATGCGCTCCACCGTGATGCTCAGCGTCCCGGCGCGCCCGTCGGGATAGGCGTGCACGACGGAATTCATCACCAGGTTGGTCAGCACCTGGGCGAAGCAGCCGGGATAGCCATCCACCACGATCCCGGCGGGGCAGTCCACGCGCACCGCGTGGCCGTGCCTTTTCAGCGTGGGCGCCAGGCTCGTCACCACGTCGTCGATGTAGTCGGCGAGCCCGAAGCTCCGCCGGCCGCTGCTGGCCTGGTCGACCGACACGGCCTTGAACGAATCGATCAGGCCGGCGGCCCGCTCCCCGTTGAAGCCGATGGCGGCGGCGAGGTCCTGGACCTGCTGGAGATAGGCCTCCAGCTCGCTCTTCTTCAGCCTGCCCTCCGCGATGCCCCGGCGCACCGCGTCCGTCTGGGCCGCCAGCTCCCCCGCCCCGGTCATGACCAGGCCCAGAGGCGTGCTGACGTCGTGGGTGATGCCGGCGACCATGCTGCCGAGCGAGGCCATGCGCTCCTGCGCCAGCACCTGCTCGCGCGTGCGCGCCAGTTCGGCCAGCGCCTCCTCCGCCCGGGCCCGCCGCTCCTCCGCCTGCTCCAGCGCGTCGCGCAGCAGCCGGCTCTTGCCCAGCCGCGCCCGCTCCGCGATCAGGCTGCCCGACAGCAGCAGCAGCAGGGAGACGGCCGTGAGGGCGAAGCGGACATGCACCTCCGCGACAGGCACGTCGCCCGCGACCCGCCCGGCCAGGTGCAGCCCGTAGAGGACGGCGAACATGACGAGGTAGCTCGCCGTCGTCATCGCCACGGTGGAGGACCGGCCGTAGCTGCCCGACACCCCCACCGCCACGGCGATGGGCAGCAGGTATTCCGACGCCAGCCCGCCGTTGAAGTAGAGCATGCTGCCGAGGAACAGGGTGCTCAGCAGGTGCGCGGCCAGGTTGATGGGGCGGACCCGGCCGGTCAGCCGGGTGGCGGCCAGCGCCGCCATCAGCATGACGGCGTTGGCGCCCCAGTGCGCCGCCTCCATGCAGGGGCCGCCGCCGGCCTGCACCACGGCGATGGCGACGATGGCGAGGTTGGCCGCCAGCATGGCGAGCGTGGCCGCGACGAAGCCGCGGTAGCGGATCAGCCGCGCCGGGTCGCCGCCGGCCGTCACGGCGGCCGGCACGAAACTGTCGATCAGCCTCTGCGGAATCACGGGAACCCGGCGCCCCCCGGCACATGCATGCGCAGCCGCCGGTGAACCTCCGGCATTCTTGCGAAATTTGCATCAAATGCAGCGGATGGCAACCGCCACGCGACCGCGCGCCCTGAATTTCCCGGCATCACTCCAGGCAGCGGTTCTCGACGCTGCGGGCGGCGAGATCGCGGAATTCGTCCAGATAGGTGCCGTCCATCAGCAGCCCCGGCCGGCGGATGGCATCCGCGTTCAGCTGCCGAAAATCATCCTCGATCCGCTCGCAGGGCGAGGCGCAGGCGGCCAGCGCCGCCGGAAGGATAAGCAACAGGAACGTCCGCGGTGTCATCGGCTGCGCCTCGGTTCTCCAGCTCGTCCCCGCCATCGGAGCGGCGGATCGTGGCGGGAGGGTGGCCGAGGGGCGCGGTCCCACCGATGTCACGGGGGTGCGTGCTTCCGACCAAGCTCAGCAAGAGGATCAGGAGATGCCAGGCCGGATGTGGGAGCGCTGCCGCTTAGCCCTCCTGCTCCACCGTCATGCCCGCCGAGGCGGGCATCCAGGTATTCGGCTTGCGCTGTGGCGCGACAAGGACGCCCACGGTGCCGTCAGCGCTCCCTGACCGGGCCGGATTGCAGGCTGAATGCCTGGCCCCCGCCTAGGCGCTTCGCGCCAGCTTCGCAAACGCGGGGGTGACGAAAACGTAGGGCGCAACCGTGCAATGCTACCCAGCAGGAGGGGCGGTGGATGCAAAGCCCTGCGTCGCCGGAGCAGCAACCTCCCCCAGGGAGCATCTCAACGATCCTCAGCCTGAGCCTGTCGAAGGCCGCACCACGCCCCCGCTGCCCTTCACCCGGGGCAGCCAGCCCCCCTACACCCGCTCCGCCACCGCCACCATCTTGGGGCTGCCGGCCTCGAACGGCTCGCCGAAGAAGCCGCCGTCCAGGCGCTCCAGCCGGAAGCCCGCCTTGTCCAGCATCAGCTCCAGCTCGTAGCGGAACACCAGGCGCCAGGAGAAGGCGTAGGGGGTGCGGCGGATGCTGCCGTCGGGCAGGATCTCGTCGTACCAGCCGCGGTTGCGCTGGACCTGGGAGGCATCCATGGCGTCCAGCATGGAAAATTTGTTGTAGGTGTTGCCGGTCTGCCGGTTGGTACGGTCGGGCGACACCTCGGGCGTCGCCAGCGCCCCCAGCGGCATCACCAGCGGGTTGGCGACGTCCAGCGCCAGGCGCCCGCCGGGGACGAGGTGCCGGGCGATGGCGCGCAGGCACTCCATCTGGGCGTCGAAGTCGGGCACCAGCATCAGCCCGTTGAAGGGCCAGAGCGCCAGGCGGAAGTCGCGGCGCGGCAGGTCCAGCGCGGCGAGGTCGCCCGCCACCGCCTGCACCCGGGCGCGCACCGCCTCCGGCTCCGCCGCCAGCCGGGCGCGGAGGCCTTCCAGCTGCACCGCGGACGAATCGACGCCGGTCACGGCGACGCCCCGGCGCGCCACCGGGATGGTGATGCGCCCGGTGCCGCAGAAGACGTCCAGCACCGGCCCGCCGACCGCCTCCACCTGCGCCTCGTAGTAGCGGATGTCCTGCAGGATGCCGGTGCGCGCCAGCGTCTCCAGCCGGTCCGGGCGGTCGGCGACCTCCTCCGGCCAGGGATAGTCGCTGTCGTAGTACCGGATGGTGCCGTCGGCGTCGGGCACGTCGAGGTTCATGGCCGCCCTCTCCTGCGAACTCGGGGGCGGCCAGAGTGCCCGGGACGGCCCGCCCGGGGCAACGCCTCAGCGTTCAGGTCCCGTGGCGCTCAGCCGATCCCCGGCTCCCGCCGCAGCAGGCGCCGGGCGTGGTGCTGCACGTAGAACAGGGTGGCGATGGCGATCAGCAGTTCCACCGTCTCCATCAGCTCGCTGACGGTCCAGGAGATGCGGTGCGGGACGGTCACGTAGGCGAACACCATGTCCGCCACCGACAGCACGGTGATGATCAGGAACCAGGGCAGCAGCTTCGCCGGCACCGCCACGTTGCGGGCGACGGCGAGGGCGCCCACGGCGATGCCGATGAGCGAGCCGACGCCGAAGACGACGCGCATCAGCTCGATCAGCTCGTGCGCGCCCTGCAGGTTATGCAGGTTGAACTCGCCCTGGACGTTCTGGGCCCGCATCTCCGCCGGTGTCTCGAACCCGACCAGCCACTGGCCCCAGGACACCTCCTCCATGGCGATGAAGAACATGCCGGCGGCGAACAGCCCGTAGAAGGCGGAGGCCAGCGTGTCGGTCCGCCGCAGCCGCACCGCCAGCCGCGCCGCGATCCAGGTGGTCGCCAGCATCAGCACGAAGGTGACCATCTCGACCGGCATGTTCTCGTCGGTCAGCCAGCGGGCGGCGTCGCGGGTCGCCGGCAGGTTCACCAGGACCGCGTGCAGCAGCACGATCAGCAGCGGTACGGCCAGGTGCCGTCCCCCCCAGGCTGCGGTGCGCGACGGGACGGCGCTGAGACTGGACCCGGGAGACAGGCTGAGGGACATCTGCATATCCGTTGCGGAAGGCGGCCGGGCGGACTGCCCGCACCTTCTCCATTAACAACGGATGACCGTTGCATGACAGGTGGATGACGGATACGGCCCCACCCTCTTTCAGGAGGCCCGCACCACTTCCGCGCGCGTCCACCCGGACACGCCCCTCGCCTGCCCGCCTGCTCCGCGGCAGCCTATTCCGCGGCGGCCGAGCGCCGGGCCCGGTCGGCCGACTGGCGCGCCCGCTTCAGCTCCTCCGCGACCAGGAAGGCCAATTCCAGCGCCTGGCTGGCGTTCAGGCGGGGGTCGCAGGCCGTGTGGTAGCGCAGCGCCAAGGCATGCTCGGTGATGGCCTGGGCGCCGCCGGTGCACTCGGTCACGTCCTGGCCGGTCATCTCGAAATGCACGCCGCCGGCGTGCACGCCCTCGGCCCGGCAGGCCTCGAAGAAGCCGCGCACCTCGGCCAGGATGCGGTCGAAGGGCCGCGTCTTGTAGCCGTTGGCGGACTTCACCGTGTTGCCGTGCATGGGGTCGCAGCTCCAGACCACCTGCCGGCCCTCGCGCTTCACCCGGCGGATCAGGCCGGGCAGCTTGTCCGCCACCTTGTCGTGCCCCATGCGGGCGATCAGGGTCAGGCGCCCCGGCTCGTCCGAGGGGTTCAGGATGTCGATCAGGCGCAGCAAATCGTCCGGGTCCATGCTGGGGCCGCACTTCAGCCCGATGGGGTTCTTCACGCCCCGCAGGAACTCCACGTGCGCCCCGTCGGCCTGGCGGGTGCGGTCGCCGATCCACAGCATGTGGGCCGACACGTCGTACCAGTCGCCGGTCGTGCTGTCGACGCGGGTCAGCGCCTGCTCGTAGGGCAGCAGCAGCGCCTCATGGCTGGTGAACAGCTCGGTCTCGCGGATCGGGGCGGAGGTTTCACCGGTGATGCCGCAGGCGGCCATGAAGGCCAGCGCCTCGTCCAGCCGGTCGGCCAGGTCCTGGTAGCGCTCGCCCTGCGGCGACCGCTCCACGAAGCCCAGGTTCCACTGGTGCACCTTGTGCAGGTCGGCGTAGCCGCCCTGGGCGAAGGCCCGCAGCAGGTTGAGGGTCGCCGCGGCCTGGTTGTAGGCCTGCACCATGCGCTCGGGGTCGGGGATGCGGGCGGCCGCCTCGAAGTCGAAGCCGTTGATGATGTCGCCGCGGTAGGAGGGCAGCTCCTTGCCGTCGATCACCTCGGTGTCGGCGGAGCGGGGCTTGGCGAACTGGCCGGCCATGCGGCCGACCTTCACCACCGGCGTCGCGCCGCCGAAGGTCAGCACGATCGCCATCTGCAGCAGGACGCGGAAGGTGTCGCGGATGTTGTTCGGGTGGAACTCCGCGAAGCTCTCGGCGCAGTCGCCGCCCTGCAGCAGGAAGCCGTCGCCCCGCGCCACCCGGCCCAGATGCTCCTTCAGGCGCCGCGCCTCGCCGGCGAAGACCAGGGGCGGATAGTTGGCGAGGCGCGTCTCGACCGCGGCCACCTTGGCCTGGTCGGGATAGGAGGGAAGCTGCCGCACCGGCTTCGACCGCCAGCTGTCCGGAGCCCAACGCGTCTTCTGGTCCACCATCTCGCTACCTCGTCCACACCTGGGCGAGCCCCTGATGCCCGCCGAAACTGACATAAAGTTGCCCCCGGAAGGGCGGCAAGGAAAGACCTTTACGCCGCAGCGCGGCACAATTCCACCCTTTGTCACTTTCCCGGAAAGCAGGGCAGCCCTACCAACGGGGCGGGCGGGGCACCCCGGTTCCGCCAGGAGGACGCGCCGATGACCCTGTCCCGCCCCATGCTCTTCGCCGCCGGAGCCGCCCTGCTGCTCCCGCTGGCCGCCGTCGGCACGGAGGAGATGCTGGCACGCTCGGTGGCGCCGGAACCGGAGCCGGCGCTGGCCTGGACGGTCGATCCCGCCTCCGGCACGCTGCGGCTGGACGCCGCCGGCATCGCCGTGCCGCGCCGCTTCGGGGAGTTCACCCTGTCGGCCGTCCACGACCGCTCCGACATGGGGATCGAGGCGGTGGCGGACTACCAGGGGCCGGGCGGCACCGCGACCTTCTACTTCCACCGGCCCGAGGCGGGCGCGCAGGAGGGGCTGGCCGACATGCCGCCGGGCGCCTGGACCGCGCTGGTGGAGGGGCCGTCCGGGCCGTGGGTGGTGCAGCTCCGCCTGTCCATCCCCGCCGCCGGCGAGGACGGGCTGGCCGCGGCCGCCGACGCGGCGCTGGCGGCCGTGTCCTGGCCCGGGCGGGGCCTGGCGGCGCTGCCTCCCCGCCAGCCCCAAGCAGCGCGTCCGCGAGCGTGAGCGGTCCGGCCTGACCGATCCGGGGGGCTTACCCTGTCCGGGCGGGGCCGCCTATACTGAGCCCACCTGACCCACCCCAGCGCATGCGGGACCCATGACCAGCTTGCAGGCGGCGCCGGCCGCCGACGCCCCCCAGCCACCCCGGGCCGCCGGCTGGCGCGACGTGCTGCGGGCGCTGCGCCGCCCGCGCGTGCTGCTGATGCTGCTGCTGGGCTTCTCCTCCGGCCTGCCCTTCATGCTGACCGGCAACACGCTGGGCTTCTGGCTGCGCGAGGGCGGGGTTGATCTGGCGGCGATCAGCTTCCTGTCCTGGGTCGGCATGACCTATTCCCTGAAGTTCCTCTGGGCCCCCGTGGTGGACCGGGCGGACGCGCCCCTGCTGGGCAGGCTCGGCCGGCGACGCGGCTGGATGGCGCTGTCGCAGCTGGGCGTCGGCGCCGGCCTGGTCGGCATGGCGGCGACGGGGCCGGAGGCCCACCTGGCGGCCATGGCGGGCTTCGCCCTGCTGGCCGCCTTCGCGTCCGCCACCCAGGACATCGTGGTGGACGCCTGGCGCATCGAGCAGGCGGAGAGCGGCGAGGAGATGGGCCTGCTGACGGCCGCCTTCCAGCTGGGCTACCGCGCCGCCATCCTGGCCACCGACGCGCTGATCCTGCTGCTGGCGGCCAAGGCGGGCTGGGCCACCTCCTACGGCGCGGCCGGCATCGCCATGGCGATCGGCCTTGCCGCGACGCTGGCCGCGTCCGAGCCGGCGCGGGCCGCCGCGGCCGGGCGGGAGGCGCCGCTTTGGACGCCGCGCGGCCTGCTGGACGCGGTGGTCGGGCCGTTCCTCTCCTTCTTCCGCGACCATGGCCGCTTCGCCCTGCTGATGCTGGCGACGATCAGCCTGTACCGGCTGCCGGACTTCGTCATGGGGCCGATGGCGAACCCGCTTTACGTCGACCTCGGCCTCAGCAAGGAGGCGGTCGGGTCGGTGCGGGCCACCGCCGGGCTCTGGGCCACCATCGCCGGGGTGGCGCTGGGCGGGCTCTGCGCGGTCAAGCTGGGGTTCGGGCGCACCCTGGTCCTGGGCGCCGTGCTGGGCCCCGCCTCCAACCTCGCCTTCTCCGCCATGGCGCTGGCCGGGCCCGACCTCACCGTCTTCACCGTGGCGATCATGGTCGACAACCTCGCCACCGGCTTCGCCGGCATCGCGCTGGTCTCCTACATGTCGAGCCTGACGACGCTGGGCTACACCGCCACCCAGTACGCGCTGCTGAGCTCCTTCTACGCGCTGCTTGGCAAGGTGCTGAAGGGCTTCTCCGGCCCCGTGGTGCAGGGGCTGGCGGCGGACCACGGCATCCTGCCCGCCTACGCCCTCTTCTTCGCCGGCACCGCCGCCATCGGCATCCCGGCGCTGGTGCTCTGCGTGCTGCTGGAAGGCGGCCGCCGCCGGCGCGCCGCCTGACGCCTCAGCCGCCGCAGGGCACCTGGATGTAGCACATGCCCGGCACGCCCGGGACCGGCACCTGCGGCCCGGTCGGGGTGACCGGACCGGGAGTGACCGGGCCCGGGGTCACCGGACCCGGCGTCACGGGACCGGGCGTGACGGGGCCGGGAGTGACCGGGCCGGGGCTCACCGGCCCGGGAGTGACGGGGCCAGGGGTGACCGGACCGGGCGTAACAGGACCCGGCGTTACAGGACCCGGCGTTACAGGACCGGGCGTGACCGGGCCGGGCGTCACGGGGCCCGGGGTAACGGGGCCCGGCGTGACAGGACCCGGCGTCACGGGGCCCGGCGTGACAGGACCCGGGCCCACCGGACCCGGCGGGGTGACGACCGGGGGCGACACCACGGGCGGCGGGATGACGGGCGGGACGAGCACCGGCGGCGTGCCCGGGCCAGGGGACGGGCCGGGGCCGGGGCCTGGACCCGGGACCGGCGGAACGGGCGTCGGCGCCACCGCGACGGCGGTGCCGCTGCCCAGCTTCAGCATCGCCTTGCCCGCCACCACCACGCCGCCGACGATGGTCACCGTCGTCGCCAGGGTGGAGGTGCTGAGGCCGGAGGACAGGCCGCTCATGTCCAGCGGCCGCTCGGCGTAGATCTTCGGGTCCATGATCCGGGCGTCGAGCTGGACCCGGCCCTGGGTCAGCGACTGCACGGGGTCCAGCTCGACCACCGTCTCCTTCGCCTCCAGCGACGGCCGGTCGGGCGTGGCCGCATTGGCGAGGCGCAGGTCGCGCACCACGAGGCGCGGCGGGAAGCCCTGCACCACCTCCGGCACGCCGCTGATGCGGATGCCGAGCCCGCTGGCGTTCAGCGCCGCCATGGCGCCGGCCGCCAGCGCCTTCAGGTCCAGCACCGCCGGTGCCAGCAGCATCAGCAGCGCCGCCATGACGGCCACGAACAGCAGCAGCTTGATCAGCCAGCGGATGGGGGTCAGCAGAAGGCCGATCATGGCGCACCGGGATTGAGCCAAGAAAAAACCCCGCCAAGCGGCGGCTTGACGGGGTTTCGACTGGTAGCAGCGGAGGGATTTGAACCCCCGACCAAGGGATTATGATTCCCCTGCTCTACCACTGAGCTACGCTGCCATAGGGTCCGCCGGGTCGCCCCGACGTGGGAGCCGTCATGTAGGCCAATCGCCCGGCGCTGTCAAGCCCGTGAAAGGCCCCCGCATGTCGCTGGCGTCATGCCTGCCGGAAGGGTTAGGGTGCGCCGGTTTCGAGGGACCTTAAGGGGCGGACGGGCGGCGTGCGGTACGGGAAGCTGGAGGTGATCTGCGGGCCGATGTTCTCGGGCAAGTCGACCGAGATCCTGAAGCGCGCGGTCTGGTACACGCATGGCACCGGCACGCGGATCATGCTGCTGAAGCCGGCCTTCGACGTGCGCTACGCAGAGGACCGCGTGGTCAACCATGACGGCGTCGGCTTCGACGCCACCCCCATCCGCACCATGCCGCCCGTGCCCCCCGACGTCAGCGCCGTCTTCATCGACGAGGTGCAGTTCTGCTGCGCCCCCCACTTCGAGGGCGACATCGTCGAATCGATCCGCGAGCTGCTGGTCCAGGGCATCGACGTGGGCGTCAGCGGCCTCGACACCGACTGGCGCGGCCGCCCCTTCTCCATCACCGCTCAGCTGGCCGCCATGGCCGATTCGATCCACAAGCTGCGCTCCCGCTGCGCCGTCTGCGGCCACGACGCCTCCAAGAGCTTCAAGAAGCACCGCAACGACCGCACCGTCGAGCTGGGCCAGGCCGACCTATACGAGCCCCGCTGCAACCTGCATTGGCACGACCACAGCGACCGCAAGGGCGTGGAGCTGTCGCTGGAGCTCTGAGCGGGCGGGGACGGCGCGGGCCACTCACCTGGGTGCCGCCCCACCCTCGTGCCGGCCGCCGAGCGCCTGTGCCCATGCGGGCGGCGCAAGAAGGGCAGCCCATCCGGCGGGCCGCGCGATCCGCTCCCATCCCGTTCCCCAACCGTCATTCCGGCGCAAGCCGGAATCCAGGGGCCGTTTGCCGTGGCGCCTGTGGTTCCTGGACCCCGGCTTCCGCCGGGGTGACGGAATTGAGGTTGCCGGGAATGCCGCGCTCCCGCCCCGGCCCTCACGCCGCCTGAGCGGCCTCCGTCGCGGCGATCCAGCCGCCGCCCAGCACGCGGTCGCCGCTGTAGAAGACGGCGGCCTGGCCCGGGGCTATGCCGTACTGGGCCTCCGCCAGCTCCACCACCGCGCCGCCCTGCCCGTCCGGCAGCAGCGTCGCCGGCGCCGCCGGCTGGGCGGAGCGCAGCTTGACCTCGACCGGAATGCCCTGGGCCGGCACCGCGCCGCCCAGCCAGTTCACCTCGCGCACCAGCACGCGGGAGCGGGCAAGCGCCGCACGCGGGCCGACGACGACGCGGCGGGCGGATGCCTCGACGCGGACGACGTAGAGCGGCTCCAGCTCCTCCCCGTCCGGCCCCTTGCGCCCGCCGATGCCGAGGCCCTTGCGCTGGCCGACGGTGAAGTTGATGACGCCGTCGTGGCGGCCCATGACGCGGCCGTCGACATGGACGATCTCGCCCGGCTCGATGGCGCCCGGCCGCAGCTTCTCCACCACCCGGGCGTAGGAGCCGTTGGGCACGAAGCAGATGTCCTGGCTGTCCGGCTTGGCCGCTACCGGCAGGGCGAACCGCTCCGCCAGCGCGCGGGTCTCCGTCTTCGGCATGCCGCCCAGGGGGAAGCGCAGGAAGTCCAGCTGCTCCGGCGTGGTGGCGAACAGGAAGTAGCTCTGGTCGCGGCTGGGGTCGGCGGCGCGGTGCAGCTCCGGCCCCGCGGGCCCCATGACGCGGCGGACATAGTGGCCGGTCGCCATGGCGTCGGCGCCCAGGTCGCGCGCCTGGTCCAGCAGGTCGCGGAACTTGACCCGCTGGTTGCAGCGCACGCAGGGGATCGGCGTCTCCCCGCGCAGGTAGCTGTCGGCGAAATCCTCGATCACGTCCTGGCCGAAGCGGCTCTCGTAGTCGAGCACGTAGTGGGGAAAGCCGCAGGCGTCGGCGACGCGGCGGGCGTCGTAGATGTCCTGCCCGGCGCAGCAGGCGCCCTTCTTCCCCACCGCCATGCCGTGGTCGTAAAGCTGCAGCGTGACGCCCACCACGTCGTAGCCCTGCTCCTTCAGCAGGGCCGCGACGACGGAGCTGTCCACGCCGCCGGACATGGCGACGACCACGCGGGTGTCGGCAGGCGCCTTGTCGAAGCCGAGCGAGTTCATGGGACCCATATGGGGTGCCGGCCCGCCTGGGCCAGCCGCCCGCGTCACTTCGGGTTGTTGCGCGTGCCCGCGGGCAGCTGCACCACCAGGCCGTCCAGCTCCTCGGTGATGCGGATCTGGCAGCCCAGGCGCGAGGTCTTGGTCAGGCCGAAGGCGAGGTCCAGCATGTCCTCCTCGTCCTCGCTGGCGTCGGCCAGCAGCTCGTACCATTCCGGCGCCACCACCACGTGGCAGGTGGAGCAGGCGAGCGAGCCCTCGCAGGCGCCCTCCAGGTCGATGTTGTGGCGGCGCGCGACCTCCAGGATCGACAGGCCCAGCGGGGCGTCCACCTCGCGGCGGGTCCCGTCGGTCTCGACGAAGATCATCTTGGGCATTGCGCGCTCGCTCCGTTCAAATACTGGCAGGCCGCGGCGCCGTCTCGGCCGCGGAACCGCGATGTGTTACGGGCAGCCGCGCCGCCTGTCCAGTCCCGTTCGCGCGGGGGCAGCCCCTCACGGCCGGCCGCCCCTCAGCCCTGGCCCAAGGCGGCCCGGCGCCGGCGCGCCAGCTCCGCCAGGTGCCGCAGCCGCTCGGCCCGCGCGATCAGGGCGGAGGCGCGGTCCAGGCTGCCGGCGCGGAAGGCGGCGGCGAGGCCGCGCACGGCCGTCTCCGTCTCGCGCCCCACCTCGGCCGCGACCCGGTCCACCGCGGCGGCGTCGCCGGCCGCCTCCAGCGCCGTCCACAGCGGGTCGGGCTCGTCCAGCGCCGCGGCGGCCGGCGGGCGGCCTTCCAGCTCCAGCAGCAGCCGGCCGCGCGCCACCGGATCGCGCAGCGCCTCGTGCGCCGCCGCCAGCGCGTCGCGGTGGCGCTGCGCCAGCGCCTGCTCCTTGGGGCCCCGCGAGCGCACCCGCTCGCTGTCCAGCGGCCGGGTGAAGCCGGCGAGCTGCCGGTCCAGCGCGTCCGGGTCGACCTCGAAGCGGCGGGGCAGGCCCAGCCGGGCGAAGGCGTCGAGCGGCGCCGGCGGCTGCAGGCTGCCGCACTGGTGGCAGAACAGCGCGCGCTGCGACACCGGCCGCCGGCAGAACCAGCAGGTCAGCATGTCGCCGTCGATGGCGCCGGCGGCCAGCCGGTTGCCGGGGCCGCGGCGGCCCCCGTCCTGCGGTGCGTCGTCCATGGCAGCGCCGTCGGTCCTGGGTATCGGGGATCAGGGGGTGATACAGGAGCGGGACCCGCCCCCGCAACGGCGCGGACAGGTATCCTCCGTGGTGCGCCTCAGCACCCGCGCTTTGCTGCTGCACGGTTGCGCAGGGCTGTCCAGGCGGCGAGGAAGCGCTCGACCTCATCGGCCCGGCTGTCCCAGCCCAGGCTGACCCGGACCGCGCAGCCCGCCAGCTCCGCCGGCCAGCCCATCGCCTCCAGCACGTGCGACACCTTCACCTTGCCGCTGGAGCAGGCGGAGCCGGAGCTGACCGCCACCCCCGCCAGGTCCAGCGCCATCAGCTGCGTCTCCGCCGGCACGCCCGGCAGGGCGATGCAGCTGGTGTTGGGCAGCCGCGGCGCGTCCCGGCCGGCGATACGGGCCTCCGGCGCCTCTGCCATCACGGCCGCCTCCAGCCGGTCGCGCAGCGCCGCCACGTCCGCATAGGCGCCGAGCCCCGCCAGCGCCGCCCGCGCGGCGGCGCCGAAGCCGGCGATCCCGGCCACGTTCTCCGTCCCGGCGCGGCGGCGCCGCTCCTGCCCGCCGCCGCGCAGCAGGGGCCGCGGCTCCAGCCCGGGGCGCAGCAGCAGCGCCCCCACCCCCTGCGGCCCGCCCAGCTTGTGCGCCGACAGGGTCGCGAGGTCCACGCCCAGCACGCCCATGTCGAACGGCACCCGCCCCGCCGCCTGCGCCGCGTCCACATGCAGCAGCGCGCCGTGCGACCGGGCGACGCGGGCGATCTCCTCCAGCGGCTGCAGGACGCCCGTCTCGTTGTTGGCCGCCATGACGGAGACCAGCGCCGGCGGCCCCCCGGCCAGCAGCCGGCCGAGGGCGTCCGGGTCGACCCGCCCTTGCCCGTCCACCGGGATGCGCGACGCCCCCGGCGCCGCCTCCAGCACCGAGGCGTGCTCCACCGCGGAGACCAGCAGGCGCCGCTCCGGGGCGGCGGCCAGCGCCAAATTGTTGGCCTCCGTCCCGCTGCCGGTGAAGACGACTCCGGCCGCGTCGGCGCCGGCCAGTGCGGCCACCGCGGCGCGGGCGTCCTCCACCCGCCTGCGGGCGCGCCTTCCGAAGGCGTGGACCGACGACGGGTTGCCCGCCTCGTCCAGCGCCTCCAGCATGGCCGCGCGCGCCTCCGGCCGGAGGGGGGCGGTGGCGTTCCAGTCGAGGTAAGCCTGGCCGGCGGGGGCGGCGGATCGGGTCATTTTCATTCCGTCAGCGGAACGAACCTTGCCGTTCCATAAGTCCAGAGCCGGATTACACCGGTGCCATCAAGAGATCGGGACGTCACAGAAGCGTAACGGACGCCGCCCCAAGCCGCACGGACGCACGCCGGCCGTCGAAGTCTTCGCGAAGACGCTTGAATTGCAATCCTCACGCTGTGGTATAGTTGGGGCCCTGAACGGCTCGCGCGAACCTGCCGTCGGACGCCGTGCGTGGCGCCCCTCTTGCCATGGGTTGCGATATAGAATGACCCAGCGGAACGGTCAAGAAACGGCCCCCCGGGACGTCGGCCCCGGAACCGGGGCGTCCCGTAGGCCGATCCTACCGGCGGCGGCGGCCGCGGCGGGCACAGCAGCAGGAAAGCGGGACCGGTAGGCATGCCTGACGTCATCATCAACGGGCCGGCCGGCCGCATCGAAGGGCGCTACGCCCACTCCAAGGCCCCGAACGCGCCGATCGCCCTGCTGCTTCATCCGCACCCGCAGCACGGCGGGACGATGAACAACAAGGTCGTCTACACGCTCTTCCACGCCTTCTCCAAGCGCGGCTTCTCCTGCCTGCGCTTCAACTTCCGCGGCGTCGGGCGCAGCCAGGGCACCTACGACCGCGGCGAAGGGGAGCTGTCGGACGCGGCGTCGGCGCTGGACTGGCTGCAGACCTACAACCCCAACGCCTCGGCCTGCTGGATCGGCGGCTTCTCCTTCGGCAGCTGGATCGGCATGCAGCTGCTGATGCGCCGGCCGGAGATCGACGGCTTCATCACCGTGGCGCCGCCGGCCAACGCCTTCGACTTCAGCTTCCTGGCCCCCTGCCCCGCCTCCGGCCTGATCGTCCACGGCGACCGGGACGAGCACGTGCCGGAGACCTCGGTGACCCGCCTGGTCAACAAGCTGTCGAACCAGAAGGACATCAAGATCGACTACCGCAAGGTCGAGGGCGCCAACCATTTCTTCGCCAACCAGGCCGACGCGCTCGGCCTGATCGTCGAGGACTACCTGGACAACGCGCTGGGCAGCCGCGTCGTCGCCGTCGCCGAGTAACCCACCGACTCAGCGTTCCAGCGGGTGGAACCGGCCGCCCGTCTGCGGCGCCGGCACGCCGGTCGTGCCCGGCAGCGACAGCGGCAGCCCCAGGCGCGACCGCACCGCCAGGTAGGCGAAGGCCTGCGCCTCCAGCGCGTCGCCGGACCAGCCCAGCACGTCCACCGGCTCGACCGGGGCCTCCAGGCGGTCCGCCAGCATGCGCATCAGCGTGCCGTTCAGCCGCCCGCCGCCGGCGACCAGCCAGCGCACCGGCGCCTCGGGCAGGAGCCGGGCGGCCCGCGCCACCGCGGCGGCCGTGAAGGCGGTCAGGGTGGCGGCACCGTCCTCCGCCGACAGCCCGTCCGCGGCGCGCGCGGTCCAGGCGTCGCGGTCCAGCGACTTCGGCGCCGGCGCCTCGAAGAAGGGATGGTCCAGCAGGCCCGCCAGCACGCCCTCGTCCACCCGGCCGCGCGCCGCCAGCGCGCCGTCCACGTCGAACGGCCGGCCGGTATGGCCCAGCACCCAGTCGTCCACCAGCGCGTTGCCGGGGCCGGTGTCGAAGGCGACCACGTCCAGCTCCCCCCGCCCCAGCCAGGTCACGTTGGCGACCCCGCCGATGTTCAGCACCGCCACCGGCCGCTCCAGCGTCGCCGCCAGCGCCCGGTGGAACAGCGGCACCAGCGGCGCCCCCTGCCCGCCCGCGGCCACGTCGGCGCTGCGGAAGTCGTTCACCACGGGGATGCCGGTCAGGCCGGCCAGCAGGGCGCCGTCGCCGATCTGCCAGGTGTGCCGCCGCTCCGGCGCGTGCAGGATCGTGTGGCCGTGGAAGCCGATGAGGTCCACCGCGGCGGCGGGCGTTCCCGCCCGCTCCAGCAGCAGCCGTACCGCGTCCGCGTGGCGCTCCGTCAGCTCGCGCTCCACCGCCGCCACCTCGCCGCGGCCGCCCAGCACCCCGCGCAGGCGCGCCCGGAACTCCCCGGGGTACGGCACCGTCAGGTGGGCGCCGGCCTCCGCCCGCCCGTGGCCGTCGGTCTCCAGCAGCGCCGCGTCGATGCCGTCCAGCGAGGTGCCGCTCATCAGGCCGAGGGCGGTGTAGGTCCTGTCTGCCATGGGATATGCCGTGTTTTGCCGTGCGCCGCGATGTGGTAACAGACCCGGCTCCATCCATCCTCACC
>DASPKT010000322.1:0-3835 GCA_035627915.1 Azospirillaceae bacterium
GCTCGCCCCGGGCAACGCGGGGGCGACCTGCGCGCTCGCCGAAATCCTGGAGGAGCTGGGCGAGGCGGGGGCCGCGCTGGCGCCGCTGGAGGCGGCACTGCGGCACCAGCCGGGATCGGGTGCGGCGCACCTGGCCCTGGCCCACGCCCATTGGCGGCTGGGGCGGGAGGAGGAGGCCGGCGACCGGCTGCGCCGCGGCGTGGCGGCGGCGCCGGACGACGTCGCCCTGCGCGAGGCCTACCTCTCCCACTGCACCCGCCGGGCGGCGCAGGCCGTGGACGGCGGTCAGGACCCGGGGCCCTGGTGCCGGGCGGCGCTGGAGGGGGCGGCCGGCCTGCCGCGCCTGACCGGCCTCCTCTACGAGCGGTTCGAGATCCTGATCCGCCTCTCCCTCCTGGGCGGCCATGACGGTCTTGCCGCGGCGCTGCTGGCGGTCCGCAGCCGGTTCGACTTCCCCGGCGTCGCGGCCGGCGAGACCGACATCTTCCCGGTCTCCCTGCACGACTTCCCGGACTGGTGCGCGGCATCGGGCCTGCGGGCCGAGGTCTGGACGGCGGCCGCCCAGCCCGTCCCGGCCGCCGTTCTCCAGGACCTGCCCGACTATCTGAGGCCGTACGCCGAAGCCCTGTCCTCTCCCGCCGCCGCCCGGGTCGGGGTCGCGCTGGAGGCCGAGGTGGAGGTGGTGCAGGGCTTCTACGTGAAGGACAATTACGAGAGCTTCGTGCTGGCCGGCCGCCGGCACCTGCTGCAGGAGGAGACGGAGCTGGTCGTCGCCGGCCCGGCCGTGCCCCTGGTCGGGGTGACGCGCGGCTGCGGCACCGCCCTGTTCCGCCTGCCGCGGCCGCTCTACCGGCCGGTTGAGGTGGCGGAGCCCTGCCTGTTCCTCCCCTCCACCCCCAACTACTGGCATTTCCTGGTCGACATCCTGCCGCGGCTCCTGGTCCGCGACCGCGTTCCCGGGCTGGCGGACCTGCCCGTGGCGCTGTTCGACCTGCGGGGCTTCCATTACGAGATGCTGGAGCTGGCCGGCGTGCCGCGCGAGCAAATCGCCGACATGCGCGCCCGGGTGGAGCCCGGGGAGGTCCGGGTCCTCTACCGGTTCCGGCGCGCCGCCATGCCCTCCTCCGTCCCCTATCCGGTCGCGTACCGCTGGCTGCGGGAAACCTTCCTGCCCCGCGTCCGCGGCACCCCGGGGCCGAGTCGGGTGTACCTGTCGCGCCGCGGAGCGGCGCCGAAGCACCGCATCGCCAACGACGCCGGGGTCGCCTCCCTGCTCGCCGGGTACGGGTTCGAAACCGTGCAGCCGGAGCGGCTGGGGGTGCTGGAGACGGTGGAGCTGGTCGCGGGCGCCGAGATCGTCGTGGCGCCGATCGGCGCCGGCACAGCCAACCACGTGTTCATGCCGCCCGGCTGCACCTGGGTCCACCTGGCCAATCCCGACTTCTTCCACGCCGGCTCCAACTGGAACCGGCAGATGGGGACGCAGAGCTCCCTGGTCGGGCGAAGCCGCCGCCTGACCGGCCGCTTCCCCGCCGACCCGTCGAGCCTTCCCGCCGATCCGCTGGACCGGCTGGACGTGCCGGTCGAGATCGACCTGGCCGCCCTGGACCGCCTCGTCCGGGATATCCTCGCCGGCGCCTGAGCCGCCTCACGCCGGTGCCGCCAGCCCCAGCAGCGCCTCGGGGCCCGGCGGGCCGGCCATGGCCGCCTCCAGGCCGGCGGCGTCGACCACCTCGATGGCCGGCAGGGGGAACAGCAGCTTCGTCCCGGCCTCCACGGTCCTGCGCTCGCGCTCCAGGAACTCCTGGCGGAAATGCCAGGGCAGGACCAGGTACCAGTCGGGCCGCAGGGCCCGCGACGTCTCCTCCGACACGATCGGGATGCCGGACCCCAACGTGGTCGCCCCGGCTTTCTCCGGGTTCCGGTCGGCGGCGCAGTCCACCAGCCCCGGCCCGATCCCGCACCATTGCAGCAGCACGTTCCCCTTGGTGGAGGCGCCGTAGACATGCACCGTCCCGCCCGCGGCGCGGATGGCGCGCAGCCGCGCGAACAACCCGTCCCGCAAGGCCTCGCAACGCGCCTGGAACTCAAGGTAGGGTGCGTCCCGGTCCAGGCCCATCGCCGCCTCGCGGCGGCGCAGCGCCTCCAGGAAGGCGGCGTCCTCCGGCCCGCCCTTGTCGTCCGCGCCGGCATGGCAGAGGTAGCAGCGCAGGCTGCCCCCGTTGATGTCGTTCAGCGCGGCCCGGAACACCCGCAGTCCGGCCCGCGCGGCGACGGTCTCGAGCACGCGCAGGCTGTAGTACTCCAGGTGCTCGAAGCAGATCGTGTCGAAGGCGTTGCGCAGCAGCATGAGCGGCAGGTACGACACCTCCAGGATCCAGACGCCGCCGGGCTTCAGGCAGGCGGCGATGGCGGCGGCGGCGGCGCAGGGGTCCTCCAGGTCGTAGAACATCGCGATCGTCGTCACGACGTCGAAGCCTCCCTCCGGCAGCGCCGCCAGGACCGGCTCGGACGGAAAGCTCCCGCGCAGCAGCACGCCGCCCTCCCCGGCGCCGGCCGCAGCCGACGGATCGACCCCGACCCGGCGGGAGCCGCGGGGGAAGCAGGACAACAAGGTGCCGTCGTTGCAGCCGATGTCGAGCACGGACGGACTGTCGTCCGGGCACAGGGCGAGCGCTTCGGCGGCGATGCCGGCCAGGTGGCCGCGCATGGTCGCGTTGGTGCCGGAGCGGTACCAGTAGTCGGCGTAGAGAAGCTCCGGCGCCACGCTGACGCCCAGCTGCAGCAGGCCGCACCCGCCGCCCTCCGCCTCGCACCGGAGCAGGCGCAGTGGCCAGCGCCGGTCCGGCGGCGCCGGGTGCCCCGGCTTCAGGAAGGCGCCCTGGAGGCATTGCCGCCCCAGGTCGACGACCGGCCGCAGCCTGGGGGAGCCGCAGACGCGGCAGGTCCGGCGGTGACGGGCGAGGGGCATGCGGCGGTTCGGGGCAACGGGGCCGGGGGGTTCGGGACCGGGATCGTCGCACGGCCGGCGGCACCGGTGCCAGGGCGAAGGATGGCACCGCCCGGCTGATCCGTTGCCCCTGGGGAACGGGATGGGGTACCTAGGGGCGGCGGCGGGATGCCGCGACGGCGACCGGGGTTCGGCTGTGGACGGGGTGGCGGCACGCAATCGCCCGGCGGGGAAGCGGTAGTGCCGGCGCGGCGCTTCGCCATCGCCACGGCCGGCGACGACCGGTACCTGGGCCTTCTCCAGGGGCTGGTCCGCTCCGTCCGCGGCCACGCGGCCGGGGCGGAGGCGCCGATCGTGGTCCTCGACGTCGGGTTGGGCGCGGAGGCGCGCGACTGGCTGGCCCAGGCCGGCGCCCGCTGCGTGGCGCCGGAATGGGACCACGCGTTCGGCCGGCCGATGCCGGACTACTACAAGGCCATGGTGTCCCGGCCCCACCTGCCCCGCTACGTCCACGGGGCCGAGACGATCGTCTGGCTGGACGCGGACTGCTGGGTGCAGGACTGGGGGGCGGTCGAGCTTCTGCTGGCCGGCGCCGCCGCGGCCGGCTTCGCCATAGCGCCGGAGCTGGACCGCTCCTATTCCCCCTTCTACGAGGGGGCCCCCTACCCGGCCCACCTGCGGTCCTGGTACCGGGCCTGCTTCGATGAGGAAACCGCGGAGCGGCTGGGCGACTATCCCTTGCTCAACTGCGGCGTCTTCGCCGCCCGGGTCGGCGCGCCGCACTGGCGGGTGTGGGCGGAGCTGCTGTCCGGCTCCCTGCGGCGGACGGCGCTCTTCGTCAGCGAGCAGACCGCCCTCAACGTGGCCCTCAGGAGCGGCGGCCTG
>DASPKT010000323.1:0-5744 GCA_035627915.1 Azospirillaceae bacterium
GCGATCTTCACCAGCCGCGACTTGAAGTCCTTCAGCGCCAGGTCGGAGCCCACGCGCATGCGCAGCTTCTCAAGCCCGATCTTGAAGCCGGCCTGGTTGCCGCAATGGGCCCGCGCCATCTCGTACAGCCGCTTCTCCAGCGGCGGCAGCTTGAAATAGACGGGGTCGTAGGTGAGCATCCGGTTGTCCTTCAGGATCGCCCGGTACAGCCAGTCGCACAACTCTACGGTGATTCTCTTGATGATTTTCTCGCCTTTGGCGTTTTTCCGGTACTCGACCTTGGCGGTCTTGCACCAGCTGAACCACTCGTCGGTCCCCTCGCCGCCGGTCTCGATGTTGGTCTTGATCTGGGTGCCCTGCAGCCGGTCCAGCGCCCCCTCGAACCGCTCGTAGTTCTTGCCGCCGACGCTGACCCCGGTGACGCGGAAGAAGTCGTGCCCGGAGAAGCTGAAGGACTGCGTCACCGGCAGGCCGCGGTTCATCTTGTCGACCATCAGCGAGGCGACGTAGATCACGAACTCCGCGTCGTAGATGGTGGCGACGCCGCTCTTGGTGCCCTTCACCTCGATGCGGACCCGGCCGTCGTCGTAGACCGGCAGCTCGGTCTTCTTGTCCACGGCGGAGAGGTTGAAGAACGGGTACACCATGATGGCGCGTTCGTTCTTGACGCTGCCGATCAGGGGGCTGTCCAGTCCGGGAAGCAGCGCCTGCATGGTCGTCGTCGACATCCCTGGTCCCTCCGTCCTTAAGCGACTCGAACCCCACTGGCTGGCGACTCGTCCCCCACGGGGGAGGCCGCGGACCCGGTTGGCGACCCGAACCCCACGGGATCCCCACCGCCTTAGCGACCCGAACCCCAGGGAGGGGCCTCCGCCCGGTTCCCGCTTACCAACACCATAGGAACGCCGAAGGGTGCCGAAGAGTCCAGGGCTGGGATGCCTAGGCGACCCGAACCCCAAGATTCAGTGGGTCGCCGCCGCCGAGTCCCTGGGGTCCGGGTCGCCTCCGCCTGGGGTTCGGGTCGCTTAAGCGCGCCGGGCGACCGCGACTCCGCCGGGGAATCGCACCGGCGGCAGCGGCCCCGCCCCTCCCCTTGGGGTTCGGGTCGCCAAGCCGGGGTCGGAACGGCGGGAAACCGCCGTTCTCCCGCTCCATCCGGGGTCGGGGTCGCCTGGAGGGCGGGGCTCCCGGCGGCCGCACGGGTACCGGCCGCCTGGGGTTCGGGTCGCCAGCGGGTGGGGTTCCAGTCGCCAAGCCCCTGAATCCCCGGATTCCAGCCCTTATCCACAGTGGGGTCCGGGTCGCCTGGACTCCGCCCATGGGGCCCGGGTCGCCAAGAACCGGTGTCCGGGTCGCCAGCGCGTGGGGTCCGGGTCGCGCGAAGCTGGGGTCGGGACCGCCAATTGCTGGGGTCCGGGTCGCCTGATTTCCCGCAAACCCTTTCGGCCGTTGGCGGAATCGCCGCGGTAACCTTCTAACCCGGTAACCCTTTAACCCTCTAACAGATTCATAGGGCAAGGCTGCTTCTCCCGGGGCGGTGCAAGCGGCGCCGAAGCTGGGCATCCGGGGGGAGAAGGCCCGGCCGTACGGCCCAAGCCCCCCGCCGAGCGAGCCGCCAGGGGGTAGGCAAGCGGCCAGAAGGCGGTACCGACCCCGGCCGCTTGAACCGGGAGCCCCTTGCGCGCCTTCTTCCCGGGGTTGCCAGCAAGCTTCCGGAGGAGCGCGGTGCAGAGCGGAACGATGCGGGCCATGGCCGTCACCGGGCCGGGCCGGGCGGAGGTGCAGACGGTACCGGTGCCCGATCCGGGGCCGGGCCAGGTACGGGTGCGGCTGGAGGGCTGCGGCGTCTGCGCCTCCAACCTGACGCCCTGGGCCGGGCCGGACTGGATGCGCTTCCCGACCGAGCCGGGCTCGCTGGGGCACGAGGGCTGGGGCGTGGTCGACGCGGTCGGCGACGGGGTGGAGGGGCTGAAGCCCGGCGACCGGGTCGCGGCGCTGTCCTACAAGAGCTACGCGGAGTACGACCTGGCCGACGCCGGGGCGGTGGTGCCGCTGCCGCCGGCGCTGGACGGCAAGCCCTTTCCGGGCGAGCCCCTGGGCTGCGCCATGAACATCTTCCGCCGCAGCGGCATCGAGGCCGGGCAGACCGTCGCCATCGTCGGCATCGGCTTCCTGGGGGCGCTGCTGACCCGGCTGGCGACGGATGCCGGCGCGCGGGTCATCGCCATCTCCCGCCGCCCCTTCTCGCTGGACGTGGCGAAGGCGTACGGCGCCGCCGAGACGATCCCGATGGAGGACCACGAGGGCATCATCGCCCGCGTCCGCGACCTCACCGGCGGCACCTTCTGCGACCGGGTGGTCGAGGCGGTGGGCAAGCAGTGGCCGCTGGACCTGGCGGGCGAGCTGACGCGCGAGCGGGGCCGCCTGATCGTCGCCGGCTACCACCAGGACGGGCCGCGGCAGGTCAACATGTGGCTCTGGAACTGGCGCGGGCTGGACGTCATCAACGCGCACGAGCGCGATCCCAAGGTCTATGTCCAGGGCATCCGCGAGGCGGTGGAGGCGGTCGCCGCCGGCCGCATCGACCCGGGTCCCCTCTACACCCACCGCTATCCCCTGGATCGGCTGGGCGAGGCGCTGGACGCCACCCGCGACCGGCCCGACGGCTTCCTCAAGGCGCTGGTGACGGCATGAGCGGGACGATGCCGGCGGCCGCGGCCCCCCGGGCGGTCGACGCCCGCCCGCGGCTGGGCTTCCTGGGGGTGGGCTGGATCGGCCGCCACCGCATGCAGGCCATCCTCGAGGCGGGCTGCGCCGAGGTGGCGGCCGTCGCCGACCCCTCCCCCGACATGGCGGAGGAGGCCTGCCGGCTGGCCCCGGGGGCGCAGCGCGCGGCCACGCTGGACGAGCTGCTGGACGCCGGCGTCGACGGGGTGGTCATCGCCACCCCCAGCGCGCTGCACGCGGAACAGTCGATCCGGGCGCTGGAGCGCGGGGTCGCCGTCTTCTGCCAGAAGCCGCTGGGCCGCACCGCGGCGGAAGCGCGGGCCGTGGTGGACGCGGCGCGGGCCGCCGACCGGCTGCTGGGCGTCGATTTCTCCTACCGCTTCACCGAGGGGATGCGGCGTATCCGCGAGATCGTGCGGGGCGGCGAGATCGGCCGGGTCTACGCGGTCGACCTCACCTTCCACAACGCCTACGGGCCGGACAAGCCGTGGTTCTACGACCCCGCCCAGTCGGGCGGCGGCTGCGTCATGGATCTGGGCGTGCACCTGGTCGACCTGGCGCTCTGGACGCTGGACGGGGCGGCGGTGGAGAGCGTGGAGAGCCGCCTCTTCGCCGGCGGGCAGCCGCTGGACGCACGGCCAGACCGGGTGGAAGACTACGCCGTCGCCACGCTGGGGCTGGCGGACGGGGCGGCGGTGCGGCTCGCCTGCTCCTGGCGGCTGCAGGCCGGCTGCGACGCCGTCATCGAGGCCGCCTTCTACGGGACCGGGGGCGGGGTGAGCTTACGCAACGTGAACGGCTCCTTCTACGACTTCATGGCGGAGCGGTTCCGCGGCACCGCGCGGGAGACGCTCGCCGTCCCGCCCGACGCCTGGGGCGGCCGGGCGGCGGCGGACTGGGCGGCGCGGCTGGCGGCCGGCGCCCGCTTCGACCCGGAGGCGGAGCGGCTGGTGGAGGTGGCCCGGGTGCTGGACCGCATCTACGGGCGGTAGGCGGCCGGTTCCCGGCAGGGCCGGGCGAGGCCGGCCGGGGCGGCAGCCTGGCGATCCGAACCCCACGGCGCCGACGGGGAGCCGCCCCCTACCCCGCCGTCTCCGCCGCGTCCGCCAGGATGCGGTCCACGCGCCCCTCGTCCAGGAGGAAGCGGGGCGTCGCCCGCGCATCCCCCTCCGCCGCCTCGTAGCCGTGGAAGCTGGCGATGCAGGCGAGGTCGCCGCCGGGCGGGCCCACCGGCAGCAGCACCCGCCAGGACACGACCGTGGCGTTGCCCTCCGTGGTCAGGCGCACGATCGACAGGACCGGCCGGCGGGTGGAGACGACGCGCAGGTAGGATTCCATCAGCCAGGCCAGCTTCTCCCCGTCCAGGTACTCGTCCAGGAAGCGGCCGGTGCCGTCATAGCCGTTGCGGGCCACCACCTCCTCGCCCATGGCGGCGACGAAGACGCGGTCGGGCCGGACGCTGAGGTCCAGCAGGCAGAAGTTCGAATGCACGCCCGCCGGCATGGCGCCGACGCGGATGCGGTCGCGCGGGACCAGATCCTCGCGCGGCAGCGACGCGTAGAGGCGGATCGCCTCGTCGGGCGCGGGGAAGCGGCGCGCCTCCTGCCAGAGCGGCTGGCTGGCCGGCGGCCATTTGCACAGCTGCTCGGAGAACTCCGTCATGCCCCTCGTCCGTCGTTCGGGTCGCCCGCCTGGTCCCAGGGTCGCACGGAACCGCCGCCGCGCCAACCCAATGCGGACGCCGGCCAATGCGGACGCCCAGCGCGGCGCTTGCAGCCCGGCCCCGCCGGCGGCATCCTGCCGGACGTTCCGGGCAGCGCCCAGCGGGACGCCGGACGGCCGGGATGCGCAAGGCGGGGTGCGGCATGGCGCGGGGACAGTTCAGGATGCCGCGGACCGGACTGGCCGGGGTGGAGGCGGTCGCCGCCGCGTCGGGCCACGCCTTCTGCCGGCATACCCACGACCGGTTCGGCATCGGCGTCATCGACCGGGGCGCCCAGCGCTCGCTCAGCGGGCGCGGCACGGTCGAGGCCGGCCCCGGCGACGTCATCACCGTCAACCCGGGCGAGGTGCACGACGGCGCGCCGATCGGCGGCGCGGGGCGAAGCTGGCGCATCCTCTACCTCGACCCCGGGCTGGTGCTCGACGCCATGGCCGAAGTCACTGGGGACCGGGCCGGCGCCGGGGAGCTCGTCCACCCCGTCGTCCACCGGCCCGACCTCGCGCGCCGGGTCGGCCGCCTGTTCGAGCTGGCGACCGGCGGGCCGGGGGGCGGAACCGCCCTGCAGCGCGACGGGCTGCTGCTGGAGGTGCTGGCGGCGCTGGTGGACCGGCGGCCGGACGGCGGGCATGGAAAGCCGGGCGTGCCGGCGTCCGTCCGCCACGCCTGCCGGCTCATCGACGACGACCCCGCGGCCCCCCTCACCCTGGAGGACCTGGCGCGGGCCGGCGGCCTCGGCCGGTTCCAGCTGCTGCGCGCCTTCTCCCGGGCGACCGGGCTGACGCCGCACGCCTACCTGGTGCAGCGCCGCGTCGACGCGGCCCGGCGGCTGATCGCGGGCGGGGTCCCCCTGGCGGAGGCGGCGCTCGCCAGCGGCTTCTGCGACCAGAGCCACCTGACGCGGGTCTTCACGCGCAAGTACGGCATCACGCCCGGCGCCTACGCCGCCGCGGTGGCCTGAGCCGGCCCGCGATCACGTCGCCCGCAATCGCGTCCAAGACGGCCCCCGCCCCGCCTGGGATAGATGGCCCCTCCCCGTTCCCCGAGGAGGTGTCCCACGACCCGGCCGCAGCAAGGCTACCTGTACCTGACGCTGGCGATGGCGATCGTCGGCAGCACCGTCGTCGCCAGCAAGCTGATCGCGGCGGGGCTGCCGCCCTTCACCGCGACGGCGCTGCGCTTCGCCGTCGCCTTCCCGCTGTTCCTGGCGCTCATGAAGCTGACCGGGGCGGCGTGGCCGCGGCCGGACCGGCGCGACCGCGTCCTGCTGCTGGTGCAGGCCGGCGCCGGCAGCGTC
>DASPKT010000324.1:0-5467 GCA_035627915.1 Azospirillaceae bacterium
GTCGTGACCATGCGGCGGGCGACGATGGCCGCCTCCAGGGCCGCCTCGGCATAGCCGCGGTCGCCCCGCGGGACCGCCCGCAGCACGTTGTCGATGGCCATCAGGTTGGTCCGGCTGCTGATCTGGCTGAGCCGCCCCACCACGTCGCCGCGCCCCTCGGGCCTGCCGAAATCGGTCGCCATGAAGCCCCCTGTTCCCGCCGTCCCGCCGTTCCGATGCCGGATCGATCGGCGGGCCCCTTACCGGAAGGATGCGAGGGTTGTACCACATCGGGACGCGCCCCGCACCTCTCCATGGGTATGGGCTTGTCCCGGCGGCGCTTTCGTTCGGGTCCGGGGTTCCGTCATTACCGCGATCGTTGCCGAATATTATTGAGGTGGATCAAGCCTGTCGGCGCCGGCCCGGCTGGACTGGACATAACCAAATGGTGGCTGTTTATTTACTGGAGGTCATAGGCTATCCATCTCTTTGGTGAGAGGGCCGGGGGTCTGCCCGGCCGACGGCTTGTGCGCCACCCGGCGGCGGAGGATACTCCGTCTAAATCATCGGCTTAGCGGTGCCCGGGCCAACCCTCCGGGACCGGCCGCAACAACGGACAGCGGGGAAACGTACCTATGAGCGACACGTCCTTCTTCCCGGTTACCGAGGACTTTGCCCGCCGCGCCTGGGTGGACGAGGCCAAGTATCGGCAGATGTACGAGCGGTCGATCTCCGACCCCGAGGGCTTCTGGGCCGAGCACGGCCGCCGCATCGACTGGATCCGTCCCTACACCCAGGTGAAGGACGTCGACTTCAATGGCGACGTCCGCATCCGCTGGTTCCACGACGGCACGCTGAACGCCAGCTACAACTGCCTGGACCGCCACCTCGCCACCCGCGGCGACCAGACCGCCCTGATCTGGGAGGGCGACAGCCCCGACGAGAGCCGGAACATCACCTACCGCGAGGCGCACGAGCAGGTCTGCCGCCTCGCCAACGTGCTGAAGGCGCGCGGCGTCAAGAAGGGCGACCGGGTCACCATCTACATGCCGATGATCCCGGAGGCGGCCTACGCCATGCTGGCCTGCGCCCGCATCGGTGCGGTGCACTCCGTCGTCTTCGGCGGCTTCTCCCCCGACAGCCTGAAGGACCGCATCCTCGACTGCGCCAGCCGCGTGCTGATCACCTCGGACGAGGGCCTGCGCGGCGGCCGCAAGGTGCCGCTGAAGGCGAACGCCGACCAGGCGCTGGCCTCCTGCCCCGACGTGGACACGGTCATCGTCGTGCGCCGCACCGGCGGCGCCGTCGCCTGGACCGCCGGCCGCGACCTCTGGTACCACGAGGAGACGGCGAAGGTCTCCGCCGACTGCCCGCCGGAGGAGATGAGCGCGGAGGACCCGCTGTTCATCCTCTACACCTCGGGCTCGACCGGAAAGCCGAAGGGCGTGCTGCACACGACCGGCGGCTACATGGTCTACACCTCGATGACGCACCAGTACGTCTTCGACTACCACGACGGCGACGTGTACTGGTGCACGGCCGACGTGGGCTGGGTGACGGGGCACAGCTACATCGTCTACGGGCCGCTGGCGAACGGCGCCGTCAGCCTGATGTTCGAGGGCGTGCCCAACTACCCCGACAGCGGCCGCTTCTGGCAGGTGGTGGACAAGCACAAGGTCACGATCTTCTACACCGCCCCGACGGCCATCCGCGCCCTGATGCGGGAGGGCGGCGACCCGGTGAAGCGGCACAGCCGCAAGACGCTGCGCCTGCTGGGCTCGGTCGGCGAGCCGATCAACCCGGAGGCCTGGCTCTGGTACCACAACTGCGTGGGCGAGGGGCGCTGCCCCATCGTCGACACCTGGTGGCAGACGGAGACGGGCGGCATCCTCATCACCCCGCTGCCGGGCGCCATCGGGCTGAAGCCGGGCTCGGCGACGCTGCCCTTCTTCGGGGTGAAGCCGGTCGTGGTCGACAATGACGGCAACCGGCTGGAGGGGGCGACGGAGGGCAACCTCTGCCTCGCCGACAGCTGGCCCGGCCAGATGCGCACCGTGTTCGGCGACCACGAGCGGTTCCGCCAGACCTACTTCTCCACCTTCAAGGGCATGTACTTCACCGGCGACGGCTGCCGGCGCGATGCCGACGGCTACTACTGGATCACCGGCCGCGTGGACGACGTCATCAACGTGTCCGGCCACCGCATGGGCACGGCGGAGGTGGAGAGCGCGCTGGTCGCCCATCCCAAGGTGGCGGAGGCCGCGGTCGTCGGCTACCCGCACGACATCAAGGGCCAGGGCATCTACGCCTACGTCACACTGAACGCGGGCGAGGACCCGTCGGAGGCGCTGCGCAAGGAGCTGGTCGCCTGGGTCCGCAAGGAGATCGGGCCGATCGCCAGCCCCGACCTGATCCAGTTCGCGCCGGGCCTGCCGAAGACCCGCTCCGGCAAGATCATGCGCCGCATCCTGCGCAAGATCGCCGCCAACGAGCACGACCAGCTGGGCGACACCTCCACGCTGGCCGATCCCGGCGTGGTGACGGAGCTGGTGGAGAACCGCCAGAACCGGGGCTGAGACATCGAGGGCGGGGGCGGTTCATACCCCCTCGGAAGTGAATGGCGGGCGGTCGGTCCTGGCGGGCTGACCGCCCATCCCTTTTGCGGGCACCGTGGCGGCGACACCGACAGAGGAGCCCCACCCCATGCCCGCCAACCCGATGATCTTCGTCAGCCCCCGCGTGCCCGCCGAGGCCGCGCCGGCGCCCCTTCCGGCCTCCCTGCCGAAGAAGGTCCCCATGATCCTGGTCGCCGGCCCCTACCGCTCCGGCACCGGCGACGACCCCGCCTTGATCCGCGCCAACATGAAGCGGATGGAGGAGGCGGCGCTGGCCCTGTTCCGGGGCGGCGTGCTGGGCGTGACGGGGGAGGCGCTGGCCCTGCCGCTGATCGCCACGGCGGGCGGGGGTCGCCTCGGCGACGCCGTGTGGGATGCCATCTTCCATCCCGTGGCGGAGCGGCTGGTGCCGCACTGCGATGCCTGCCTGCGCATCGGCGGCCCGTCGGAGGGGGCCGACCGCATGGTGGCGCTGTTCCGCGCCATGGGCCGCCCCGTCTACCGCTCGGTGGAGGAGGCGCTGGCCGGCCGGGCCGTTCCGTGAGATAGCTGCACCCCGTCGGAACTGAAGGGGTAGGCGGGCGATGGCCGCCATCGAGCCGGACTGGTCGGACCTGCGCATCTTCCTGGCGGTGGCCGAGGCCGGCAGCCTGACCGGGGCGGCGGCGCGGCTGCGCCTCAGCCAGCCCACCGTCGGCCGCCGGCTGAAGGCGCTGGAGGAGGCCGTCGGCGGCCCGCTGTTCGAGCGGCTGCCGAACCGGCTCGAACCGACGGCGCTGGCCCGCGACCTCGCCCAGCTCGCCGCCCGCATGCGCGAGGGGGCGGACGCCGTCCGCCGGCGCCTGGACCGGCCGGACGAGGCGGGCCGGGCGCTGGTGCGGGTGTCCGCGACCTCCTCCGTCTCGCTGTTCCTGACGCGCCATCTCCACCGCCTCGCGGCGGAGTGCCCCGGGGTGGAGCTGGCGCTGCTGCCGACCCGCTCGCGCGCCAACCTGGGCCGGCGGGAGGCGGAGATCGCGGTGCGCATGCGCCGGCCGCCGGCGGAGGGCGACATGGTGGTGCGGCGGCTGGGCCGGTTCGGCTTCGCCCTCTATGCCACGGAACCGCTGGCCGCCCCGCACCGCCGGCCGGACGGGACGGTGGACCTGGCCGCCCTGGACCATATCGGCATCGGCGTGGACGAGCGCCCCTCCGCCAAGGCCGAGTGGATGGACCGGACGGTGCCGCCGGCCCGCTCGGTGGCGCGCCTGGGCGAGATGCACCTGCGCCACCAGGCCGCGCGGGACGGGGTGGGGGCGGCGCTGCTGCCCTGCTTCGTCGGCGACGCCGACCCCGGCCTGGTGCGGCTGCTGCCGCCGCCGGACGAGCTGGCGGAGGACATGTTCCTGCTGATGCACGCCGACCTGAAGGACCGGCCGCCCGTGCGCGCCGCAGCCGACGCGCTGGTCCGGCTGTTCCGGGCGGAGGAGCGCCGCCTGGCGGGCGGCTGACGCCTCAGGGCTGCCGCGTCGCCGTGGCGGCGGCCCCCTCGGTGCCGGGCAGCACGTCGAAGCCGCTGGGGAACAGCTGCTTGGCGATGTCGGCGACCAGGAAGCGGAAGCTGGCCTGGCCCGGCACCACCTCGCCCGTCATGCGGTCGGCGGCGGCGCTCAGCGTCCTGTCGCCGTCGCAGAAGGCGGCCGTGACATGGGTGGTGGCGGCGAGGTCGGGCTGGGCCGGGGCGGCCTGCACCGCCTGCGGCGACTCGACCGTGCGGGCGCAGAGCCCGTCGGCCGCCAGCGCCTCCTGCCCGTGGAAGACCATGACCAGCCGGTAGTCGCCGTCCGGCACCGCCTTGGTCCTGAAGTTGCGCTGGGGATCGGTCAGCGCCTCCGGCAGGGCCTGGCGCACGGCCTCGGCCAGCTGCTCCTGCCCCATCGGCCCGATGCGGCCGGCGAGGTCCAGGCGGAAGCCGGGCTCCGCCGGCCGGGTTCCGGCCTGCTCCCCTTGGGCCTGCTGTCCTTGGGTCTGGCTTTGGGCCGGCGGGGCCGCCTGTCCCTGGACCGGCTGCGCCTGCTGGGCCGCCGCCGCGGCGGGCAGCAAGAGGGCGAGGGCGAGAAGGCGGGCGGCGGGCATGGGACGGGCCTCCGTCACGGGGAAGGGCGGACGCCTTCCCAACGGGGCGCGGACGGGATCGGTTCCGGCGGGGCCGCCCCGCGTCCAGCCCCGGGTCCTGTTCCGGTCAGGGGCCGCCGGGCGCCGCGGCCAGGGGACCGCCGCACCAGGGCTGCCGCGCCTCGCCATGGTAGGGGCGGGCATAGCCGGCGCTGACCAGGGCGGCGGCTAGGTCGGTGCCGTCGGGCAGCACCACGCGGGCGCGCACCCGGCCGCCGAACTTGTCGTTGGCGACGTTGTAGAGCAGTACCCGCCGCTTCACCACCAGCCCCTCCAGGTGCCGCTCGGCCTCGCGGGCCAGCTCCTTCTCCCGGTCGCAGCGGGACCGCTTCTCCGGCGTGTCCACCCCGTCCAGCCGCACCTTGGTGTGCAGCTCCTGGCCCAGCCACAGGTGCACCCGGACCGACAGCGTGTCGCCGTCGACGATGTCCAGCACCTCCGCCGCCACGGGCCCCGGCACCCGCTCGCGCTGGTCGGCCGCCAGGGCGGGGACCGCCAGCAGGGCCAGGAGCACGGGAAGGGAACGGGAGTAGAACATCCTTCTTAGGTGGGAACGGTGCCCGGCCCCGCGCAAGTGCACAGGAAGGATTAAGGCGGCCCCGGATGCGCCTGATCCGCCAGGGCCGCCGCGCGCTCGCCTTCCAATTCCAAGGAGGGGGTAGGGAGCGGCGTCAGAGCGCCGCCGGCGGGTCCGGCGGGTTGGTGCCGGGGGCGACGAC
>DASPKT010000325.1:0-7245 GCA_035627915.1 Azospirillaceae bacterium
CGCGGGCCTTGTCGAGGGTCTCCTGGTACTCGGCAGCTGGGTCAGAGTCGGCCACGATGGCGCCGCCGACATGGAGGTGCGCGACGCCATCGGCGAGCGTGATCGTACGGATGGCGATGTTCAGGTCAATGCGCCCGTGCGCCGAGAAGCAGCCGATCGCGCCGGTGTAGACGCCGCGGACGGTGGGCTCCAGCTCGTCGATGATCTCCATGGCGCGGATCTTCGGCGCCCCGGTGATGGAGCCGCCGGGGAAGCTCGCCCGCAGCAGGTCCACCGGCCCCAGCCCGGGCTTCAGCCGCGCCTCCACGACGCTGGTCAGGTGGTGGACGGTGCGGTAGCTCTCCAGCCCGCAGAGGACGGGCACCCGCACGCTGCCGACCTCGGCCACGCGGCTGAGGTCGTTGCGCAGCAGGTCGACGATCATCAGGTTCTCCGCCCGGTCCTTCTCGCTGGCCTGCAGCTCCGCGGCCAGCGCCGCGTCCGCCGCCGGGGTGGCGCCGCGCGGGCGGGTGCCCTTGATGGGCCGCGTCTCGATCCGCCCGTCGGCCTCCAGCCGCAGGAACCGCTCGGGCGAGCCCGACACGACGGCGCGCCCCCCGCCCAGCTCCAGCAATGCGGAGAAGGGGGCGGCGGTGCGCGGGCGCAGGCGGCGGTAGAGGTCCAGCGGACGCACGCCCGGCGCCAGGCGGGCCAGGAAGCGCTGGGTCATGTTGGCCTGGTAGATGTCGCCGGCGCGGATGTACTCGATGATGCGGGCGACCGCCGCCTCGTGCCGGGCGCGGGGCAGCTCCGCCCGCCAGCCGGGCGGGGCCACCAGGGGCCGGGCGTCGTCCGCCGGCGGTTCCGGCGCCGCCGCCAGCAGGGCGGCGAGGCCTTGCGCCCGCGCCGCCGCGTCCGGGCCGGAGCAGACCACCCAGGCGCCGCCCGTCTCCCGGTCGAAGGCGGCGACGCGGTCGTAGAGGCCGACCGCCATGTCCGGCAGGGCCATGCCGCGGGCGCGCGGGGCCGGCAGCCGCTCCAGCCGGTGGCCCAGCTCATAGCCCAGGAACCCGACCGCCCCGCCCTGGAAGGGCGGCAGGCCCGGCAGGGCCGCGCGGGCGTGCGGGCGCAGCGCCGCCTCCAGGGCCGCGAAGGCGTCCGTCCCGGCGGGACGCCCGTCCACGGCGACGCGGTCGCCCAGCGCCTCGATCCAGGCGAAGGGATCGCAGCCGATGTAGGACCAGCGGCCGCGGCCGGCGTCGGCGGCGGCGCCGTCCAGGAGGAAGGCGCCCGGCCGGCCGGCGACGGCGGCGTAGAGGCGCGCGGGGTCGCCGGCCGGGATGGGCAGCACGGCGGTCGGTGTCTCGCTCATGGCCGGGACGATAGCCGCTTCGCGCCCCGAGGCAAAGCGGCGGCGGCACTGGCGCGGCACCGGGCGCTGTGCTGGTATGGCGGCCCCGTTCCCTGCCGGAGCCGGTGCCCCGATGGTCCGCGTCCTCGTCCGCATCTTCGCCGTGATCGGCCTGCTGAGCGTGCTGCTGATGGGCGGCGGCGTCCTGCTGCTGACCGGCATCGCCTCCGACCGGGAGGCCCTGCCGGAGGCGGTGGTGCTGCGGCTCGACCTGGAGCGGCCGCTGCGCGCCGCCGCCGCGGACGACCCGCTGGAGGGGCTGGTGACCGCGCGCGGGGAGACGCTGCGCGACGTCGTCGACGCGCTGGACCGGGCGGCGAAGGACCCCCGGGTCAAGGGGCTGGTGGCGCGGGTCGGCAACAACGCCCAGGGCATCGCCGCCACGCAGGAGCTGCGCGCCGCGGTGGAGCGGTTCCGGCAGAGCGGCCGCTTCGCCTACGTGCATGCCGAGACCTTCGGCGAGTTCGCCTCCGGCATGCAGAGCTACTACCTCGCCAGCGGCTTCGAGCAGGTCTGGATGCAGCCCATGGGCAATGTCGGCATCACCGGCATCCTGGTGACCGAGGGCTTCTACCGCGGGACGCTGGACAAGCTGGGGGTGGTGCCGCAGATCGGCAAGCGGCAGGAGTTCAAGAGCGCCGCCGAGCCCTACATGGAGACCGAGGCCACCCCCGCCAACCGCGAGATGACCGAGAGCCTGGTCGGCGACCTGTTCGACCAGATGGTGGAGGGCATCGCCGCCGGCCGCGGGCTGGACGCCGCCGCCGTGCGGCAGGCGGTGGACCGGGCCCCCCTGCTGGACCGCGAGGCGGTGGAGGCGAAGCTGGTCGACCGCCTCGCCTACGAGGACGAGATGCTGGCCAAGGCGGTCGCGAAGGCCGGCCCGGGGGCGGAGGAGGTGGAGCTGTCCCGCTACGCCGCCGCGGCCGGCCCGCTGCCGCCGGCGCCGGACGCGCCCGTGGTGGCGCTGGTCACCGGCGCCGGCGCCATCTCCCGCGGGCGGGCCGAGGCCGACCCGTTCGGCGGCGGAGGCGGGTTCGGGGCCCGCGACGTGGTGAAGGCCTTCGACAAGGCGATCGAGGACAAGAACGTCCGCGCCATCCTGTTCCGCGTCGACAGCCCCGGCGGCTCCGCCGTGGCGTCGGAGGCGGTGCGCCGGGCCGTGCTGCGGGCGAAGGCGGCGGGCAAGCCGGTCGTCGTCTCCATGGGCGACCTGGCGGCCAGCGGCGGCTACTGGGTGTCGATGGACGCCGACCGCATCGTCGCCCAGCCCGGCACCATCACCGGTTCCATCGGCGTGCTGGGCGGCAAGGTCGTGACCACGGGCCTGACCGAGAAGCTGGGCATCGGCTACACGCTGTTCTCCCGCGGTGCCAACGCCGGCATGTGGAGCGACAAGACGCCCTACGACCCGGCCGAGCTGGCCCGGCGCGAGGCGATGCTGGACGACATCTACGCCAAGTTCACCGGCCTGGTGGCCGCCGGGCGCGACCTGCCGCCGGAGAAGGTGCAGCAGATCGCCCGCGGCCGCGCCTGGACAGGCCGGCAGGCGCTGGAGCTGGGGCTGGTGGACGCGCTGGGCGGGGCGGAGACGGCGCTGGACCAGGTGCGCGCCGCCATCGGCCTCCAGCCCGGCGCGCCGGTCCGCCTGGTCCCCTTCCCCCGGCCCAGGGGCCGGCTGGAGCTGGTCATGGGGCTGCTGGGCGGCGGCGGGGAGGAGGCGCAGGCAGACGGCGTCGGCGCCCGCGCGGCCGCCCTGGTGCTGGGCGAGGCGCTGGAGCCCTACCGTCCCGTGCTTTCGCAGCTGGAGCCGCTGCTGGCCGCCGCCCGGCAGGAGGAGCGGGTGCTGATGATGCCGCCCCCGGGCCTGCCGGGCTACTGAGCCGGTCCTACTGATCGCCCTTAGCGCCCGGCTTCAGCACCGGCTTGACGCGGGGCGAGGTGGTCTTGCCGACGCCGGCCTGGTTGGCGCCGTCGTCGCTGTAGGCGGCGGCACCCGGCGAGCCGCCGTCGGCGGGGTAGGAGCGCTTGCCGGGCACGTCCGCCTGGCCCCGCTCCTGCGCGTCATGGGCTTCCTTGTCGATCCTGGCCATGGGAGCCGCCTCCGTCCGTTGGGGTTCCCCGGCAACAGCGCGGATGCGCGGGAGTCGCGGGCGCCCTCACCCCTCCCGCAGGCCGCCGATCAGGAACTCCCTGTTGCCCTCGGGGCCCAG
Organism: Azospirillaceae bacterium; assembly: GCA_035627915.1. Lineage (GTDB taxonomy): Bacteria > Pseudomonadota > Alphaproteobacteria > Azospirillales > Azospirillaceae > DASPKT01. The sequence goes on from DASPKT010000325.1 coordinate 3,604, forward strand.
GATGGGGCTCTCGTCGATGCCCAGCACCCGCCAGCCGGGGCGGGCGGACAGCCAGGCGGAGACCGCCTCGCAGACCTCCCGGTGCAGCTCCGGCTCGCGCACCACGCCGCCCTTGCCGACGCGGCCCTTCCCCACCTCGAACTGCGGCTTGATGAGGGCGACCAGGCGGGCGCCCGGCCGGGTCAGGTCGAGGGCCGCCGGCAGCACGGTGGCCAGCCCGATGAAGCTGGCGTCGCAGACGACCAGGTCAACCGGGTCGGGGACCTGCTCCACCGTCAGGTGGCGGGCGTTGGTCTTCTCCATCACCACGACCCGCGGGTCGGTGCGCAGCTTCCAGGCGAGCTGCCCGTGGCCGACGTCGACCGCGTAGACCTTCGCCGCGCCGCGCGCCAGCAGCACGTCGGTGAAGCCGCCGGTGGAGGCGCCCACGTCGATGGCCGTCAGCCCGGTTGGATCGATTTCGAAACGGTCCAGGCCCTTGACCAGCTTCAGCCCGCCGCGGCTGACCCAGGGATGGTCCTGCCCCTTGACCGAGAGCGGCTGCTCGGACGTGACCGTCTGGCCCGGCTTGTCGATGCGCACGGTGTCGGAATAGACCAGCCCGGCCAGGATCAGGGCCTGGGCCCTGGCCCGGCTCTCCACCAGCCCGCGCTCCACCAGGGCCACGTCCACCCGCTCCTTGGCGGGCTTCGGGGCCTTGATCCTGGCCCCCTCGTCCGACCCGTCTAGCGCCTTCGGCTCTTTGGACATGTTCCGCGCCTTCGTGGTATCTGGTGACACGATCTGTCACTGTCCGATGGGTACATCATGAAGCGCGTGTCCGCACTCCTCGTCGCTGCCGCGGTGCTGGCGCTGGCCGGCTGCAACACGGTCGCCGGCGTCGGCAAGGACGTCCAGAAGGCCGGCGAGGCGATCCAGAAGACGACGAAGTAAAGACGACCAATCCCTTTCCCCATCCCCTTTCCCTGGAATCCCCTCTCCCCTTGAGGGAGAGGGAGGGACCCGCCGCCGCGAGGCGGTGGGAGGGTGAGGGGTGGGAATCGGGACGCCTGGTGCCCGGGTGCGGCTGAGAGGCTGTGCGTGCTTCTGACCGAGCTCAGCATGAGGAGCGTGGGGTGCCAGGCCAGATGTAGGCCGGGAGCAGCAACCCACACAGGGCGCAGCTAAACGTTCCTCAGCCTGAGCCTGTCGAAGCCTCAGCCTGAGCCTGTCGAAGCCTCAGCCTGAGCCTGTCGAAGGCCGCACACCGCCAACGCTGCCCCGCGGCCGGGCCCCCTCACCCTTCCCACGGCTGCGCCGCGGGCCCCTTCCCTCTCCCTCGAGGGGAGAGGGCGCTGTAGGGAACGGGGGCGCCCGGCCCTACTCCTTTCCCGTCTCCCCGCCCTCGCCGGCCGGCTGCGGCAGGAAGAACAGGTTGCGCAGGAAGCCCGGCGCCAGGACGGCCAGCGGGTTGACGCCGATCTCCGGCTCCTCCAGCGGTCCCTGGACGCGGTAGGTGGCGGCGAAGACGCCCTGGCCTTCGCCGCCGGTCAGGAGGTCGCCGACCAGCGGGATCGCCCCCAGCAGGCGGTTCACCAGCGAGAAGGGCACGATGGTGCCCTGCAGGTCGAGGCGGTCGCGGGTGACGTCGATGTCGCCCTCCATGGTCAGCCCGACGGCAGAGCCCGAGGTGCGCAGGTTGCGGAAGCTGATCCCGTCCGGGTGCCAGCGGTAGTCGCCGACCGCCCGGGCGAAGGAGATCGGCTGGCCGCCCAGGAACTCCGCGAAGCCCCTCGGCGAGGCGGCGGACAGCAGGCGGGCCAGCACGGGCGCGTCCACCACCTGGTAGTCGGTCAGTTCCATCGCGCCGGCCACGGTGCGGCGCGGGTCGTTCGGGTCGCTGCGCCCGGTGGCGACCAACCGGCCGCCGCGGACGTAGGGCAGCACGTCCAGCTCGCGCAGCGCCGCACCGGCGTCGTCGCTCTCCACGTCCAGCACCAGCGCGCCGCCTTCCGGCCGGTAGCGCACCTTCAGCGTGCCGGCCTCGCCGACGCGGGCGTCCACCTCAGCCCGCTCCCACTGGCCGGCGCGGCGGGCGAGCTGGCCGGACGTGCTTGTGATCCGCTGCCCCTCGTCGCCCATGACGACGCGGTCCAGCTCGAAGCCGATGGCGAGCGGCGGCTCGGCGGCGCGCTCCTCCGGCGTCGGCTCGGGCGCCCCCTCCTCCTCGTCGCCGCGGAACGGGCGCGCGTCGAGGGAGGCGCCGCGCACCTGCACCCGCTTGCCCCCGTCGCGGGCGAAATCCATCACCAGCCGCGCGTCGGTGTCGCCCAGCTTCAGCCGGTCCAGCTCCAGGTGCTGCAGCTCGTAATCCTCCGGCCAGAGCGCCACGCGCCCGGCCGTGTCCAGCTCGGCCGTGCGGACGGAGAAGCGGGGGATGCGGACGGGGCGTCCCCCCACGAACTCCACGGTCAGCGAGCCGACCCCGGCCAGCTCGGGCTTCTTGCTCCACTTCAGCAGCGGGATGGAGACGGTGGTGGGGGTGAGGTCCAGCACCGCCTCGATCGCCTCCCGCCCGCTCTCGGCCTTGGTGTAGACCATGTCGACGCCGACGGGGCCCCTGACCCACTCGGGGAAGTCCAGGCGGAAGCGGGCGCGGTCCTCGTCGCCGGCGGTGGCGCGGACGGCGACGCGGGTGCCGATCTCCGCCTCCTCGGGGAAGTTCTCGTCCCAGTGGATCTCCGCCGGCATGCCGTTCAGCCGGGCGGTCCCGGCCACGGTCATGCGCTTGTTGTCCACGTCCAGCGTCAGCGCGCCCTCGGTCGCGGCGATGTCGGCGACGATGTCGTTCGCCGTGACCTCCTTGAGGTCGGCGCCGACCTTGATCGCCACCTGCTCCATCTTCAGGTCGGCCAGCAGCGGGAACCTGAAGTGCAGCCTGATGTCACCGGTGCCGCCGACCGCGGCCGGGACCAGCCCGACCTTGCTGGCATAGCCCAGCGGCGGGTTGTCCAGCACCGTCAGCGCCGAGGCGATGGGCCCGTGCAGCGGGATGCGGATGTCCATGTCCTGGCGGTCGGCGTCCAGCCCGTTGATCATCAGGTCGGACTTGCCGAGCTTCAGGTCCAGCAGCCTTCCCTCGGTGATGGTGATCGCCATCGCCTTGCCGTCGAAGACGGCGGTGCCGGCGACGCCCTTCACCGGCGGCAGCGGCCGGAAATAGGTCACCGTGGCGCCGGAGAAGGCGAAGTGCCCCTCCATCCGCGTCGGCTCCAGCGCGCCGGGGTCGGCGGCGGGGGCCCCGGCCTCGATGGCGAAGGTCACGCGGTCGAAGCTGCCGTCGGCGAGGTTCTGCAAAATCCAGGCGCGCGGCTTCGGCATCGCCGCCTCCGGCCAGAAGCGGCCCAGCTCCGCCAGCGGCATCGCCTCCAGCACCGCCTCCGCCGATCCCTGCCAGCGCTCGCCCTCGCGCACCGCCTTGCCGGTGACCGCCAGCGACGGCCCGCCGAGGTCGAGGCGCAGCCGGTCCACCGTCAGGTGGTCCCCCGCCAGCTCGGCGGAGACCTCCAGGCCCTTCACCGGCACCGGCGCGTCGAAGACGCCGGCGACGGCGACCGTGCCCGGAGCGCCGGAAAGCTCCAGCCGGGCGGTCCGCGGCATCCA
>DASPKT010000326.1:0-2258 GCA_035627915.1 Azospirillaceae bacterium
CGTGCCACTCCGGAGAGAGCGCTCCGCCGGACGCCGGCGACCTGGGGGGAGGTTCCTGCACGGCGCTCGGCCGGGCCCGCGCCGGCGCCTGGATGCGCCAGGATGGGCGCTCGCATCCACGTCCGGAGAAGGAGCTCGCCGTGACCGTTCCACCGGGATACCAGCCGCCGCCCGCCGGATACCAGCCCCCGCCGGCGCCCATGGTCGTGCCGAGGTTCTTCGTCCGCCAGCAGATCACCGTGATGGTCAACCGCTACGAGGTGCTCGCCGCCAACCCGGACGGCAGCGAGGGCCACCTGCTGGCCTTCGCCGAGCAGAAGCGGATGAAGCTGAAGGAGGAGGTCAACTTCTTCGCCGACCAGTCGAAGAACCGGCGGGTCTTCTCCTTCCGGGCGCGCCAGCGGCTCGACGTGCACGCCGAGCACGACGTGTACGACGAGTACGGCACCGTTCTCGGCTACTTCAGCAAGCAGTTCGGCGCCAGCCTGCTGCGCTCCACCTGGGACCTGTCGACCCCCACCCTCAACGCCGTCGGCCGCGAGCGCCGGCAGTCGATCGCCATCCTGCGCCGGGTCTGGGACTTCATCCCCTACATCGGTGACGTCTGGGTGCCGTTCGTCTTCCACTTCGACTTCGTCGACACCGCAACCGGCGCCCCGGTGCTGACCAGCGAGCGACAGAAGGCCGTCCGCGACCGCTACACCGTCAGGGTGCCCGACCCGCGGCTGGACTTCCGCGTCGCGGCGTCCATGGCCGTCGCCCTGGACGCGCTGCAGAGCCGCTGAGCCGGGCGGCTGCTCCACGCCATCCGGTCGGTTCGACGCCGCGTCACCGCTCCCCTCCAGCGGGTGAGGCAGGCCCGGGATCCGCCGCGGCGGGCTGAAGGGCCGCTGTCGGGTGACCGATGCTCTCCCTGTGGTCCAGGTACTCGCGCGCGCCGCCCGGCGTCGACGCACCCGACAGCCGGCCGACCGGTCGCTGCGGGTCGTCCGCGTGTCCGCCACCGTCCTGACGTCGGTCTACGTGCTGTCGCTGGTGGCCCACGGGCTGGGAGACGACGGCGTGCTCGCCACCCTCGCCGTCGGCGGCAAGTGGGTGTTCCTCGTCGGGCTGACCGGGCTGCTGGTCCTGCGGGCGCAGGCCTCGCGGGAGGACCGGGGTGCCTGGCTGCTCTTCGCCGCGGCCGTCGGGTCCTACACCGTCGGTTCGCTGGGCTACGCGCTGGCCGACGCCGCGCCGGGGCCGATCGTCCGGCCCGCCTGGTTCGACCTCGCCTTCGTCGCCTTCCACCCACTGGCCTGTGCCGCGCTGTTCCGGCTGCTCCGGACGCGGGTCAGGCGGCTGACGTCGAGCATGTGGCTCGACGCCGTGGTCACCGGGCTGACGGCGGCGGCGTTCGCGTCCGCGTTCGCGTTCGCCATCGGCGCCTACCTCGACACCGCCCTGCGCGGCGCCGTCCTGATCGCCGTCTACCCGATCGCCGACCTGCTGCTGCTCGTGCTCATCGCCGGCGCCCTCGTGGTCATCGGCCGCGGCGCCGGTGCCGTCTGGTGGTGGCTCACCGCCGGCACCGCGCTGTTCGTGCTGACCGACACGCTGTACGCCTACCAGGTCGCCCACGGGACCTACGCCGTCGGCGGCCCGCTCGACGTGGGCTGGGGCCTGGCGTTCCTCGGCTACGGCCTGGCCGCCTGCCAGCCGCCGATGCCGCGCAGGACCGACCAGCTGCTCGGCGTGCGGGCGCTGGTCGTCCCGGGGCTGTGCGCCATCGGCGCGCTCGTCCTGCTGCTGCGGGGCTACCTGGAGGACGGCGACCCGCTGGCCGGCGGGCTGGCGTTCACCGCCGTGGTGGCCGCCCTCGCCCGCACCGCGCTGACCTTCCGCGAGGTCCGCGCCCTGGCCGACAGCCGGCAGCAGGCGCACACCGACGAGCTCACCGGCCTGCCCAACCGCAGGCAGGTCTTCGAGACCTTCCGCTCCGCCGACGCCCGGATGGCCGCCGGGGGGACCACCGCGGTGCTGGTCCTGGACCTGGACCGGTTCAAGGAGATCAACGACTCCCTCGGCCACGGCGTCGGCGACGCCCTGCTGCGCGAGGTGGGGCCGCGGCTGGCCGGCCACCTCCGCAGCGGCGACCTGCTGGCCCGCCTGGGCGGGGACGAGTTCGTCGTCCTGGCCTCCGGCCTGGGTGAGGACGGCGCGCTGGCCCTGGCCGAGCGGCTGTGCGCGACCCTCGAGCAGCCCTTCCAGCTCGCGGG
>DASPKT010000327.1:0-16720 GCA_035627915.1 Azospirillaceae bacterium
GATCTCTCAGCGAGGCGCCGCGGCTCTCGGAGCAGGTCGGTGCGCCCGTCTACCTGAAGCGGGAGGATCTGAACCATACCGGCGCCCACAAGATCAACAACACCATCGGGCAGATCCTCCTCGCCCGGCGGATGGGCAAGACCCGCATCATCGCCGAGACCGGCGCCGGCCAGCACGGCGTGGCGACGGCGACGGTGGCGGCCCTGTTCGGGCTTCCCTGCGTCATCTACATGGGCGCCACCGACATCGCCCGGCAGCAGCCCAACGTCTTCCGCATGCGCCTGCTGGGCGCCGAGGTGCGGCCGGCGACCTCGGGTGCCGCCACCCTGAAGGACGCCATGAACGAGGCGCTCCGCGACTGGGTGACCAACGTCGAGGACACCTTCTACATCATCGGCACCGCCGCCGGCCCGCACCCCTACCCGGCCCTGGTGCGCGACTTCCAGAGCATCATCGGCGAGGAGACGCGCGAGCAGATGCTGGCCGCCGAGGGGCGCCTGCCCGACGTGCTGGTGGCCTGCATCGGCGGCGGCTCCAACGCGCTGGGCCTGTTCCACCCGTTCCTGGACGAACCGTCGGTGAAGATGGTCGCGGTGGAGGCGGCCGGCCACGGGCTGGACACGCCGGCCCACGCGGCCTCGCTGGCCGGCGGCCGACCCGGCGTGCTGCACGGCAACCGCACCTACCTGCTGCAGGACGAGGACGGGCAGATCCTGGAGGGCCACTCCATCTCCGCCGGGCTGGACTATCCCGGCATCGGGCCGGAGCACGCCTGGCTGCACGACGTCGGCCGGGTCGAGTATGTCAGCGCCACCGACCGCGAGGCGCTGGACGCCTTCCAGTTCTGCGCCCGCACCGAGGGCATCCTGCCGGCACTGGAGCCGAGCCACGCGCTGGCCGAGATCATCAAGCGCGCCCCGACCCTGTCCAAGGACACCCTGATGGTGCTGAACCTGTCGGGCCGCGGCGACAAGGACATCTTCACCATCGCCCGTGAGCTGGGGGTGCAGCTGTGACGACCGCCCGCATCGACGCCCGCTTCCAGTCCCTGAAGCGGGAGGGCCGCGCCGGCCTGGTCACCTTCGTCACCGCCGGCGATCCCGACCACGAGACCTGCCTGTCCCTGCTGAAGGGCCTGCCGGGCGCCGGCGCCGACCTCATCGAGCTGGGCATGCCCTTCACCGACCCGATGGCCGACGGCCCGGCGATCCAGGCCTCCTCGCTGCGGGCGCTGAAGGCCGGGGCCGGGATGCGGCGTACGCTGGAGCTGGTGCGGGGCTTCCGCGCGGCGGACGCCGACACGCCGCTGGTCCTGATGGGCTATTACAACCCCATCTACGCCTACGGGGTGGAGCGATTCCTGGCCGACGCGAATGAGGCCGGCGTCGACGGCCTCATCGTCGTCGACCTGCCGCCGGAGGAGGATGCCGAGCTGTGCCTGCCGGCGCTGGCGGCCGGGGTCAGCTTCGTGCGGCTGGCGACGCCGACCACGGACGGCAAGCGCCTGCCGGCCGTCCTCGCCAACACCTCGGGCTTCGTCTACTACGTCTCCGTCGCCGGCGTGACCGGAGCCGGCTCCGCCACCGACGCGGCGATCCGCGAGGCGGTGTCGCGCCTGAAGGGGGCGACCGACCTGCCGGTCGCGGTCGGCTTCGGCATCACCACGCCGGACCAGGCCGCCGCCGTCGCCCGCGTCGCCGACGCCGCCGTGGTGGGCAGCGCCATCGTCCGCCGGGTCGAGGCCAACCTGACGGAAGAGGGCATCGCGAAGCCGGGGCTGGTCGGCGACGTGCTTGAATTCGTCGGGCAGCTGGCCGCCGCCGTCCGCGCCGCGCGCCGCTGAGCGACGCGCCGGCCCCGGGCGCATCCCCCAGGTACAGGCGGGCGAGCCGTCCGGTATCGCGTCCTGTCCCTTAAGTAACGGGACCGATCCCTTGCGTCCTATCCATGAAGAGGCTGACCCCGGTGACAGGACCCGGGGCCGGATTGACAGGATTCGCGCGGCCGTCTTCCCATCCCGCCGGGCCTGAAAGCAGGCCCTCCCCCGCGGGGGACAATCCTGAAGACGGGACTATGGGAATGGCTTACTTCTCCGGGACCGCCGCCGACGACAGCATCGTCGGCACGGCGGAGGACGACACGCTCATCGGCAACGGCGGCAACGACACGCTGTCCGGCGGCGAGGGCAACGACGGCATCTGGGGCGACGCCGGGGCGGACGTGCTGCTGGGCGGCGCCGGCGACGACCTGTTCGGCGCCGACACGATGGACTGGGTGGACGGCGGCGAGGGCTACGACCGCGTCTATGTCGGCCAGGTCGCCGGCGCCCCGCCGATGGCGGCCTACCTCTCCGACGCCAACAACATCGAGTGGATCGGCGGCACCATGGCCGACGACCGCATCGGCTATTCCGGCCAGCGCGGCATCCGCATGGAGGGCGGCAGCGGCAACGACGACCTGTCCGGCGGCTCGGGCGACGACCAGCTGCACGGCGAGTCCGACGACGACGTGGTCCATGGCGGGATCGGCAACGACACGGTGTCGGGCGACTGGGGCGACGACTACGTCCTGGGCGGCGCCGACGACGACACGCTGATGGGCGGCGACGGCGACGACCGGCTGGTCGACGACGAGGGCAGCAACGAGCTGTGGGGCGGGGCCGGGGCCGACACGTTCGGCTTCAACAAGTGGCACCTGACCAACCGCGTCATGGACTTCGAGGGCGCCGGCGCCGCCGGCGGCGACGTCGTCGAGGTGTTCCGCCCCGGCATGGAGCGGCTGACCTTCGCCTACTTCATGGCGAACCACGTCAGCCAGGTCGGCAACGACACGGTGCTGACCTGGGGGTCGACCACGACCGTGCTGGTGGGCGTGCAGGCCGCCAGCCTGATCGAGTCCGACTTCACCTTCTCCTGACCCTGCAAGGGGGCGTCGCCGCCGCGGCGCCCCCCTCCCCGCCTTCGCCCGGCGCAGGGCGGGGGCGCGCAAAGGCCGGTGCGTGGCCGGGCGAAATCGGCTAAAAGGGGGCCGCGCCGACCGGGCGGACCGGGCGGCGGGCGAAGGCAAGGCGATTTCCCCGCGATGAACTGGCTCACCAATTTCGTCCGGCCCAAGATCCGGGCGCTCGTGTCCAAGAAGGAAGTGCCGGACAACCTCTGGCACAAGTGCCCCTCCTGCGAGGCGATGATCTTCCATCGCGACCTCGAGGAGAACCTGCACGTCTGCCAGCACTGCGGCTTCCACATGCGCCTCGACCCGGCGCGCCGCCTGAAGATGCTGTTCGACCCGGGCTTCCACACGATCGAGCTGCCCAAGCCCATCGTCGACCCGCTGAAGTTCCGCGACCAGAAGCGCTACACGGACCGGCTGAAGGACGCCCAGGGCAAGACCGGGCGCAACGACGCCATCGTGGTGGCGCACGGCAAGATCGGCGGCCAGGCGGCCGTCGTCGCCGCCTTCGACTTCGGCTTCATGGGCGGTTCCATGGGCATCGCGGTCGGCGAGGGCATCCTGGCCGCCGCCAAGCTGGCGGTGCTGCAGCAGGCCCCGCTGATCGTCGTCCCGGCCTCGGGGGGCGCGCGCATGCAGGAGGGCATCCTGTCCCTCATGCAGATGCCGCGCACCACCATCGCGGTGGAGATGGTGAAGGAGGCCGGCCTGCCCTATCTGGTGGTGCTGACCGACCCCACCACCGGCGGCGTGACCGCCAGCTTCGCCATGCTGGGCGACATCCACATCGCCGAGCCCGGCGCGCAGATCGGCTTCGCCGGCGCCCGCGTCATCGAGAGCACCATCCGCGAGACCCTGCCGGAGGGCTTCCAGCGCTCCGAGTACCTGCTGGAGCACGGCATGGTCGACATGGTGGTGCACCGCCGCGAGCTGCGCGCCACGCTGGCCCGGGTCATCGACCTGCTGCGCCGGCCGGGCCCGGGGGCGGAGATCGTTCGCATGCCCACCTCCGACCACGAGCATCACCGCGGCGGCCGGCCGGTGCCGGTGGCCATCCCCGGCGGCCAGGGCTGACGCGCCCCGGCCGCCCGCCCAGGTGACGCCATGACCAAGGCAGCCCCGGCCGAGGCGCGGCCCCGCCTGGAGGCGGCGCTCGACCGGCTGAAGCGCCTGCACCCCAAGGTCATCGACCTGTCGCTGGACCGGGTCCACCGACTGCTGGAGCGGCTGGGCCGGCCGGAGCGGCGCCTGCCCCCGGTCGTCCACGTCGCCGGCACCAACGGCAAGGGCAGCACGGTCGCCTTCCTGCGAGCCATACTGGAGGCGGCCGGGTACCGGGTGCACGCCTACACCTCGCCCCACCTGGTGCGCTTCAACGAACGCATCCGCTTGGCCGGCGAGCTGGTCGGCGACGGGCACCTGTCCGAGCTGCTGGAGCGGTGCGAGGCCGCCAACGGCGACGACCCCATCACCTACTTCGAGGTTACCACCTGCGCCGCCTTCCTGGGATTCGCCGAGGTGCCGGCCGACGTGGTGCTGCTGGAGACGGGGCTGGGCGGGCGCCTCGACGCCACCAACGTGGTGGAGCGGCCCTCCGTCACCGCCATCACCCGCATCTCCTTCGACCACATGCAGTTCCTGGGCGGCACCCTGGCGGAGATCGCGGGCGAGAAGGCCGGGATCATGAAGCCGGGCGTGCCCTGCGTCCTGCAGGCCCAGCCCGACCCGGTGCCGCTCTCCGTCATCCGCGCGCGCGCCGCTGCCCTGGGCGCTCCGCTGGAGATCGGCGGCGAGGACTGGCGCGTACTGCCGGGGGCGGACGGGTTCCGCTTCGAGGGGCGGCGCCGCGCGCTCGACCTGCCGCCGCCGTCCCTCGCCGGCGCGCACCAGCTGGCGAACGCCGGCTCCGCCATCGCCTGCCTGGACCATCTGCCCCTGGCCGTGCCCGACGCCGCGGTGGCCGAGGGGATGCGGCGGGTGGAGTGGCCGGCGCGGCTGCAGCGCCTGACCCGCGGCCCGCTGGCGGGCCTGCTGCCGGAAGGGTGGGAGCTGTGGCTGGACGGCGGCCACAACGACAGCTGCGGCGAGGTGCTGGCCGCCCAGGCCGCGTCCTGGCGCGCCGACGGCCGGCCGCTGTCGCTGGTGTTCGGGATGCTGCGCACCAAGCAGCCGGCCGACTTCCTGGGCCCCCTGGCGCCGCACGCGGCGAGGCTGGCCGCGGTCGGCATCCCGGGCGAGGAGAACGCCATGGCGGCGGAGGAGGCGGCCGAGGCTGCCCGCTCCTGCGGCATCGCGGCCGAGGCCGCGGCGGACGTGGCCGCCGCGGTGCGGGCGCTGGTCGCCGTGTCGGAGCGGCCCGGCCGCATCCTGGTCTGCGGCTCGCTCTACCTCGCCGGAGCCATTCTCAGGGACAACGGGTAGGCCCGGTCAGGGCGGGGAGCCGGCGGGCTTCTCCGGCTTCGGCACGCAGGTCCAGTCCATCAGGACGGGGTGCCTCACGCAGCGCATGCTGGCGATGCAATTGCACTTCTTCTGCGCGACCGGGACCGGCGTCATCGCGGTCGGCCGCTGGGGCGCCAGTGCGGCGAGGGTCGCGGGGATGGGCTTCGACGCCCCGGCCGCGGCGGTGCCGGCGGCGAGCACGAGTCCCAGGGCGAAGGCGGTGACGGCGAACCTCATGGAGACCTCCCTGCCGATCAGGCGAGAAGCTTTACACGAGGACCACCGCCTGTCCATGGTGCGGATCGGCCTCCCCGCGAAGGACGCATCCGGCCCGGGACATTCACGCCGGGACGGGCAAGGCTGCCCGGGCGCATGAAATCGCCCCCTCCCCGGCGGGGGAGAGGGCGGAACCAGTCAGATCGACTGCTCGATCCACTGCTTCAGCGCCTGCTTGGACGCGGCGCCGACCTTCGTGGCGGCGACCTGGCCGTCCTTGAACAGCATCAGGGTCGGGATGCCGCGGACGCCGTACTTGGTCGGCGTGGTCGGGTTGTCGTCGATGTTGATCTTGGCGATCGTCACGCGCCCGCCGAACTCGGCCGCCAGATCCTCCAGCGCGGGGGCGATCATCTTGCAGGGGCCGCACCACTCCGCCCAGAAATCCACCACGACGGGCGTGGACGACTTGAGGACGTCCGTCTCGAAGCTGCTGTCGGTCACCTGCGCGGTGTTGCTCATCGTGTTCTTCCCTAGGGCTGGTGTACTGCCGCCAGGGACATACGGCCCCTAGCCTCGATGCGGAATGTAGGGGCTGCCCGCCGGGCGGGTCAAGGCGGGCGCCCGGGCATGGCTGGCGCGCAGGGTGGGGGCCTTGCCCCATCGGAGGGGGCACACCAGCGGTCGCAGGGGCCGGGCACCCTCTCCACCGATCGTCAAGAATTATGGCATAAGGTGGCGGGCGCCGGCGGGATACCCCGGGCGGCGCGGTTCGGCAGGAGTTCCCCACCGTGAACACGACCGCGGGCAGGCTGGCATGAGTCCCGGCATCAAGACGGAATACGTCCCGTCCACCTTCGCCGAGCGGGGCGTGTCGGTGTCCTTCACCACGCCGCTCCTGAGCCTCGCGCGCATGCGCCAGGACCGGAACGGCAACTTCGAGTTCATGCTGCCGAACTTCACGGCCGGCAAGGGCACCTACGTGATGCCGTGGAAGACCCTGCCGTCCGTCATGACCATCACCCTGCACGACCGGCTCCTGTTCGAGGAGTTCGAGGGGACCGAGAACCAGTCGCCGGAGACGGTGCGCGTGGCCGCGCTGAAGGTGGCGCAGACCGGCGTCTGCGGCCCCGACGCGGCCGCCGCGGCCGCCCGCGCGGTCGAGGCGGACAACCAGTACCTGGTCCTGACCAACTTCATCTTCGTGACCGAGCTGCTGAAGCTGGTCGGCATCGGCGCCGCCGACCTGCTGAAGCCCGGCATGGGCGTGGAGGAATCGAAGCGCCTGGCGCGCGAGGCGCTGGCCAAGGTGGCGGAGATCGTCAAGGCCTCCTCCGACGAGCTCTATTCCCGGGTCGAGGTGCTGAGCGCCGCGGTCGCGCCCATCGGCCTGCCCCAGTGCCCCCAGCCCGGCCGCCTGCGGGCCCTGCTGGCCCGGCTGGAGAAGTTCCGCGCCGACGTCGGCGAGTGGTCCCGCAAGGATTTGTCGGAGGTGGCGCAGCTGGGCGAGTTCACCGGCGTCGTCTGCCAGCACACCATCGACCTCTGCCGGGTGCGGCTGGACCTGGTGAACCGCCAGTGCGCCGACCTGAAGCAGGTCATCACCGACGGCGACCGCTTCCGCACCACCCTGACCGAGCACGTCTCGCGCCTGTCCTGGCTTCTGGACGGGTGGGAGTTCCTGGTCGGCATGTGGGAGTCGGTGGCGGACAAGCCGCCGGAGACCCAGCAGACCACCATGAGCGAGATGTCGCGCTACGTCCCCATGATCCCCAAGGAGGAGTACGCGACGGTCCAGACCTTCGACATGGACGCGCTGCAGAAGCTGCAGCGCCGCTGGGTCCGGATGAACGAGGACTGGCGCACCGGGGCGCTGGACATGGATGCGGTGATGCGGATCGAGGCGCTGAAGGCGGCGGTGGCATGAGCGGGGGCCTGACGCAGGAATGGGAAGCCCTGGCGGACGACGCCGCCCGGCTGAACGACGCCAAGTTCCTGAAGATCTTTCACCTGCTGGAGCAGCTGGGCGACAAGCCCGGCATCCAGTCGGCCTTCCAGCGCATGCGCCCGCGCCTGGCGGAGCTGCGGCCGCCGCGCCGCCCCTCGGTCTCGCGCATCTTCTTCCGCCCGGTGGAGGACCTGCTGGACGACCCCGAGGGCTACCAGCGCCGCCTCAACCGCATCGCCCGCTCGACCCTGCTGCCCTGCTGGAAAGCGGTGCGGGAGCGGATGGACGCCGGCCTGGTCGCCTCCGCCACCTCCGCGATCTCGCGCTGCGACCCGCACGACGCGGTCGCCGTCATGGAGGCGGCGACGCCCTTCTGGCGAGAGGGCGCCGACGCCGTCGTCGCCGTGATCGAGGAGTGCCGCAACAACCTGAAGTTCAAGGTCGACAATTTCGGCCGTGACGAGGACGTGCTGCGCCAGCTGGAGACGATCCGGCTGATCCTGTCCATCGGGCCGGAGCTGGAGGCGCTGAAGCTGAAGCTGCCGGAGCGGCCGATCGGCGAGCTGGCGGAAAGCCACCTGGAGTTCATCCGCCAGACCCTGACCGAGCTCGGCAAGGAGGACGCCCGCAAGGCCGCCCCGCTGATGCTGGCCCTGACCGCCCGCATGCGCAAGCCGGGCGACCTCCTGAAGCTGCTGGCGGAGACGCGCCTCGGCGGCTCCCCCGCCGACAAGGAGGAGATGTCGAAGGAGCTGTCCGGCTACGTCGTCGGCAACCTGCTGCGCCAGACCGCGGAGATCGATCGCGCCAGCCCCGGCGCCGACGCCGCGCCCGATCTGGCGGCCACGGCGGAGCGGCTGACCGAGGGCCTGAACTCCGTCACCGAGACCGTCTCCTCGATGCGCGACAAGCAGATGAGCGACAAGGTGGCGAGCGCCCGGGCGGAGATCGGCGACTTCGTCGTGCGCAACATCGTGGAGAACGTCGACCGCAACCTGCTGGACACGCTGTTCCAGCAGGGCGCCCCCGCCGGCGACGAGGAGGTCAAGCGGGCGGAGCAGCTGGCCCTGGCGCTGCGCCGCTCCGCCAAGCTGGCGCCCTTCCTCGGCATCAAGCGCGAGGTGGACGCCAAGATCGCCGAGGTGCGCCAGCAGATCGACAAGCGTACCGACGGCCTGCTGTCGGGCAGCGCCAAGGACCCCGCGCTCCAGCGCCAAGTCTTCAACAGCCTGCGCATGATCGAGATCCTGGCCGGCTCCGACGAGGCGGAACGGCTGTACCGGAGCTGGAAGCTGCGGATGGGCTGAGGGCCCGGCACGCCGGCTGGTTGGCAGGCGGCGGGTTGGCACGCGGCTCCGGGGCGGCTAGGTTGGGCGCCCGTCGCCACGACCCCTGGGAACCGCCATGCCGGCCCTTCTCGCCGTCCTCCTGCGGCGCCTGCTGCCCGCCCTCGCCTGCCTGACGCTCCTCGCCGTTCCCCTGGCCGCCCCGCTGCACGCCCAGGAGGCGGGCAAGCAGCCGGCCGAGGCCGCGGCGCCCAAGCCGGAGGAGATCGAGAAGCTGGTGCGCACGCTGGAGGACCCGGCCCAGCGCCAGGTCCTGCTGGACCAGCTGAAGACCCTGATGGACGCGCAGCGCGCCGCGGCACCCCCGCAGCCCCAGGAGACGCTGGGCGTGCGGGCGCTGACCGCGGTCACGGCGCGGGTGGAGGACCTGAGCGAGCAGGTGGCCGCCGCCGGCCGCGCCCTGGTCGACACGCCGCGGGCGCTGCGCTGGCTGAACCGGCAGGTGACCGAGCCGGAGCTGCGCGCCCGCTGGGCCCGGCTGGCCTTCGAGCTGTCGGTCGTGCTGGCCGCCGGCTATGCCGCGCGGCTGCTGGCCATGGGGCTGCTGGCCGCCCCGCGGCGCCGGCTGGAGGCGCGGGGGGCGGACACGCGCTGGCTGGCGAAGCTGCCGCTGCTGGCGGCGCGCACGCTGCTGGACGCGGTGCCGGTCGTCGCCTTCGCCCTGGCCGGCTTCGGCGCGCTCTCCACCACCAACCCCGAGGGCGCGGTGCAGCTGGCGGCGCGCACCTTCATCAACGCCAGCCTGATGGTGCAGGTGGTGATGGTCGTTGCGCGGCTGCTGCTGTCGCCGGGGGCGCCCAACCTGCGGCTGGTGCGGG
The DNA here is from genome assembly GCA_035627915.1 of Azospirillaceae bacterium. Classification (GTDB taxonomy): domain Bacteria; phylum Pseudomonadota; class Alphaproteobacteria; order Azospirillales; family Azospirillaceae; genus DASPKT01. Next base: position 9,720 of record DASPKT010000327.1, read on the forward strand.
TGGCGGACGAGACGGCGCACTACGCCTACATCTGGATCCGCCGCATCGCCTTCACCGCGGTCTACGGCCAGTTCATCGCCGACGCCGCCTTCATGCTGGGCCTGCCGAACCGGCCCTACATGGCGATGCTGAAGCTGGTCGGCCTGGTCGTGGTGACCATGCTGGTCGTGCTGGTGCTCCAGAACCGTCACCCGGTGGCGGAGTGGCTGCGCGGCACGCCGCTGTCGGGCCCGCTGCCGCCCGACCCGGACGCGGCGGCCGCCGACGCCCGCCACCAGGACGCGGTGCTGGCCGCCGCCATCGCCGGCACCGCCCCGCCGGAGCCGCCGCCGGCGACGGAGAAGCGCACCGCCCTGCGTGCGGCCCGCCGCCGGCTGGCCGACGTGTGGCACGTGCTGACCATCCTCTACCTGGTCGTGCTCTACGGCATCTGGGCGCTGGAGGTGCGCGGCGGGTTCGAGTTCGTGCTGTGGGCGACGCTGACCACGCTCGTCACCCTGGTCGCGGCGCGGCTGGTGGCGGTGGGCGTGGACCGCCTGATCCGCCGCGGCTTCGCCATCCCGCCGGAGCTGCAGGCCCAGTACCCGGGGCTGGAGCAGCGCGCAAACCGCTACCTGCCGGTCCTGCACCGCATCCTGAAGGGGGCGGTCTGGGTGGTGGCGGGCCTGGTGATCCTGGATGCCTGGGGGCTGGACAGCCTGGCCTGGCTCGCCACGCCGTTCGGCCAGCGGGTCAGCGCCTCGCTGGTCTCCATCCTGCTGGTGGTCGGCTTGGCCTTCCTGGCCTGGGAGCTGGTCAGCGGCATCATCGAGCGCTACCTGACCGCGACCGACCGCACGACCGGCGCCAAGGTGGAGCGCAGCGCCCGGGTGCGCACCCTTCTGCCGCTGCTGCGCAACGCCTTCATGGTGCTGCTGGTGGCGCTGGTGACCCTGACCACCCTGTCGGAGCTGGGCCTGGACATCGCCCCGCTGCTGGCCGGCGCCGGCGTCATCGGCCTCGCCATCGGCTTCGGCGCCCAGACCCTGGTCAAGGACGTCATCACCGGCCTGTTCATCCTGTTCGAGGACACCATCGCGGTCGGCGACGTCGTCACCGTCGGCGGCCAGGGCGGGGTGGTGGAGAGCATCTCCATCCGCACCATGCGGCTGCGCGACTTCTCCGGCACCGTCCACACGATCCCGTTCAGCAACGTCACCAACGTCTCCAACTCCACCAAGGACTTCAGCTTCGCCGTCTTCGACGTGTCGGTCGCCTACCGCGAGGACCCCGACCGGGTCATCGCCGTGCTGGGGGAGCTGGGGGCCGAGCTGCGCACGGACCCGGTCTTCGGGCGCGAGATCCTGGAGCCGATCGAGATCGTCGGCGTCGACGCCTTCCTCGACTCCGCCGTGGTCGTCAAGGCCCGCATCAAGACGCGCCCCTCCAAGCGCTGGATGATCCAGCGCGAGTTCAACAAGCGCATGAAGAAGCGCTTCGACGAGGTGGGGATCGAGATCCCCTTCCCCCAGCGCACCGTCCACATAGAGAACCTGCCGGAGAACCCGGACACCCGCGCCGTCGCCGTGCAGGCGGCGGCCAAGGCGGCGGACTGAGGGGGCGCTACGCGTCCCCGTCCAGCGCGTCCGGGTCCTCCGCGTCGACCACCCGGCGGGCGGTGCCGAGGTCGAAGCCGGCCCGGGCCAGCGCCGCCAAATCCTTGTCGCGCCTCGCCTCCCGGTCCTCCGGCAGGCGGTAGGGGCCGAGGCGGCGGCGGCGCGCGTAGGCCAGCGCCGCCTCCAGGTCGGCGCGCCCCTCCTCCGCCCCCTCAAGGCCGGAGAGCGCGCCCTCGATGTCGGTCTCGTCCAGCCCCTTGGCCGCCAGCTTCTGGCGGATGGCGCGGGTGGAGCCGCCGCGGCGCTGCAGCCCGGTCGCCTTGGCCTCCGCGTAGAGGCGGTCGTTCAGCAGCCCGCTGGAGAGGTAGCGCGCCACCAGCGCGTCGACCCAGCGCGCGCCCTCCTCCCGGTCGGTGCCGTGGGCGCGGGCGGACAGCTCCACCTTGCGCATCAGCACCCGCCGCAGGTTGGCGCTGGAGCTGGCGAAGCGCTCCAGATAGTGCAGGGCGGACCGCTCCAGATAGTCGGCGGTGACCCGGCGGGGCTCCTTGCGCTTCGGGGCCGGGCGGTCGGGGCGGTCGCTCACGGCGCGCCTCCGCGGCGGGCGGCGCATCCGGGGGGTGTGACGACGCGCATTGCCGGGCCGCGGCGAAGGGCGCTAAGGTCCCGCACCCTTCCCCCTGTTCGCGTCGTGACATGCTGCATCAGCCACCCATGCCCCGTTCCGTCGGCGCGGTCAACTGGATCGGGCTCGCCACCCTGACGCGGCGGGAGATCCGGCGGTTCCTGAAGGTCTGGGTGCAGACCATCGCGGCGCCCGTGGTGACCACGCTGCTGTTCTACGCCGTCTTCGCCCTGGCCCTGGGCGGCGTGGTGCGCATGGTGGGCGACGTGCCCTTCCTGCGGTTCCTCGGCCCCGGGCTGATCATGATGGCGATCACCCAGAACGCCTTCGCCAACACCTCCTCCTCCATCCTGGTGTCGAAGGTGCAGGGCAACATCGTCGACGTGCTGATGCCGCCCCTCTCCACGCTGGAGTTCGCCTCCGCCTTCGTCGTCGGCGGCATCGTGCGCGGGCTGCTGGTGGGGGTGGTGACGGCGGCGGCGATCTGGGTCGTGGTGCCGCTCGGCATCCATTCGCCGGGCTTCATCCTGTTCCACGCGGTGGCGGCGGCGATGCTGCTGTCGCTGCTGGGGCTGATCGGCGGCATCTGGGCCGACAAGTTCGACCACATGGCGGCGGTCACCAACTTCATCGTGACCCCGCTGGCCTTCCTGTCCGGCACCTTCTACACGGTGGAGAGCATCCCGCCGCTGTTCCGCTTCATCGCGCACCTCAACCCCTTCTTCTATTTCATCGACGGCTTCCGCTACGGCTTCATCGGCCAGACCGACGGCACGCTGGGCACCGGCATCCTGGTGCTGGTGGGCGTGAACCTGGCACTCTGGGCGGTGCTGCTGCGCATGCTGAAGACCGGCTACAAGCTGAAGGCCTGAGCCATGCTCGCCCCGGCCCCCTCCCGTCCAGAACCCCTGCCCGCCGGCGCCTTCCGCCCGGAGCTGGACCGCCGCGTCGGCGCCTTCCACTGGCGCGCCTTCGGCACGCTGCTGGGGCGCGAGCTGAAGCGGGTGTGGAAATGGGCGGCCATGCTGGTGCTGGCGCCTGCGCTGATGGCGATGCTCTATTTCGGCGTCTTCGCCATCGGGCTGGGGGACAACCGCGGCACCGCGACGGGCGACGCGGTGCTGGACTTCCTGGTGCCGGGCCTGGTGATGATGTCGATCCTGATGCGGGCGGCGGAGAACCCGGGCTTCTCGCTGGTCTACATGAAGCTGGAAGGCTTCATCATCGACCAGCTGATGGCGCCGCTGGGTGCCCGGGAGACGGTCCCGGCCTACGCCCTGGCCGGCACCGCCGCCGGCATGCTGAGCGGCTTCGCGGTGTGGGCGGGCGCCGCGCTGCTCTGGTGGGTGCCGGTCGAGGACCCGCTGATGACCCTGGGCTTCGGGCTGGCGGGCTCGCTGATGATGGCGCTGGTCGGGATGCTGGTCGGCATCGTCAGCGACAAGTGGGACCATATCTCTGCCTACTTCACCTTCCTGGTGATGCCGCTGACCTTCCTGTCCGGCGCCTTCGCCCCCGTCGCCAACATGCCGGAGCCGATGCGCCTGTTCGTCCAGGCCAACCCCATCTTCTACGCCATCGACGGGTTCCGCGCCGGCTGGCTCGGCACCTCTCACCAGGACCCCGCGGTCTCCGCCCTGGTGCTGGCCGGCAGCATCCTGGCCGTGGGCGCGGTGGTGAGCTGGCTGTTCGCCAAGGGCTACAAGCTGAAGGCCTAGCCTCACGGCCCGGCGCCGGTGCCCGGGCGGGTGCCGCGGGAGCCGAGGATGCTGCCCTGCTGGCAGGCGTCGCGCTGCACCGGGTCGGTCAGCGCCGCGCAGGCGGCGTTGCGGCCGACGGGGAGTTCGTTCGGCGGCAGCTTCCCCTCGGGCTCGGTGAAGATGGCGGGGCCGGTGGGGCTGTCCGCCTGGGCGGTGCCGGGGGCCGAGGGGGGCGGCAGCGGCCGCTCCTCCGCCAGCGGGCGGGTGGCGGGGTCGTCGGCATCGGCGGTGGGCGCCTCGCCCGGGTCGGCCACCGGCATCGGCAGGGGCGGCGGGGCGGGCCGGTCGTCCGACCGCGGCGACACCACGGGTTCCGCCTGCTGGGCCCATGTCCCAGTCGCCGGGAGCATCCCCGCCAGGACCATCGCGACCGCCAACGCCAGCCTGCCCATGCCACCCTCCAGCGCATTCCTTCAGGGGGATAACGCCGGGGCGGGGCCGGCGGGCAGGACCGCGCGCCGATTCAGGGGCGCGTCACCCGCCGCAGGGTCAGGTTGATGCGTCCCCCGCCGGGGATCAGGCGGCTGGTGCCCGGCAGGATGCGGTCCACCCCGTGGTAGGCGGCGCGGGCGGGGCCGGCGAAGACCATGGCGGCCCCGCTGGCGACGACGAAGCTGCGCGTCGGGTCGGTGCGGCGCGGGCCGCCCAGGCGGAAGCGCGCGCTGTCGCCCAGGGACAGGTTCAGGATCGGGGCGTCCATCGCCTCCTCGTCCTCGTCCCGGTGCAGGCCCAGCTTGGCGGCGGGCCCGCGGTAGAGGTTCACCAGGCAGCATTCCGGCGGGGCGGGATAGCCGGTCAGCGCGTCCCACAGCTCCAGCAGCATGTCCGGGATCGGCGGGAAGGGCCGCCCGGTGGCGGGGTGGCGGTCGGCGTAGCGGTAGCCGGAGCGGTCGGCCACCCAGCCCAGCCTGCCGGCATTGGTCATGTCGATGGAGAAGGGCCGCCCCGTCCCCGGCATGGAATAGCGGGTGAAGGGCGCCTCCGCCGCCACGGCCTCCACCGCCGCCAGCAGCCGCGCCTGCGCCGCCGGGTCCAGATGGTCCGGCAGCAGGCGGAAGCCCGGGACGGGAAGGGCGGCTGGCATGGGGAGCGTGCTCCGCGCAGGACCTGGAGGGGCCATCTGGAGGGGCCATCGGGCGGCGCCCGCGTGCCTGTCGGCGCGCGCCGCTGTTGGCAATGGGGCAGGCTTACGCCACCCCGCCCCCGGCGCGCAACCGCGCGCGGGGGGCCCCCTTCCGGCGCCCGGACGGAGGAGGGGGCAAAGGTGGAACGTGCCGAGGTGGAAATTGCGGGCGGCGGCGGCCGGGAATAGAGTGGCCGCGGGACCAGAGTGCGGATGCATGCGGGAAGACGCTTTCGAACGCGACGCGGGCGGTGACTGGGTGGCCGTGGCCCTCCACGGGGGCGCCGCGACCCTGCGCGTGCCCGCGGGCTGGCGCCGCGCCTCGCGCGACGACGGCGGCCTGGCGTTCCAGTCGCCGGGCGCCCGGCCGATGGACCTGCTGCTGTCGCTGACGACGGCCAAGGACGGCGGCGGCGACGCCGCCCTGCTGCCGCACGGCATCCCCACCACGGGCGACGGCGGCCGCCGCTGGATCGCCTACACCGTGGGCGACGGGGCCGACGACCGGGTCTATGTCTGGAAGGTGACGGAGCTGAAGCCGGCCCTGCCGGCGCGGGTGGTCACGGTGCAGCTGCACGTCCCCGCCGGCGGCGCGGCCGGCGACCTGGACGGGCTGGTGGAGCGGCTGGGCGAGGAGACGGCGCAGCTGGAGTTCGCGCCGCTGCAGCTGGCCCGCGGCTTCGAGGAGATGTGCGAGGTCGCCCATGCCGGCCTGGTGCGCTTCCGCCTTCCCGGCGACTGGATGTGCGAGCAGGACGAGGAGCTGTCGGAGTTCTTCCCCGAGGGCGAGGGTGCGGGCACGCTGAAGGTCGTCGCCTACAGCTTCCCCCACCGCGAGGCGGGCTCGCGCGGGGTCGCGGCGGCGCTGCGCATCCTGCAGCGCACGGCGAGCGGCTTCGCCGAGGGCCCGGACGGCCGCGCCGGCCACGGCAGCCTGGAGCAGCTGCCCGAGGGCGAGGTGATGGCCCGCTTCGCCGCGGCGGCGCAGGACGACGGCATCGGCGGGCAGGTGCGCCAGCACCTCTGGCTGCGCGGCGCCGTGTCGGAGGACCGCACCACGCTGGCGCTCTTCTCCTACCTGCAGGCCGACATGGCCGACGACGCGGAGGTCGCCATCCTGGCGATGCTGGACCGCGAAATCCGCGCGGCCCTGCTGGGTGGCGACGCCGCCGACGACATGGCCGGGGAGGAGGAGGCAGACGACCCCTTCGCGGCGCTGGGCACGGGCGGCGATCCCTGGAACGCCAGCGCCGACCTGCACGACCTCGCGGAGGAGCTGGGCTTCGATCCCGACTTCGACGACGACGACCAGGGCGGCGGCCCCACCAGCCACTGACCCGCCGGCCGGCGCACCGGCTGCCGATCCGCCGGCACCCTGTCCGCAGGCCTCAGGGCACGGCTGTGCCGTCCGGCAGCCGCCCACGAACCCTCGGGTAAGGCAACCTTCCGTCGTTCCGGCCGATGGCGCCGCTCACCCCCCCCGGGGCGGCGCCGGCCGGATCAGCCGCCGGGATCAGCAGTGTCCGCAGGGGTCCTGCTGCATCATCGCCTCGATCATCATCGCCCGCGGGTCGGCGGCGCGGGCCGCGTCCTCCGCGGCCATCGAGGCCAGTTCCAGGAAATGCTCCAGGTCGTGCATGTCGCCGCGGCGCGCGTCCACGGCAAGATTGTCAAGGCAGCGCTTTATGGCGATGGCGATATTCCGCCTTCCCTCGGACATGACGCGAACTTCCCCCCGAATTCCCGGCCTCCGGATGACACCGGTGCCGTGGGCCCCCGCCCCCTACCCGGGAGCACTCATCCCCCGGGCCAGAGGATTAGAGCACGCAGTACCCCGAAAGAGTCAACGGTCGAATAGTAGCCCGCAACCCCGAATACGCGCAGCGCCAAGACAATCA
>DASPKT010000328.1:0-25815 GCA_035627915.1 Azospirillaceae bacterium
AGTTGGCACGGCGGTTGCTATTACTCAGGCATAGCCCCAAAGGCTCAACCGACCCGAACCAGGAGACACCGCCATGACCACCCAGACCGCCGCCGCCGCCGCTCCCGCCACCGAGGGCTTCCGCAGCCGCCTGTTCGCCGCCCTGCCGTCCGTGACCGAGATGGTCGAGACCGTGGGCATGCTGACCGTCGCGGTCGTCATGACCGGCAGCATCAACTTCTTCTTCTAACCATCACCGGCCGGCCCCCAAGGGCCGCCCTGACAGGAGACACCTCCATGACCGCCCTCATCGCCTCCGCCACGCGTTCCGCCGAGTTCCTGGTCCGGGTCCGAGACGCCCTGCCCGACGCGGGCAGCCTGCTGGAGACGACCGCCATGCTCTCCGTGGCCGGCCTCATGACCGCGGCGGTCAACATGATGTTCTGATCCCCGCCGGGACTCCCTTCCTGCCAGCCGCCGGCCCGCCTCGCGGGACCGGACGCGCCAATAAGAAACGCCGCGGCCCCCGGGACCGCGGCGTTCTTCTTTTCAGCGTATGGGGGTTTTCAGGGCGTGGGGGAGGGGCGGGCGCTCAGGCGCTGGCGGCCAGGCGCGGGCGCTCCCAGTCGGCGGGGACGGAGGCCGGCAGCTCCTCCAGCCGCCACGCGGAGGCGTCGGCGAACAGGGTGCGCAGCAGCCGGTTGTTCAGCGCGTGGCCGGCGCGGATGCCGGTGTAGTGCCCCAGGATGGGCGCGCCGGCGAGGTACAGGTCGCCCACCGCGTCCAGGATCTTGTGGCGCACGAACTCGTCCTTGAAGCGCAGGCCGCCCTCGTTCATCACGCGGTCGCCGCTGATGACGATGGCGTTGTCCAGCGAGCCGCCGCGGGCGAGCCCGGCGCGGCGCATCATGTCGACCTCGTGCAGGAAGCCGAAGGTGCGCGCCCGCGCCACCTCGGACTTGAAGCTGGCGCGGGACAGGCGGACATGGCCCTCCTGGCGGCGCACCACCGCGTTGTCGAAGTCGATCTCGAAGCTGAAGCCCGGCACCGCGGCCGGCGTCAGGACGGCGCGCTTGTCGCCCTCCACGACCGCGACCTCCTTCAGGATGCGCAGGACCTTGCGGGGCAGCTCCTGCTGCACCACGCCGGCGCATTCCACCAGGAAGACGAAGGGGGCGGCGCTGCCGTCCATGATCGGCACTTCCGGCCCGTCCAGCTCGACGGTCAGGTTGTCGATGCCGCAGCCCCGCAGCGCGGACATCAGGTGCTCCACCGTGCCGACGGACACGCCGTGCGCGTTGGCGATGACGGTGCACAGCCGCGTGTCGGCCACGCGGTCCCAGGAGGCGCGCACCGTCGCCTCGGCAGCCGGACGGCCGGCGCCGACGAGGTCGGTGCGCACGAAGACGATGCCGCTGTCGGCGTCGGCGGGCAGCAGGGTCATGTTGACCCGCTCGCCGGAATGGAGGCCGATGCCCGAGCAGTTGATCGGACCCTTGAGGGTCTGCTGGAAGGACATCGTTACCGTTTCGCCATCATAGAACACGGCGGTTGATCCCTATCTGCGGAAGCGACGGACCCGGTGCTTTCGCCTGCCGGCATTGTGCACCGCGCCATCGCCTGAACGCCCCGATGCATAGGTATACACGGCCCGGGCAGTCCACAAATCACTCTTTGTTACCGAATGTTACGGGAACAAAGTGGGTATGTACCACATAAGAGATTGATCTCCATCGGAGATTCCGGCCGGTTCGCTCGCTCCTCCGTCCTAGGCCGAAAAGCGAAGGCCGGCCCCGGGGAGGGGCCGGCCTTGCTTGTTGCGGTGCGAAAGCGGGTTAATCCCGCCTGCTTAGTTCGCCTGGCGGCGCAGGAAGGCGGGGATGTCCAGCATCTCGTCCTCGCCCTGCGGCGCGCGGCGCTCGCCGGCGTCGACGGCCAGCACCGGCTGCTGCGGCGCCGGCTGCGGGGCGGCCGGGCGGGCCGCCGCCGGCTGGGCGCCGGGCTGCGGGCGCAGCGCCGACGGGGCCAGGAAGGTCTGGCCCGACTGCGGCTGCGGCGCCGGGGCGGGGGCCTGCTGCTCCTCGCCGCCGAAGCCGAACATGCGCTGGAACAGGCCGGCCTTCTTCTTGGCCTCCGGCTGCGCTGCGGCCGCCGGGGCCGGGGCGAAGCGCTCCGGGTTCTGGGCGCCCAGGCGCGGGCCGGCGTCGGCCGGGCGCGGCGGGATGAAGCTGCCGTTGCTGCGCTCGCCGCGCAGCGGGCCGCCGGTGGCCGGGGAGGCCGGGGCGGCCGGGCGGGCCGCCTCGGCCTTCGGCTCGGAGAAGGTCAGGGCCGGCTCGGCCTGGGCGACCGGCTGTTCGGCCGCCGGCTGCTCCGCCGGGGCCTGGACGGCCGGGGCCGGCTCGGCCAGGGCGGTGGCGCCGACCGACACCGCCGTGCTGGCGACCGGAGCCATGGCCGGGGCGGCCGGGGCGGCCGGGGCCATCGGGGCCGGGGTCAGGGTGGCGTGGTAGGTGGCGGCGGTCGCGGCCGGGCGGGCCGGCTCGCGCACCGGGGTGGTGACCGGGGCGGCCGGGCGGCGGGCGGCGCCGGAGACGACGGTCAGCTGCGGCTGGGCGGCCGGGCGCGGCTGCTGGGCGGCGGCCTCGATGCCGGTGGCGACCACCGACACGCGCATCTTGCCCTCGAGGCTCTGGTCGAAGGTCGAGCCGAAGATGATGTTGGCGTCGGGGTCGACCTCGTCGCGGATGCGGTTCGCCGCCTCGTCCACCTCGAACAGGGTCATGTCGTAGCCGCCGGTGATGTTGATGAGGACGCCGCGCGCCCCCTTCATCGACACGTCATCCAGCAGCGGGTTGGAGATCGCGGCCTCCGCGGCCTCGATGGCGCGGCGGTCGCCCGTGGCCTCGCCGGTGCCCATCATCGCCTTGCCCATCTCGGTCATGACCGTGCGGATGTCGGCGAAGTCCAGGTTGATGAGGCCGGGCATGACCATCAGGTCGGTCACGCCGCGCACGCCGCTGTGCAGCACGTCGTCGGCCATCTTGAAGGCGTCCGCGAAGGTCGTCTTCTCGTTGGCGATCCGGAACAGGTTCTGGTTCGGGATGATGATGAGGGTGTCGACGTACTGGGCCAGCTCGTTGATGCCGGCCTCGGCCAGGCGCATGCGGTGCGCGCCCTCGAAGTGGAAGGGCTTGGTCACCACGCCGACGGTCAAGATGCCCTGCTCGCGCGCGGCCCGGGCGATCACCGGGGCCGCACCGGTGCCGGTGCCGCCGCCCATGCCGGCGGTGATGAAGCACATGTTGGTGCCGTCGAGGTAGGAGAGGATCTCCTCCAGCTGCTCCTCGGCGGCGGCGCGGCCGACCTCGGGGCGCGAGCCGGCGCCGAGGCCGCGGGTGATGGTGTTGCCGAGCTGCAGGCGCTTGGTGGCCTGGCTGCCCTGCAGCGCCTGGGCGTCGGTGTTGGCGACGACGAACTCGACGCCCTCCAGGTTGGCCCGGATCATGTTGTTGACGGCGTTGCCGCCGGCGCCGCCGACGCCGAAGACGGTGATGCGCGGCCGGGTCTCGAAGTCCACGGTCGGGATGGTGACTTTGATGGTCATGTCTTCTCCCCCTCGATTAGGAGTGTCTCGGTGTCGGTTGTCGGCCGGCGCGGCCGCGTCCTGATGCTTTGTCCACCGGCGGTTCGGTCCCGGCTCCCGTGGGACCTGCCGCCGTCACTAAGGGCCGCCGACGAGGGCGGCCAATTCCCCAGGCCCTACAAGTTCTCCCGCAGCCAGAGGCCGACCCGGCCCAGCCAGCCGCTGGGCTGCGTCTCCATCAGCGGCGCCAGGGCCGGAGCCTCGGCGTGCTGCTGCACCGCGTAGGCCAGCAGGCCGGCGGCGGTGGAGAAGGCGGGCCCGCCCACGCTCTCCGCCAGGCCGCCGATGCGCAGCGGCCGTCCCATCCGGACCTGCTTGTCCAGCACCTGCTGCGCCAGCTCCCGCACCCCGGGAAGCTGGCTGGCGCCGCCGGTCAGCACGACCCGGCGACCCGCCATCTTGGCGAAGCCGGAGGCCTCCAGCCGGCCGCGGACCAGCTCGAAGATCTCCTCCATGCGGGGCTGGATGATCCCGACCAGCAGCGACTTCGGCACGTGGTTGGCCTGGCCGCGCTCCTCCTCGCCCACCTGCGGCACGTCGATGATCTCGCGCTCGTCGGCGGGGGAGGGCAGGGCGCTGCCGTACAGGGTCTTCAGCCGCTCGGCGTGCGCCAGCGGCGTGGTCAGGCCCCGGGCGATGTCGTTGGTCACGTGGGCGCCGCCGACCGGCACGCTGTCGCACCAGACCAGCTTGCCGTCGAAGAAGACGGCCATGGAGGTGGTGCCGCCGCCCATGTCGACCAGCGTCACGCCCAGATCCATCTCGTCCTCGACCAGGCAGGCGAGGCCGGCGGCGAAGGGCGACATGACGAAGCCCTCGACGCCCAGGTGGCAGCGCGCCACGCAGGAGCCGAGGTTGCGCACCGGGCCGGCCGCCGTGGTCACCACGTGCAGCCGCACGCCCAGGCGCTCGCCCACCATGCCGCGGGGATCGCGGATGCCCTTGGAGCCGTCCACCGTGTAGCCCACGGGGATGGAGTGGATCAGCTCGGCGTCCGGGGCGACGTTCAGGTTGCGCGCCTGGGCCAGGGCCCGGCGCAGGTCGCCGTCGGTGATCTCCGCCCCGGCGACTGCGGTCTCCACCGTCAGGGTCTGGCTCTCCGGCTGGCCGCCGGACATGCTGACCAGCACCTCGCGGATCTGCTCGCCGGCCATCGTCTCGGCGGCGTGCACGGCGGTGCCGATCGCGGTCTCCGCCGCCTCCATGTCGATGATGGCGCCGGCCCGCACCCCGCGCGAGACCTGGTGGCCGATGCCGACGACGCGCGCGGCCCCCGTGTCCTCGACGCGCGCGATGAAGCAGACCACCTTGGTGCTGCCCACGTCGAGCGCCGCGACGAGGCCGCCGCGCGGCACCCGTTTGGGTCTCGACCTGACACTCAATGCCCCGTTGAACGCCATTTCGCCCGCCCGCCCGTTAGATCTTGCGCGGAGGCTGCTTGCGCCGCTGCGCCGCCTCCGCCGATGTCTGCACCACCAGCCGGTCCGGGACCCGGAGGTCCACCGCGACGATGTCGCGGTCCAGCACGCGGTTGGTCTGTTCGATGGTCGACAGCGACCGCAGCGCCGCCGCGTAGTCGTTCTCCGGCAGCTTCACCGAGATGCCGTTGTCCAGGCGCAGGTCCCAGCGACGCCCGCCGACCAGCACCGCCGCCTCCACCCGCCTGGCGATCTGGGGCTCGGCCGCCAGCGTGTCCAGCAGGGCGCGGCCGTGGCGCGGCGCGTCGGCGCCGACCAGGATCGGCAGGTCGGGGAAGCGCTCCAGCCCCTTGTCGGCCAGCACCACCCCGTCGGCGTCCACCAGGTGGAGCTTCTGGTCGTGCTGCCAGATCGCCATGGGCTGGCGCTCCACGATGCTGACGAAGACGGTGTCGGGCATGCGCCGCTCCACCGTGGCGCTGTCCACCCAGGGGATCGCCTCGATGGCGGCGCGGGCGGCGTGCGGGTCGAAGGCCAGCATCGGCGTGCCGCGCTCCACCCCCAGCGCCGCCAGGATGGCCTGACGGTCGGCCTCCTTGCGGCCCTTCACCAGCACCTCGTCCACCGCCAGCCCGGCGCGGGCGGTCACCGCCAGGGTGCCGTCGCGGACGGTCGCCGCGGCCGTCTCCAGCGTGCCCGACGACCAGGCCCACAGCCCCAGCCCGGCGATGGCGGCCAGCGGAGCCGCCACCAGGGCCGTGCGCACCGCGGTGAAGGTCCAGCGGGGCAGGGCGCGGCGGCGGCTGGCGCGGCGCGCCGCCTGCTCGGTCGTGCGCCGGCTGGCCGCGGCCATGCGGGCGCGCGGGCCCGGCTCACCCGGGGCGCAGGGGTGGATGAGGTCGTGGCTCACGCGTGGCATCGGGCGTTCTCCACCAGCCAGGAGCAGACGTCGGCGTAGGACAGGCCCAGGTAGGCCGCCTGCTCCGGCAGGAGCGACAGCGGCGTGAAGCCGGGCTGGGTGTTGATCTCCAGGAAGTACAGCCCGCCGGTGCCGGCCTGGGCGTCGTCCCAGCGGAAGTCGCTGCGGCTGATGCCGGAGCAGCCCAGCGTGGTGTGCGCCAGCAGCGCCAGGCGCATCGCCTCGGCGGCGACCTCGGCCGGGATCTGGGCGGGGCAGACGTGAACCGCCTGGCCCTCCGTGTACTTGGCCTTGTAGTCGAAAAAGTCGGTGCGCGGCACGATCTCGGTCACCGCCAGCGCCTTGTCGCCCATGACGCCGACGGTCAGCTCGCGGCCGGGGACGTACTTCTCGATCAGCACGGTCTCGCCGTAGATCCAGTGGTCCTCGTCCAGCGGGCCGCCATTGTGCCCGGGCCCGACGATGCGCACGCCGACCGACGAGCCCTCGTCGACCGGCTTCACCACGTAGGGCGGCTCGATGACGTGGCCGGCCAGCACCTGCGCCCGCGTCGCCACCACCCCGTCCGGCACCGGCATGCCGACGGTCGCCAGGATGCGCTTGGTCAGCGCCTTGTCCATGGCGACGGCCGAGGCCATGACGCCGGAGTGGGTGTAGGGGATGTGCAGGTACTCCAGCACGCCCTGGATCAGCCCGTCCTCGCCGCCGCGCCCGTGCAGGGCGTTGAAGATGACGTCGGGGCGGCCCTGGCCGTGCAGCGCCTTCATCAGGCCCAGCAGGTCGCGCTGGACGTCCACCGCCGTGACCTTGTAGCCGCGCTGCTCCAGCGCGTTCACCACCGACGCGCCACTGACCAGCGACACCTCGCGCTCGGCCGACCAACCCCCGAGGAGGACGGCGACGTGCTTCTGCTGCTGCTGGCTCATGCGTGGGCTCCCTCACGGCCGGGCGCGGACCGCTCTTTCGGGTAGTCGGGGGTAAGCCGAACTTTGCACAACTCCGGCGGAACGCAAGATTTTGTGTGCAGCCGCGGCGAAGAGGCCCCAAATCCCGGCTTCAAAGCCGAGTCGGACGGCATCGCGCGGCCGCCGGCGGGCGCGCGGCGGGCCGAAACCCCGGTTTCACCGCCGCGGCGCGGACGGAATCGGCAAGCAATCCGTGCCGTCACTTGGCCCCTCCTCTCGCCGGAAGAGGTACCCCGATGCGCCGGATCTCCCAGCGCAGCTCGACGCCGGAGGTCTCGCGCACGCGGCGGCGCACCTCCTCGCCCAGCCCCTCGATGTCGGCGGCGGTGGCGTCGCCGGTGTTGATGAGGAAGTTGCAGTGCTTCTCCGACACCTGGGCGCCGCCGACCGTGAAGCCGCGGCAGCCGGCGCGGTCGATCAGCTCCCACGCCTTGTGCCCCTCGGGGTTGGCGAAGGTGGAGCCGCCGGTGCGGGCGCGCACGGGCTGGCTGTCGGCGCGCTTGGCCGCGATCTCGTCCATGCGGGCGCGGATCGCGTCGCGGTCGCCGGGGCGGCCGCGGAAGGTGGCGCGGGTGAAGATCACGTCGTCCGGCACCGCGCAGTGCCGGTAGGTCAGGCCCAGCTCGTCGCGGGTGTAGGTGCGGCGGTTGCCGGCGCGGTCCACGCCCTCGGCCGAGACGATGGCGTCCACCACCTCGGCCCCATAGGCGCCTCCGTTCATGCGCACGGCACCGCCGATCGTGCCGGGGATGCCGGACAGGAACTCAAGGCCCGCCAGCCCCGCCTCCTGCGCGGTCAGCGCGACGTTGAGGTCCAGCGCGCCGGCCCCGGCGTGGATCAGCTCGCCCTCGACCTCGATGGCGGCGAAGGGGCCGCCCAGGCGGACCACGACGCCGGGCACCCCGCCGTCGCGCACCAGCAGGTTGGAGGCGACGCCGATCACGGTGACCGGCACGTCGGCCGGGCAGTTCGCGAGGAAGGCGGCGAGGTCGTCGGCGTCGGCCGGGCGGAACAGCGCCTCCGCCGGGCCGCCGACGCGGAACCAGGTCAGGGGACCCAGCTGGGCGTCGGGCGAAATTCGTCCGCGCACCGGGGGCAGCCTCTCGACCAGGGCCTGAACCTGGTCTCGATGCCGGTGTGGAGCCATCATCGGCTGCCCCCGGTGGCGGACTGCGGCCGGTCGACGCCGAACAGGCGGTCGAGCTCGGCCGGCAGGGCGTTGGCCCAGTAGGTGATGCTGCCGGCGCCCAGGCAGACCACCAGGTCGCCGGGGCGCGCCATGTCGCGGACCATGCTGGGCAGGGCCTCGGGCGAGGGCAGGGGCATCACGTGGCGGTGGCCGCGGCTGCGCAGGCCTTCCACCAGCGCCTCCTTGTCGGCGCCCTCGATGGGCGCCTCGCCCGCGGCGTAGACGTCGGCGACGATGACGGCGTCGGCGTCGTTGAAGCAGGAGCAGAACTCCTCGAACAGGCTGTGCAGGCGCGAGTAGCGGTGCGGCTGCACCACGGCGATGGTGCGCCCCGTCCCGGCCGTCCGCGCCGCCTTCAGCACCGCCGCGATCTCCACGGGATGGTGGCCCTAGTCGTCGATGACGGTGATGCCGTTGGACTCGCCCGTGCGGGTGAAGCGGCGCTTCACGCCGGAGAACTTCGAGAGGCTCGTCCGGATGGCCTCGTCGGGGATCTGCATGTTGACCGCGACCGCGATGGCGGCCAGCGAGTTCTGCACGTTGTGCAGCCCGTACATCGGCAGGTGCACGCCTTCGATCACCCGCTCCTCGCCAGCGTTGCGGTCGGCCACGACGACGTCGTAGTAGGCGCCCGAGGTGTCGGTGCGCAGGTTGGCGGCGCGCACGTCGGCCTGCGGGTTGAAGCCGTAGGTGACGATGCGGCGGTCGACCCGGCCGATCAGCGCCTGCACCTCCGGATGGTCGATGCAGAGCGCCGCGAAGCCGTAGAAGGGGATGTTCTGGACGAACTGGTCGAAGGCCTCCTTCGCGCGCTCGAAGGTGCCGTAGAAGTCCAGGTGCTCCGGGTCGATGTTGGTGACGACGGCGATGGTGGCCGGCAGCTTGGTGAAGGTGCCGTCGCTCTCGTCCGCCTCCACCACCATCCAGTCGCCCGAGCCCAGCTTGGCGTTGGTGCCGAGCGCGTTGATGATGCCGCCGTTGATGATGGTCGGGTCGAAGCCGGCACCGTCCAGCAGCGCCGCCACCAGCGAGGTGGTGGTGGTCTTGCCGTGGGTGCCGGCGATGGCGACGGCCCACTTCAGGCGCATCAGCTCGGCCAGCATCTCGGCCCGGCGCACGACCGGGATCAGCGAGCCGCGGGCGGCCACGACCTCGGGGTTGTCCTTCTTCACGGCCGAGGAGATCACCACCACGGCGGCGTCGCCCAGATTCTCCGCGCGGTGCCCGATCTCGACCCGGATGCCCAGGTCGCGCAGGCGCTTGACGTTGTAGTTGTCGGCCATGTCGCTGCCCTGGACCGTGTAGCCCAGGTTGTGCAGCACCTCGGCGATGCCGGACATGCCGATGCCGCCGATGCCCACGAAGTGGATGGTGCCGATGGTGAGAGGCATCGCCCTCATTGCGGGTCTCCGGAGCGGCTCGTGTGAAGGTCAAGGGTCTGGGCGGGGACGGCGGCCGGGGCGGTCTCCTCCGCCTCGTCGCCGAAGTCGGCGACCAGGTGGGGGAACAGCGCCTCCAGCGCGTCCAGGGCGGGAAGCTCGGTCATGCCGCGATCCCCTTGCTGCTGCTGCCCGCACCGTTGCCGTTGGCGGGCGCCACCCGCTCCACCGCGTCCGCCAGGCGGGAGGCGGCGTCCGTCACGGCCCAGGCGCGCGCCTTGGCGGCGGCGTCGGCCAGGGCCTCGGGCGACTTCATGATGTCGGTCAGGCGGGCGGCCAGCGCCTCGGCGGTGAACTGCTCCTGCGCCATCACCCAGGCGCCGCCGGCGGCCTCCACCGACCGCGCGTTGGCGGTCTGGTGGTCGTCCATGGCGTGCGGGTAGGGCACCAGGATGGCGGGGCGGCCGGCCACCGTCAGCTCGGCCACGGTGGAGGCGCCGGAGCGGCAGACCGCCAGGTGGCAGGCGGCGAGGCGCGCCGGCATGTCGCGGAAGAAGGGCGCCAGCTCCACCTCGACGCCGAGGCCGGCATAGCCCTCGCGTGCGGCCTCCATCGTCTCCGGCCGGGCCTGCTGGGCGATGCGCAGGCGCATCCGCAGCTCCTCCGGCAGGCGGGCGACGGCGGCGGGCAGGATGGTGCTGAAGACCGAGGCGCCCTGGCTGCCGCCGGTCACCAGGATGTGCAGGGAGCCGCCGTGGTACGGCACCGGGTAGGGCCGGCCCGCCATGTCCAGCACGCCCGGCCGCACCGGGTTGCCGGTCCGCACCGTGGCGACGCCGGCGGGCAGGTGGGTCACCTGGGGAAAGGAGGTGGCGATCAGGGCGGCGCGGCCGGCCAGCATGCGGTTGGCCCGGCCCAGCACGGCGTTCTGCTCGTGCAACACGACCGGCACGCCCAGGCGCTGGGCGGCGAAGACGGTGGGGACGGAGGGGTAGCCGCCGAAGCCGACCACCGCGGCGGGCTTGAGCTCCTTCAGCAGGCGCCGCGCCTGCAGCGTGCCGAGGCCCAGCTCCACCACGGTGCGCAGCTTGCCCACCAGCCCGCCGCCCAGGGTGGCGGAGCGGATGCGGTGGACCGCCACGTCGGGCAGGCTGTCGCCGAACGCCTTGCCGCGCGGGTCGGTGACCAGCGCCACGGCGTGGCCGCGGGCCAGCAGCTCGGCCGCCAGCGCCTCGGCGGGGAAGAGGTGGCCGCCGGTGCCGCCGGCGGCAAGGACGATGGGGCCGCTCATGCCGCGTCCCCCTGGCCGATGCGGCGGCGGGTCAGCGCCAGCACCATGCCCATGCCGATGCCGAGCGCGATCAGCGAGGAGCCGCCGTAGGAGATGAAGGGCAGGGTCATGCCCTTGGTCGGCATCAGGTGCAGGGTGGAGCCCATGTTGATGAGCGCCTGCAGCCCGAACTGCATCAGCAGGCCCGACGCGGCCAGCACCACGAACAGGCTCTGGTCCTTGTAGGCCCGGGCGAAGCCGCGCATCAGCACGAAGGCGAACAGCGCCACGATCAGCAGGCACCAGAACAGGCCCAGCTCCTCGCCGGCGACGGCGAAGATGAAGTCGGCGTGGCTGTCCGGGATGCTCATCTTGACGGTGCCCTGGCCGGGGCCGGTGCCCCACAGGCCGCCGTTCTGGAAGGCCTCCATGGCGCGGTCGACCTGGTAGTTGTCGCTCGTGCCCGGGTTCAGGAACTTGTCCACGCGCGCCTGCACGTGGTGGAACAGGAAGTAGGCGCCGACCAGGCCGGAGACGCCCATCACGACCAGCACCGCGACCAGGATGATCGGCAGGCCGGCCAGGAAGAACTGGCCGAACCACACGGCGCTGACCACGAAGGTCATGCCCAGGTCCGGCTGCATCAGCAGCAGGGCGACGGTGACGGCGTAGAGGCCGATGCAGATCTGGAAGCCGGGGAAGCCCTGGTGGTTGCGGGCCTGGGAGAACAGCCAGGCGGCGACCACGGCGAAGGCGGGCTTCACGAACTCCGAGGGCTGGACCGACAGGCCGGGGACGTGCAGCCAGCGGGTGGCGCCCTTGATCTCCATGCCGACGACCAGCGTCAGCGCCACGCCGATCAGCGACAGCAGGTAGACGCCCAGCGCCAGCCGCCGCACGCCCTTGGGCGACAGCAGCGACACCGCCACCATGACGCCCAGCGAGGGCAGCAGCATCATCAGGTGGCGCTGGATGAAGTGGAAGTTGTCGAGCCCGATGCGCTCGGCCACCGACGGGCTGGCGGCCTGCACCAGCCAGACGCCGATGGTGGCGATCAGGACGATGGTGGCCAGGGTCCAGCGGTCGACCGTCCACCACCAGCGGCCCAGGACGGAATGGTCGGTGCGCGAGAAGGTCATCGTCATCGGGCGGTCCCCCCGGCCTTGAGGGCGTTGACGCAGCGGACGAAGGCGTCGCCGCGCACCTCGAAATTCGGATACTGGTCGAAGCTGGCGCAGGCGGGCGACAGCAGCACGACCGGGTCGGCGGCCCCGTCGCGCCGCGCCTGCCCGAAGGCGGCGGGGACGGCGGCGTCGAGCGTGCCGCTGCGGCTGTAGGGGACCTTGCCGTCAAGCCAGCCCGCGAACTCCTCGGTCGCCTCGCCGATCAGGAAGGCGTGGCGCACGCGCGGCATGAGGGACTCCAGGCCTGCGAGCCCGCCCTCCTTGGCGCGCCCGCCCAGGATCCAGTAGATGGCGTCGTAGCAGCCCAGCGCCTTGGCGGCGGCGGCGGCGTTGGTCGCCTTGCTGTCGTTGACGAAGCGGACCCCGTCCAGCACGGCGATGGCCTGCTGGCGGTGGTTCAGCCCGGGGAAGGTCCGCATCGCCGCGGCGATGGCGTCCGGCGCCACCCCGGCGGCGCGGGCCAGCGCGTAGGCGGCGCAGGCGTTCTGCCAGTTGTGGCGGCCGGGGAGGGCGGGGCATTCGCCGAGGTCGATGACGGCCACGGGCGCCGCGCCCGTCTCGTCGGTCAGCACGCCGTCGGCGGCGTGCACGCCGCCCGGGGCCCGGCCCTCCGAGGCGATGGCGACGACGGTGCGGCCCTCCGCCCGCAGGCTCCCGGCCATGGCGCGGGTGTTCGGCTCGTCCACCCCCAGGATGGCGACCGGCAGGCGGCCCGCGCGCTCGGCGGAACCGGCGCGGAAGGCCAGCCGCTTGGCGGCGATGTAGCCGTCCATGCCGCCGTGGCGGTCCAGGTGGTCCGGCGTGATGTTCAGCAGCACGGCGGCGTCGAAGCCCAGCGAGGGGGTCAGCTCCAGCTGGTAGCTGGACATCTCCAGCACGTAGATGCCGTCGGCGCCCAGCGGCGCGAAGGTCAGGACCGGGATGCCCAGGTTGCCGCCGACCTCCACCGCGCGCCCGGCCGACTTCAGGATGTGGCCGGTCAGCGCCGTGGTGGTGGACTTGCCGTTGGTGCCGGTGATGCAGAGGTAGGTCGCGTCGGGCCGCGCGCGGGCCAGCAGCTCCACGTCGCCTATGATGGGGATGCCGGCCGCCTTGGCGCGCGCCGCGATCGGGTGCGGGGCGGGGAAGGTGTGCGGGATGCCGGGCGACAGCACCAGCGCGTCCACGCCCGCGAGGTCGGCGTTGTAGAGGTCGGTCAGCGCCATGCCGATGGCGGTGGCGGCGTTGCGCCCGGCCTCGCCGTCGTCCCAGGCCAGCACCTCGGCCCCGCCCTCGGCCAGCGCGCGCGCCGCCGCGAGGCCCGAGCGGGCGAGCCCCATGACGGCGATCCGGCGGCCCTTGTAGAGGGAGAGGTCGATCATCGCGGCCTCAGCGCAGCTTCAGGGTGGAGAGGCCGACCAGCGCCAGCACGACGGCGATGATCCAGAAGCGGATGACGACGGTCGGCTCCGACCAGCCCTTCTTCTCGAAGTGGTGGTGGATCGGGGCCATCCGGAAGACGCGCTTGCCGGTCAGCTTGAAGCTGGTCACCTGCACCATGACGGAGACCGCCTCCAGCACGAACAGGCCGCCGACGATGGCCAGGACCAGCTCGTGCTTGGTGATGACGCTGATGGCGCCCAGGGCGCCGCCCAGCGACAGCGAACCGGTGTCGCCCATGAAGACCATGGCGGGCGGCGCGTTGTACCAGAGGAAGCCCAGCCCGGCGCCGACCATGGCGCCGCAGAACACCGCCAGCTCGCCGGTGCCCGGCACGTGCGGGATCTGCAGGTAGTTGGCGAAGACGGCGTTGCCGGAGAGGTAGCAGATCAGGCCGAAGCAGGCGGCGGCGATCATGATCGGCACGGTCGCCAGCCCGTCCAGCCCGTCGGTCAGGTTCACCGCGTGGCTGGCGCCGACGATGACGAACACCGCCCAGGGCAGGAACATGAAGCCCAGCGGGATGGTCAGGTCCTTGAAGAACGGCACCGCCACGCCCGTCGCGTAGGGGGCCGGCGTGCAGTAGAGGTACAGGATGGTCGCGACCGTGCTGACCAGGATCATGCCGGCCATCTTGTGGCGGCCGGACAGGCCCTTGGTGTTGCGCTTGGTCAGCTTCAGGAAGTCGTCGCCGAAGCCGACGGCGCCGAAGCCCAGCGTGACCAGCAGCACGATCCAGATGTAGGGGTTGGTCACGTCCACCCACAGCAGCGTGCTGACGGCCAGCGAGATCAGGCTCATCAGCCCGCCCATGGTGGGCGTGCCCTTCTTCTTCAGGTGGCTCTCCGGCCCGTCGGTGCGGATCGGCTGCCCCTCGCCCTGCTTGGACTTCAGCCAGCGGATCACCGCCGGCCCGATGAGGAAGCTGATGACGAGCGCCGTCATCACGGCCCCACCGGTCCGGAAGGTGATGTACCGGAACAGGTTGAACAGCTGGAAGTCGTCAGCCAGGGGAAAGAGCAGGTTGTAGAGCATGTCGTCCTCAGCTGCCCGCCGCCACCGCGGCCGGGGCAGGTTCCTCGGCTTCCTCGACGTCAAGCGCCTTCAGCGCGTCGACGACGCGGGCCATCCGGCTGCCGGCGCTTCCCTTCACCATCACCACGTCGCCCGCGCGCACCGCCTCGGCCACCATGGGGGCCAGGGCCGCGCTGTCGGGGGCGTGGCGGCCGCGCATGGCGGCCGGCAGCTTGTCGTAGAGGTGCCTCATGTTGGGGCCGCAGCAGTAGACCAGGTCCACGCCCGCCCGGCGGAAGGGTTCGGCCAGGCCGGCATGCAGCTGCGGCGCCTGGGCGCCCAGCTCCAGCATGTCGCCCAGCACGGCGATGCGGCGGCCGCCGCAGCCCGGGTCCGTCTTCGCCAGCACGCCCGCGGCGGCCGCGACCGACACGGGGCTGGCGTTGTAGCTCTCGTCGATGACGGTGAAGCTGCCCTTGGCCAGCGCCACGCGCCGGCGCTGGCCACGGCCCTTGATCGCCTGGATCTGGGACAGGCCGCGCGCGGCGCCGTGGACGTCGCCGCCGGCCGCGTGCACGGCCAGCAGCACGCCCAGGCTGTTCAGCACCTGGTGCTTGCCGGGCAGGGACAGCGTGTACTGGATGCGCTCGCCCCGGATGTCGGCGGTGACGGCGCTGGAGGTGGCGTGCAGCGAGCAGTCCACCAGGCGGGCGTCCGCGCCCTCCTGGGTGCCGAAGCTCCACACCCGGACCAGCCCCTGGGTGCGCGCGGCGGCGACCAAGCGGGCGAAGTGCGGGTTGTCGCGGTTCAGCACGGCGATGCCCGACGGCGACATGCCCTCGAAGATCTCCGCCTTGGCATCGGCGATGCCCTCGACCGAGGGGAAGTTCTCGATGTGGACCGCCTCGACCGTGGTGATGATGGCGACGTCCGGCTTCACCATGCGGGACAGCGGCCCGATCTCCCCGGCATGGTTCATGCCGAGTTCCAGCACCGCGTAGTCCGAGGAGGCCGGCATGCGCGAGAGCGTCAGCGGCACGCCCCAATGGTTGTTCAGGTTGCCCTGGGTGGCGAAGGTCTCGCCCTGCAGGTCCAGGCAGGCCTTCAGCGCCTCCTTGGTGCTGGTCTTGCCGACCGAGCCGGTGACGGCGATGACCTTGGCCCGCGCGTTCAGCCGCGCCACCCGGCCCAGGTCCTCCAGCGCCGTGGTGGTGTCCTCCACCAGCAGCAGCGGCGCGTCAGGCGACACGCCGTCGGGCACGGCAGAGACCAGGCAGGCGGCGGCGCCGCGCTCCAGGGCCGAGGCCACGAAGGCATGGCCGTCGAAGTTCGGGCCCTTCAGCGCGACGAACAGGTCGCCCGGGGCCAGCGTGCGGCTGTCGATGGACACGCCGGAGGCCATCCAGTGGCCGGCCGTGCGCCCCGTCGGGTGCCGCCCGTTGGTGGCGGCGGCCGCGTCGGCCGCAGTCCACAGGTACTCGGTGGCGGATGCCGTCTTCATGCCGTCATCTCCGTCCGCTGATGTCATCCACGGCGGCCCGCGCCACGGCCGCGTCGTCGAAGGGGCGGATCTCGGCGCCCACGATCTGCCCTTGCTCATGCCCCTTGCCCGCGACCACCAGCACGTCCCCGGACGCGAGCCCGCGCACGCCGAGCGCGATCGCCTCCGCCCGGTCGTCCACCTCGGTGGCGCCAGGGCAGGCGGTCATGATCTCGGCGCGGATCGAGGCCGGAACCTCGGTGCGCGGATTGTCGTCGGTGACGATGACCCGGTCGGCCAGCCTGGCGGCGATCTCTCCCATGATGGGGCGCTTGCCCCGGTCGCGATCACCGCCGCAGCCGAACACGACCGACAGACGGCCCTTGGTATGCGGGCGCAATGATTTAAGAACGGTTTCAAGGCCGTCGGGGGTGTGGGCATAGTCCACGTAGACGGCCGCGTCATTTTTGAGGCGGGCGACCAGCTCCATCCGGCCGCGCACGCCCTCCAGCCGCTCCAGCGCGTCCGCCGCGGCCTTCGGGTCCTCGCCCGATCCGACCGCCAGGCCCAGGGCGCACAGCGCGTTCCACACCTGGAAGCGGCCCACCAGCGGCAGCTCCAGCGTGCGCCGGGTGCCGAACACCTCGACGTCCAGCCGCTGGCCGTGGGGCAGGGGCTGCACGTCCAGCACCTTCAGCTCGTGCCCGTTCAGGCCGAAGCCGACCACCGTCTGCTTGCGCGACCGGGCCAGCGCCGCCACCGCCTCGAACTCCGGGATGTCGGCGTTCACGACGGCGCAGGCGCCCTTGGGCATGACCCGCTCGAACAGCATGCACTTGGCCTTGAAGTAGGCTTCCATGGTGCCGTGGTAGTCGAGGTGGTCGCGGGTCAGGTTGGTGAAGCCGGCCGCCGTCACCAGCACCCCGTCCAGCCGGAACTGGTCGAGGCCGTGGGAGGAGGCCTCCATGGCGAGGTGGGTCACGTCGGCCTTCGCCAGCTCCGCCAGCGAGCGGTGCAGCGCGATCGGGTCCGGCGTGGTCAGGCTGCCCGACTGCGGGAAGCCCGGCGCCACCAGCCCCAGCGTGCCCATGGCGCCGGCCTTGCGGCCCAGCTGCTGCCAGATCTGGCGGGTGAACTGGGCGGTGGAGGTCTTGCCGTTGGTGCCGGTCACCGCGGCGATCTTGGCGGGCTGGGGCCCGAAGAAGGCGGCGGCCAGCAGGGCCAGGCGGCGGCGCGGGTTGGCGTCCTCGATCAGCACGACCTTGTCGGCCGCACCCTCGGGCAGGGCCGTGCCCTTCGGTGCCAGGATGGCGACGGCGCCGGCGGCTATCGCCTGCGGGATGAACTCGCGACCGTCCCTGGCGCTGCCGGGGAGGGCGGCGAACAGCGTGCCGGGCGTCACCTGGCGCGAGTCGGCCGTGAGGTTCGTGATCGGCGGATCACGTTCCAGGGCGAGCGCCGAGACGGCGATTTCGGTTCGCGATGCCATCAGCTCAGTAAGACGCAAGGGTCCCCCTCATCCCGTCGATGGCGAGCGCCTGCTGCACGTCGGGGGAGGCGACGTTGACGGGCTTGACCCCCAGCAGCGGGCCGATCTGGTCGATGACGCGGCGGGCGGCCGGGGCCGCGGTCCAGCCGGCGGTGGCGTAGCCGAAGCTCTTCTTCGTGCCCTTCGGCTCGTCGATCATGATGAAGATGGTGTAGCGCGGGTCGTTGATGGGGAAGGACCCCACGAAGTTCGACAGGCGCGCGTTGCGGCTGTAGACGCGGCCCTGCGTCTTCTCCGCGGTGCCGGTCTTGCCGCCGACCATGTAGGACAGCGCCTCGCCCGTGGTGGCCGACGCCTTCTCCGCGAAGGCCTGCTTGGCGGTGCCCTCGGTCACCACGAGGCGCATCAGCTTGCGCATCTGGTCGGAGGTCTGGGCGTTCAGCACGCGGGTGCCCGGCGCCTCCTCGCCCCGGGGGCGCTTCAGCAGGGTGGCCTGGTGCATGACGCCGCCGTTGACGATGGCGCTGACGGCGCTGACCAGCTGCACCGGGCTGACCGAGATGCCGTGCCCGAAGGACACGGTCATCAGGTTGATCTCCTTCCAGGGGTTGGGGACCATCGGCCAGCCGATCTCGGGGATCTCGATGGAGGCCGGCTTCAGCATGCCCATCTTGGCCATGAAGTCCCGCTGGCCCTGGATGCCGACCTGCTGGGCCATGCGCACGGAGCCGATGTTGGAGGACTCCCGGAAGATCTCCGGCACCGTCATCCACCGGTTCTCCGGGTGGTAGTCGCTGATGGCGAAGCGGCCGATGCGGATCGGCTTCGTCGCGTCGAAGCTGTCCTGCATGCGGACATGGCCCGACTCCAGCGCCATGGCCGTGTTCAGGACCTTCATGGTGGAGCCCATCTCGTACACGCCCAGCGCCGCGCGGTTGAAGCGCGTGTCGTCGGGCATGTCGCCGGGGACGTGCGGGTCGAAGTCGGGCAGGCTGACCATCGCCAGCACCTCGCCCGTCTTGGCGTCCTGGATGATCCCGGCGCCGCCGATGGCGCGGAACTCCTCGATGGTGGCCTGGATCTCCTTGCGCAGGATGTGCTGGAGCCGCACGTCGATGGAGAGCTGCAGCGGCTCCCCCGTCTCCTTCAGGTGCTTGTCGAAGGACTGCTCCAGCCCCATCAGGCCGTTGTTGTCCACGCCGGTGAAGCCCACCACGTGCGCCGCCAGGTTGCCCTGCGGGTAGATGCGGCGCTCCTCCTTCTGGAAGTAGACGCCGGGCAGGCCCAGCCGGTTGATCTCGAACTGCTGGCGGGGCGTCAGGTTGCGCTTGATCCAGACGAAGCGCTTGTCGTCGCGCAGCGACGCCAGGATCGTCTTGTAGTCGAGGTCGGGCAGCACGGCGGCCAGCTTGCGGGCGGCCTCCTCGGCGTCGATGACCAGCTTGGGGTCGGCGTAGAGCGAGGCGGTCGCCAGCGAGGTCGCCAACAGCACGCCGTTGCGGTCGACGATGTCGCCGCGGCCGGCCTGCGGCTTGCCCGTCGCCGCGACGGGGCCGCCGCCGGGCTCGGCCCCGCGGCCCGCCACCATCACGTCCACCAGGCGCAGGCCGACGGTGCCGAAGGCCAGGCCGAACATGGCGGCGGTCACCAGCAGGCGCATGCGCCCCTGTTCAAGCGCATGGGCCGCGCGGCTCTGCAGCCGGACGCGGCCCTCGGGGCGGGCATGCTGCATCCGGTCGATGCCCGCGATGTCGAAACCGGTGAGGTTGAAATCCGCGTCCGTCATCGCCGCGCTCCGTACTTGGCGAGCAGCATCGGGCCCTCGGGCGTCTTGGGCGTCGGGGCCGGGGCAGGGGACTTCGGGGCCGGCGTGGCCTTCCCCGCGGGCGGCGCCGCCTCGGCCACCAGCGCGTCGGCCGGCAGCTTCTCCGGGATGGCGTCCAGCGTGACCATCTGCTCCAGCTTCACCGGCTGCAGCACGGTGTGGCCGGCGACCAGCCGCTCCATCCGGATCGGGTCGTTCAGGTAGGCCCACTCGGCCTTCAGCACCTGGATCGCCTCCTGCTCCGCCACGATCTGGCGGTTGATGGAGGAGAGGCGCTCGGCCTGTTCCTGCACCCGGTAGCTGGTGTGGTACAGGATTCCGCTGGCCATCGTGGCAAGGCAGATCCAGACGATGGTGGACTTGCCGATCATGCGGCTTCTCCCAGGGCAGGCCAGGCGGGGGCGTCGGTGCGGATGGCGGCGCGCAGGCGGGCGGAGCGCGCGCGCGGGTTCGCCTTCACCTCGTCGGCGGACGGCGTCACGCCGCCGCGGTCGACCAGGCGGAAGGTGGGGGCGGGGCCGGCGGCGGCCGGGCCCGGCAGGTGGCGGGACGTGCCGGCCTGCGCGCCGGAGCGGCGGCGCAGGAACTCCTTCACCCGGCGGTCCTCCAGCGAGTGGAAGGACACCACGGCGAGGCGGCCGCCCGGGGCCAGCAGGCGCTCGGCGGCGGCGAGGCCGCGCTCCAGCTCGCCCATCTCGTCGTTCACGTAGAGGCGCAGGCCCTGGAAGCTGCGGGTCGCCGGGTCGATGCCGTCCTTGGAGCGGGGGACCACCCGGCGGATCGTCTCGGCCAGCTGCAGGGTCGTGGCGAAGGGGGCCTCGGCGCGCGCCTGGACGATGGCGCGGGCGATGCGGCGCGACAGCCGCTCCTCCCCGTAGAGCCACAGGATGTCGGCGATCTCGGCCTCGTCGTAGGTGTTGACCACGTCGGCCGCGGTCTTCCCATCCCGTCCCATGCGCATGTCCAGCGGCCCGTCGAACCGGAAGGAGAAGCCGCGGGCGGGGTCGTCGATCTGGGGGGAGGAGACGCCGAGGTCGAGGGTCACGCCCTCCACCGCCGCCACGCCGAGGCCGGCCAGCAGCTCCTCCATGTCGCCGAAGCGGCCCTCGACGACGCTCAGCCGGCCGGGGTGCCGGGAGGCCATCTCGGCGCCGGCGGCGACCGCGCGGGGATCGCGGTCGATGCCGATCACGCGGCAGGGGGCGGCCGCGAGGAGGGCGGCCGTGTAGCCGCCGCGCCCGAAGGTGCCGTCGACGATGGTGTCGCCGTCGCGGGGGGCGAGGGCGGCGACCACCTCGTTCATGAGGACGGGGATGTGCAGGTCGCTGCTCATGCGGCGCCGCCCTTGGCGAGGGTGGCGGTGCGGGCGAGCACCGTGGACAGCGAGATGTTGTTGGCGCGGCCCTGGTCGCGGCTGGCGGCCTCGTGGGCGGCGAAGGCGTCGGGCTCCCAGATCTGGAAGGTGCGGCGGCGGCCGACGAAGGCGGCGTTCTCGCCCAGGCCGGCGAAGCCCATGAACTGCTCGGGGATGACGATGCGGCCCTCGGGGTCGATGGGCAGCCGCACCGAGCCGCCGAACACGGTGGTCTCGATGAGGTCGCGCAGGTCGTCCGGCATGTCGGGGTTATCGAGCGCGTCGGAGAGCTGGTTCATGTAGTCGACGCTGCACGCGTCGAGCGCGTTCGCCTGCAGCGACCGGAACACGATCAGCTCCGCCTGCCCGCCCAAGGCCGAGCGGAAGGGCGCAGGCACGGAGACCCGACCCTTCTTGTCGACCTTGTTGACGTATGTGGACAGGAAAAGGCTCATCGCCCCGATCACCCCGGCGCCGTCCGGCGCCGCCCCCTCTCACCGTTGCACGCCCCCTCGCGTCCGCTGCTCCGTCCGGGCCCCGAACCCGGGACGGAAAATGGGCCGACGCGCCCGATTTATGGGTAGCTATGGGATAGCATGGGACGGCATGGGGGTCAATGGGACGCGGCAGTAAAGAATGGCCGAGTCGAAGAATTATCCACAGGCTGTTGATAAGTTTGTGCGCAAATTGTGGATGATTCGAACAGGTAAGGACGAATATGCAGGAAAGCCGCGGATTTACGGTGTCAAGCCCCGTGTTGTTCATTATCCGTTCTGATTGTGGATAACGAAAGGGGAAACGATATCTTGTGATACCTAGAACGATCAGTTGCGTTTCCAGGACCGGCGGAACACCCCGGCTTGGCCGGGACCCTACCTCGTCCGAGGTAGGCCGGCATCCGTGTCAAGCCCTTCGGCGCCGGGCAGTGTCACCAAAGCGCCTGGGCCAATGCCACAAGATATTGTGGCTCCACCCCCAAATATCTGAAGCCCTGGTGCTGGAGGGGCGGGGCTCGCGTCCAGCGTGCCGCCTTTTCCCATGCCGTCCCATTCCCGCACCCCGGATGCGGCCGGCGGCCCATGACAGCCCATGCCCATGGGGGTGCGCCAGTAATCAGCAAGGGGCGCAAAGCAGACCGAAAGGGGCTGCAATAAAGTGGTAAACGCCAGACGGCCTGTAAGCCGGGTTCTGTCCGCCGGCCCGTTCCCCTGGGGGGCTGCGGCCGGGGGATGACCATTCATCTGGGACGCCCGTTGCCGGGCGCCTCTCGCGACCAACCCGGGCGGCAGCCCGGAAGATGCCTGGCCGGTTGCCCGGCCGCGCCGCCCCTATTCGGTCTTGCTCCCGGTGGGGTTTACCATGCCGTCCCCGTCGCCGGGGACGCGGTGCGCTCTTACCGCACCCTTTCACCCTTACCTGCCGTTCCCCTGGAGGGGGGAGGCGGCCGGCGGTTTGCTTTCTGTGGCACTTTCCCTGGGGTCGCCCCCGCCGGGCGTTACCCGGCACCGTCCTTCCGTGGAGCCCGGACTTTCCTCCCCCCGGCGGCTTTCGCCGTTGCCGGAAGGCGGCCATCCGGCCGTCTGGCTGGGCGAACCTAGGCGTCCGGCGCCCCGGATGCAACGCTCGCGGCGAACTCCTCCTTGAGGGGCAGCCCTGCGTAGAGCTCCTCCAACGCAACCGCGAGGCCTACGCTCTCCAGCTTCAGGACTTCCCCCGGCGCCACCAGCAGGTCGGTCGCCCAGAGATCGCCGACTCGGCGGTGCACCTCGCAGAAGTAGCGGGCGGGGTCGATGAGCAGGATTTCGCGGACGCTGGGAAGCAGGCGGTAGAGGCTCAGTTTCACCTTGCGGTCATGGTCCTCCGTGGAAGGCGACAGGACCTCGACGATCAGGATGGGATCGGGCGTATCGAGCCCGCCGCGGACCAGGGGGGCGCAACTGACGGCCAAGTCCGCGTGGAAGTAGCTCCGCGACTGCGACTGGCGCCGGATGCCGGCCTCGCTATGGACGCGGCAGTTCGGCCGGGAGGCCAAAGCCGCCGACAGAACGGCGGCCAGTCTTGCCGCAAGGACGCCGTGCTCCGCGGTGGGAGGCGACATGGCGACGATCTCGCCCGCCCTGTTGTAGACGGGGCCCCGCGCGACCGGCACACCCTCGATGAGGTCGTACTTGGTCATGGTCCCGTCGTCCCAGGCGAGGAACTCCTCGACGGTCATGAGTTTGCGCGCAGGCTCGGCCATGGTCGCCCTCCGGGCTTCGTCTCACCGCATTATATTGCGAAACGCAATTTTTCGAGAGGGCGGCATCGGGATGGCACCGTTTCCGCGGAATGGCGTGCCTTGAGGCCACAGGAGGCGGCACGCGCTCCGGACGCCTCCGCTCTCACCGCCCCGCCAGCCGCAGCAGCTCCCCCAGCCGCGCCACCGTCTCCCGGTCGGGCTCGCCGGTGAGGGCGGCGGGGCGCCAGTGGCGCTGGAAGGCGCGCAGTACGCAGCGGGTGGGCTCGTCCAGCGTCCCGGTCTCCGCCAGATCGTAGCCGAGGCGGGCGAGGCCGCGCTGGACGCCGGCGATTTCCCATGCCGTCCCATCCCATGCCGTCCCATGGCCGGGCCAGAGCCCGATACCGGCGGCGGCGAGCCGGGGCCAGTCGAACAGCTCGCCCGGGTCCTCCTTGCGCGCCGGCGCCACGTCGCTGTGGCCGACGACGTTGCCGGGCGGGATGGGCCAGCGGGAGAGGATGTCCCGGCAGAGCGCCTCGACGGCCGCCATCTGCGCCTCCGGGAAGGGGCGGTAGCCGAACTCGTGGCCGGGGTTCACGATCTCGATGCCGACGGAACGGCTGTTCACGTCGCGGTGTCCCCGCCAGCAGGAGACGCCGGCGTGCCAGGCGCGCCGGTCCTCCGGCACCAGGCTGAAGACGGTGCCGTCCTCCTCCACCACATAGTGGGAACTCACCTGGGCGGCCGGGTCGCAGAGGCGGTCGATGGCCTCCGCGCCGCTGCGCATGCCGGTGTAGTGCAGCACCAGCATGTCGACCGGCGTCCCTGGGGGCCGCGGGCCGTGGTTGGGGGAGGGGCGGTCGACGATCGGAACCATGCGGGCCGCCCCTCCAGTCGGCGACGATCAGCGCGGGCCGATCATCTGCTCCGGGCGCACCCACTGGTCGAACTGCTCCGACGTCAGCAGGCCCAGCTCGATGCCGGCCTGCTTCAGGGTGGTGCCCTCCTTGTGGGCCTTCTTGGCGATCTTGGCCGCGTTGTCGTAGCCGATGTGCGGGTTCAGCGCGGTGACCAGCATCAGGCTCTCGTACAGCAGCTTCTCGATCCGGTCCCGGTTGGCCTCGATGCCGACGACGCAGTTGTCGGTGAAGCTGCGCGAGGCGTCCGCCAGCAGGCGGATCGACTGGAGCAGGTTGTAGATCATCACCGGCTTGAAGACGTTCAGCTCGAAGTGGCCGGTGGCGCCGGCATAGGTGACGGTGGCGTGGTTGCCCATCACCTGCGCGCAGACCATGGTCATGGCCTCCGACTGGGTCGGGTTCACCTTGCCCGGCATGATGGAGCTGCCGGGCTCGTTCTCCGGCAGGTTGATCTCGCCGATGCCACAGCGCGGGCCGGAGCCCAGCATGCGCACGTCGTTGGCGATCTTCATCAGGCTGACGGCGATGGTGTTCAGCGCACCCGACGCCTCGACGATGCTGTCGTGGGCGGCCAGCCCCTCGAACTTGTTCGGCGCGGTGGCGAAGGGCAGGCCGGTGATGCGTTCCACCTCCTCGGCGAAGGCGACGTCGAAGCCCTTCCTGGCGTTCAGCCCGGTGCCGACGGCGGTGCCGCCCTGGGCGAGGCGCAGCAGGGACGGCAGCACCGCCTTGGCGCGCTCCACCCCGTAGGCGATCTGCTGGGCGTAGCCGGAGAACTCCTGCCCCAGGGTCAGCGGCGTCGCGTCCTGCAGGTGGGTGCGGCCGATCTTGACGATGTCGGCGAACTCCTTCGCCTTGGCGTCCAGCGCGGCGTGCAGCCCTTCCAGGCTGGGCACCAGCTCATGGTGGATCTGCTCGGCCGCGGCGATGTGCATGGCGGCGGGGAAGCTGTCGTTGGACGACTGCCCCATGTTCACGTGGTCGTTCGGGTGGACCGGCTTCTTGGAGCCGATCTCGCCGCCCAGCAGCTCGATCGCCCGGTTGGAGATGACCTCGTTGGCGTTCATGTTGGTCTGGGTGCCGGAGCCGGTCTGCCAGACCACCAGGGGGAAATGCTCCACCAGCGTGCCGTCGATGACCTCCTCGGCGGCGTCCACGATGGCCTGGCCCAGCTTCGGGTCCAGCGCGCCCAGGCGGATGTTCGCCAGCGCCGAGGCCTTCTTCTGGATGCCGAGCGCGCGGACCAGCGGCGCCGGCATGCGCTCGCCGCCGATCTTGAAGTTCTGCAGGGAGCGCTGCGTCTGCGCGCCCCAGTACCGGTCGGCGGGCACCTCGATGGGGCCGAAGCTGTCGGTTTCGATGCGGACCTTGTCGGCCATGGGCCGGACCTCCAGGCAGGAGTGGTTCTAACGGTGCGGGCGTTTTAGCCGGGCGGCGCGCGCTCGGCAATGGGCCGGCGGGGTATGGCGGGGCGGCAAAATGGAACGGCCGGCCCCGGGGGGCCGGCCGTGGGATCGCTCAAGCGGCGTCCGGGATCAGAACTTCACGCCGACGCCGACGTAGAAATAGCGGCCCAGCATGTCGTAGGTGGCGCCGTCGGTGTTCGCCTCGGTGGCGTTGCGGTAGTAGGGGGGATCGCGGTCCAGCAGGTTGTTGACGCCCGCGGTCAGGGTCAGCCCGTCCACCTCGTAGGAGGCGACCAGGTCGTTGTACCAGGTCTCCGGCACCCCGTTGGTGGCGGAGGCGCCCGGCGTCTTGAAGGCGAAGTTGCGGGCGTCGCCGATGTAGCGCAGCGTGTGCGCGACCATCAGCCCGCCCAAGCTCCAGCCCGTGCGGAAGCTGCCCTTCCAGCGGGCATACGACCCGATGTTGGTGCCGCCGATGTAGCCGGCGTACTGGTCGGGGGCGGCGCCGGGGAAGTTCGTCTGCTTGAAGTTCAGCAGCCGCGTCGCCTGCAGGTTCCAGGACAGCCCGCCCCAGCCCTCCGGCAGGTCGGCGTCGAGGGTCAGCGCCAGGTCGACGCCCGACGTCTCCAGCTTGGCGATGTTGGCGTTCAGCGCCGTCACCACGGGGCTGAAGTCCGCTTGGCGGGCGATGTCGGCGCAGTAGGGGTTCGACCGCCCCGCGCTGGCGTAGCAGTCGCGCAGCTT
>DASPKT010000329.1:0-13651 GCA_035627915.1 Azospirillaceae bacterium
AGGTGCTGGGCTGGCTGCGGGACCTGCCGGAGTAGCCCCGATACGCCTCCTACCCCGCCGGGGCAGGCCCCGGAACAGGGCGTGGTGCCGCCTGTTGGCAGGTCCGAGCCGGCGTGCGACCCGGCGGGAGAAGGAGGAACGCGATGGCTGATTACGACGATCGCTACGGCGACCGCTATGGCCGAGACCA
Source organism: Azospirillaceae bacterium (assembly GCA_035627915.1). Taxonomy (GTDB): domain Bacteria; phylum Pseudomonadota; class Alphaproteobacteria; order Azospirillales; family Azospirillaceae; genus DASPKT01. Next base: position 191 of record DASPKT010000329.1, read on the forward strand.
GGGCCGCCACGGCCGCTACGACGAGGACCGCCCCGACCGCATGGAGGGGCGCGGCTACGGCTCGCAGGGGCACGGGTCCCAGGGCGGCTTCAACCAGGGCGGCGGCAACTACGAGCGCGACGACGACATGCGCTACGCCCGGGCCGGCGGCTTCGGCGGCGGCCAGCGCGGCGTCTACCGCCGCGACCAGGGCACCGGCTTCGGCGGGTACGGCTCCGGCGGTTCGGGCGGCGGCTACGGGTCCGGCTACGGCGTCGGGCACGGCGGCGGCTACGGCGCCCAGCCCGGCCACGAGAACCGCGAGGGCCGCGGCCGCGACTACAGCCACGACATGCGCCATGACATGGAGCGCTACGCCCGCGGCGCCTATGGCGGCCATGAGGAGCGCGACCACGGCCAGGGCCGCGCCGGCCGCGATTACGGCGCCGACTTCGGCTCCAACCCCGCGCCCTTCGACCGCGGCGGCTACGGCGGCGGCGCCGGCCTGTTCGGCGGCGGCAGCGGCGGGCGCGACTACGGCGGCGCCGGGCTGCTGGACGCCGGCAGCATGAACGGCATGTACGGCGACACCTACGGCCGCAGCTTCGGCGGCACCACCAGCCGCGACATGTTCGAGCATTCGGGCCGGGGCGGCCAGGGCCGCGGGTCCTACGGCGGCTCCAACTACGGCGGCGCCTCCAGCTATGGCGGCCAGTCCCGGCACGAGGGCCGGCGCGGCGGCGACGACCGCGGCTTCTTCGCCCGGGCCGGCGACGAGATCGCCTCCTGGTTCGGCGCCGACGACGCCCGCCAGCGGCGCGAGATGGACGCCCGCCACGGCGACGCCGGGGCGCAGCACCACCGCGGCCGCGGGCCGCGCAACTACACCCGCTCCGACGACCGCATCCGCGACGACGTGAACGACCGGCTGACCGACGACCCCTATGTCGACGCGTCGGAGATCGACGTCACCGTCAGCGGCGGCGAGGTCACCCTGTCCGGCACCGTGGACACCCGCCACGCCAAGCGCCGGGCCGAGGACATCGCCGAGGAGATCAGCGGCGTCACCCACGTGCAGAACAACCTGCGGGTCCGCCAGCAGCAGCGCGGCTACGGCATGGAGCACACGGGCCTCGGCATGAACGCCGGTTCCATGGGCACCACCGGCAGCGGCCTGGGGGCGGCGGTCGGCAGCGCGCTCGGTATGGGCGGCAGCAACACGGGCGGCAGCAACACGGGCGGCTCGGGCACGGGCGGCACCACGGGCACGACCGGCGGCACCGGCGGGTTCTCCGGGGCGACCGGCACGACCGGGTCGGGCAGCGGCTCCACCGGGTCCAGCGGCAGCTCCTCCGGCGGGGCCACCGGCACCATGACCGGCACCACCGCCTCCACCGGCGGCGCCGGCTCCGGCCTGGGCGGCACGACGGGCGGCGGCACCACCGGTTCCGGCCGCAGCTGATCCGCGGGCCGCGGTCGATAAGGGCAGGGGGCGTCCCGGGAAACCGGGGCGCCCCTTCCTCATTCCGCCGCCCAAGCGGTTCCAGGCATCGTTCCGGAGCCGTGACAAAATTCGGCAGGGGCGCGGCGGTAACCAACCCCTAACCCGGCCGGTGTGCGATTCCGGGGAGTGCCACCCCCAACGGACCGCCACCCATGTCCCTGCACAGCTCGTCCCTGCACAGCACGTCCCAGAGCGCCGACGCCTACGTCTCCTACATCCGGCCGGTCACGATGGAATCCGTCGCCGGCCTGCTTGAGGCCTGCCAGACCGCCATGTCGGAGGGGGCGCGGCGCATCCACCTGGCGATCGGCAGCGGCGGCGGCAACATCATCGCCGGCCTGTCCGCCTACAACCAGCTGCGCCACCTGCCGGTGGAATGGATCACCTACAACATCGGCAGCGTCGATAGCGTGGCGATCCTGCCCTACCTGCTGGGCCAACGCCGCCATGCCGACGACTGGACCAGCTTCCTGTTCCACGGGGTGTCCTGGACCTTCGGCAACAGCGGCGAGACCGCCAGCAGCCAGGTGCAGGACGCGGTCGCCTGCATCACCACCTACGAGGAGGCGCTGACCGGCATCACCGCCCAGCGCGCCGGCATGGAGGCCGCCCGCATCAGGGACATGCGGCTGCGCTCCACCGTCGTCCCGGCGGCGGAGGCGGTGCGCCTGGGCCTGGCGACGGCGGTGGCGCCCTTCGCGATCCCGCAGGGCGGCCGCTGGTGGCAGGTCTGAGGCGGGCGGGCGCGCCGTCCGCGTCCTCGACCAGGTTGGCCGGCAGGTGCCGGTTGGCGGTCTCGTCGCTGGCGGCCATGTCCGTGTCCTCCTCATCATCCACTGCGGTGTGAACGCGTCCGCCGCCGGGCGGCTCCGCGCCCCGTCCTTTTGGGGGCGGGCGGCGGGAACAGGCGGGGCGGGCTTCCTGTTGCCCGGGGGTATCGACCATCCCCGCAGCACCGAGGCGCCCGTGGCAGAGCGGCCCTTCTCCCCCCCGCCTTCCGGCACCCCGCAGGCAGGCCGGACCGACGTCACGCAGGGCGCCCCCCAGGGTAAGCCGCGCGAGGACCTGTCCCAGGACCGGCACGACGAGAAGCGGACGCCGCTGACCGGCAACTACCGCCCGCTCGCCGGGCAGCCGCCGCCGGCCTCCAACCTCGCCCCGCCCGAGGCGGACGAGTTCTATGCGGAGAGCCTGACCATCCTCAGGGAGAGCGGCATCCCGTTCCTGGTCGCCGGCACCTTCGCGGTGAACTGCTACACCGGCATCAACCGGCCGACCAAGGACATCGACATCTTCTGCAAGCCGGGCGACATGCCCCGCATCCTGCTGCACTTCAAGGAGAAGGGCTTCGTCACCGACATCAAGGACGAGCGGTGGCTGGCCAAGGTGAAGCGCGGCGACTGCTTCTTCGACGTGATCTTCGGCTCCGCCGCCGCCGTCGTCACCATCACCGACGCCTGGTTCCAGGAGAACCATCCGGCGGAGTTCTACGGCGTCGAGGTGCGGCTGACCCCGCCGACCGAGATGATCTGGTCGAAGGCGCTGCTGCAGCTGCGCCACCGCTACGACGGCGCCGACATCGCGCACCTGATCCTGCGCCAGAGCGACCGCATCGACTGGAAGCGGCTGCTGTCGCACATGGAGCAGTACTGGGAGGTGCTGCTGATGCACGTGCTGAACTTCCGCTTCATCTACCCCTCCGAGCGCGACAGGATCCCGCGCTGGCTGATGGAGGAGCTGCTGGACCGGGCGCGGGTGCAGATCGACCTGCCGATCCCCCGCATCAAGGTCTGCCGGGGCCGGCTGTTCGCGCCGGAGGACTACCGGGTCGACGTGCTGGACTGGGGCTTCGCCGACGTGGTCGGCCCCGCCGCCATGACCACCGACGACGAGGACTGAGCCATGACCGACGCATCGTTGACCGGGGCGCCGACCGGGGGCGCTCCCGCCGACGCCCGCCCGCTGCGCGTGGCCGCCATCGGCGACGTCCACGCCTCGCCCAGCGCCCGGGGGCGCTGGCGCGACACCTTCATGGAGCTGTCGCATGCGGCCGACGTGGTCTGCCTGTGCGGCGACCTCACCAACCACGGCACGGTGGCGGAGGCCGAGGCGCTGGCCGAGGATCTGCGCGGCTGCACCGTGCCGGTCCTGGCCGTGCTGGGCAACCACGACCACCATTGCGGCTGCCCAGAGGACGTCGAGCGGGTCATGCGCGAGGCCGGGGTGAAGTTCCTGGAGGACGAGGTCCACACCGTCGGCGGCGTCGGCTTCGCCGGGGTGAAGGGGTTCGCTGGCGGCTTCGACGGGCGCATGCTGGACGCCTTCGGGGAGAGGGCCGTGAAGGCCTTCGTGAAGGAGGCGCTGGACGAGGCGATGCGGCTGGAGCACGCCCTGAAGTCGCTGGAGACGGAGCGCACCGTCGTCGTGCTGCACTACGCCCCCATCGCCAAGACGGTGGCGGGCGAACCGGAGGCGATCCTGCCCTTCCTCGGCTCCTCCCGCCTGGCGGAGACGATCGACCGGTTCCACGGCATCCGCGCGGTCTTCCACGGCCACGCCCACCACGGCACCTACGAGGGCAGGACGCGGGCCGGCGTGCCCGTCTTCAACGTCGCCGCCCCGATCGCCAAGCCGAACGGCAAGCCCTACGCCCTGATCGAGGTCTGAGGGGCTGCCGGCCGCGCGCTCGCCAGCAGCTCGTCCAGCGCCGCCTCGATCGTCTCCGGCTCGGCCGGCTTGTCCACCACGGCGATGGGGGCGCCGTGGCCGCGGAACAGCGCTTCGGCGTCGGGGGAGTAGGCGGTCAGCACCATGATCGGCAGGTGCCGGCTGCGGTCGCGCAGGTGGTGGATGAGGTCCAGCCCGTTCATCCGCGGCATGCGGTAGTCGGTGATGACCGCGTCGGCGGGGTCGTGGTCGTAGCAGCGGACCGCGTCGGCGACGGTGAAGGCGACGCTGACGCGGTGCCCCAGCACGTCGAGCTGGGATTTCACGGACAGGGCGCACATGACTTCGTCGTCGACGACCAGCACATGGGCCATTTCCGCCTCCGTATTTGCCGAGGGCACCGGGAGCCCACGGTGGGACGGTCGCATCATGGCCGTTTCTTGCCGGCCGTGCAGTCAGACCTTGGACCGCAAGCACATCTCTCCTTGTGCATAGTCCCCGTACGAAGGGGGTATTTCGGTAGCGGCCTACCTCTATTGCGTTCCCATGCGGAAGGACTTGGGGCCGATTTGGCGGTGCATGGCTCCGCCGGCCGGCCTATGCTGAAAGTCGGATGGTCCCGGCCGGAGCGGCCCGCCACCCTGGCACACCGGTCCTGCCGGGACCGAATTCCAACCTTCGCCCGAGGTCCCTTGTCGAACCGCCCGGACGCAGGCTCCGCCACCCGGCCTTCCCCCGGCCCGCATCCTCCCGGCGCCGCCGCGCCGGCGCGCTCCATCCTGTCGCTGGGCGCCGCCGCGGCGTTCCTGTCGGTGGGATTCTTCTGCCTGCTGGGCTGGGCCGAGCGCGGCCGCGTGTACGAGACGGCGCGCCGCGACGCGCAGGCCACCGTGCGCCAGCTGGCGGAGCATGCCGACAAGGTGCTCAGCATCCACGCGCTGACGCTGCGGAATCTCCAGTGGTCCTACGGCATCCTGGGCTGGGACCGGATGCAGGCGGAGCCGGTCGTCCACGACTGGCTGCGCTCGCTGGCGGAGGAGGCGCCGGAGGTCCAGTCCTACTGGCTTGTGGACCGGAACGGCGACGTCAGGGTCAACACCTTCTCCTGGCCGGTGGCGCCGCTGAACGTGTCCGACCGCGACTATTTCCAGGCCCAGCGCGACGGCGCCGGGGAGATCCATGTCGGGCGGCCGCTGGTCGGGCGCATCCGCCCGGACGTCTTCTTCACGCTGAGCCGGCCGCTGCGGGACGCGGGCGGCGGCTTCGCCGGCGTCGCCCAGGTGTCGATCCTGCCGGGCTACTTCTCGGCCTTCTACGATTCGGTGGCCGAGGGCCGCGCCGTCTCGGTCATGCTGGCGCGCGACGACGGCACGGTGCTGGCCCGCACCCGCCTGCCCGGCGAGCAGGCCCTTCCCGGCGTCGACATGGGCAGCGTCGCCGGTCTGCTGGCGGGCGCGCCGGACGGGGCCGTCTTCACCGCCCCGTCGCCGCTGGGCGGCGAGGAGTACCTGTTCAGCCACGTCGCCGTGGAGGGGCTGCCGGTCCAAATCGTCTACGGCGTCGCCACCGCCGAGCTGGAGGCGGAGTGGCACCGGCGGCTGAAGGCCCTGGCGCTGCCCGCCCTGATCGGCTTGGCGCTGCTGGTGCCCTTCGCGGCGCTGGCGTGGCGGCACGCCCGCGCGGCGGGGCTGGCGCAGGTCCGCCTGGCCCTGGCCAACGCCGAGCTGGAGCGCCGCATCGCCGAGCGGACCGCGCACCTGGACCGCGCCCTGTCCGACCTGGGCACCAGCCGGGCGCGGCTGTCGCGCCTGCTGGACACGTTGCCGCTGGCGGTGCTGGAGACGGACGCCGGGGGCACCTTCACCTTCGTCAACCGGACCGGGGCGCGGATGGTGGACATGCCGGCGGAAGCCCTGCTCGGCCGCCGCTACGACGATCCCGCCTGGGGCGTCACCCGGCCGGACGGCGGCCCCCTCGCGGCACACGACCTGCCGGTGGCGCGCGCGCTGCGCGGCGAGGTCGTCACCGCCTTCGAGCATACCATCCGTCATCCCGTGACCGGCGGGCGCCTGGTCCTGTCGGTCAACGCGGGGCCGCTGCGCGACGAGAACGGCGCCGTCGTCGGCACATCCGCCGCCATCGAGGACGTCACCGAGCGCCACCGCATGGCCGCCGCCCTGGCGGAGAGCGAGCTGCGCTTCCGCCTCGCGCAGGAGGCCGCCGGCGTTGGCACCTGGGAGTGGGACCTCGGCACCGGCGCTGTGCACTGGTCCGACACCTACCGGCGCATCTGGGGCCACGCGCCGGACGAGGTGCCCAGCTACGACGCCTTCCTGGCCCGCATCCACGCGGAGGACGCCGCCGCCGTCGCCGCCGCCACCGCGGCGACGGGAGAGGGGGCGGGGCCGCTGGACGTGGAGTTCCGCATCGTGCGGCCGGACGGGGCGGTGCGCTGGATTTCCTGCCGCGGCGACCTGATGCGCGACGCGGTCGGCCGCCCGGTGCGCATGACCGGCATCTGCCGCGACGTCAGCGACCGGCGCGAGGCGGAGGAGCGCCAGCGCCTGCTGATGCGCGAGGTCGACCACCGCGCCAAGAACGCGCTCTCGGTGGCGCTGGCCGTGGTGCGGCTCAGCAGTGCGGAGTCGGTGGAACGGCTGATGGAGGCGATCGAGGGCCGCGTCGCCGCGCTCGCCCGCGCGCACGGGCTGCTGGCCCGGACCTCCTGGACCGGCGCCGACCTGGAGGGGCTGGTACGCCAGGAGATGGAGGCCTTCGCCCATGGCGGGCGGCTGCGCACGGAGGGGCCGCCGGTCCGCCTCGGCCCCGACGCGGTGCAGCCCCTCAGCCTGGCGCTGCACGAGCTCGCCACCAACGCCGCCAAGTACGGCGCCCTGTCGGTGCCCGGCGGTTCGGTGGCCGTGACCTGGGCGCTGCGGCCCGAGGGGCTGCTGCTGAGCTGGGCGGAGGCCGGCGGGCCGCCGGTGACGCCGCCGGAGACGGCCGGCTTCGGCTCCACGCTGCTCACCAGCGTGGTGGGGACCCAGCTCGGCGGGACGGTGGAGCTGGACTGGCGGCCGGAGGGGCTGGTCTGCCGCATCGGCCTGGCGCCGGAGCACGCCCCGGCGGCCGGCGCCGCGGCCGAACCGGTGTCCGGGACCTGACGGGCGGTCCGCCCGTTAGGGATGGGACGGGACCCGATCGGCGCCATGGACCTTTTCACCCTCTTCGCCTCCGCCTTCCTGGCGGCCACCATCCTGCCGGCCCAGTCGGAACTGGTGCTGGCCGGCATGGCCTATGCCGGTCAGCACGACGCCGCCCTGCTGGTCGCGGTGGCGACGGCCGGCAACGTGCTGGGGGCCGCCGGCAACTGGGTGCTGGGCCGCGTCGCCCGCCGGTTCGAGGGGCGGCGCTGGTTCCCCGTGCGCCCGGAGGCGATGCGCAAGGCGGAGGGATGGTACCTGCGCTGGGGCGTCTGGAGCCTGCTGCTGGCCTGGGTCCCGGTCATCGGCGACCCCATCACGGTGGCGGCCGGCGCGCTGCGGGTGCCGTTCCGCGTCTTCCTGCCGCTGGTCTTCGTCGCCAAGGTCTGGCGCTACGTCGCCCTGGTCGCCGGCGTCGGCTTCTTCGTCTGACGCCCGGCTCCGGCATCGGCGCTGGCGGGGCCCCCGCCGGACGGGTTACGCTTGTCCACCGGTTAACGCGGGCGGGGCGGGTATGACGGGAACGCGGCGGACGATGCTGCTCCAGGCGCTGGCCCTCGCTGGCTGGCTGGCGGCCGGGCTGGCAGGAGGCGCCGCCGGCGCCCAGGAGGCACCGGGTGCGGCGGTTACTCCCGCGGCGGAAGCCCCGGCGCCCGACGCCGCGCCGACCCTGACCTTGCTCTTCGCCATCGGCGTGGTCCAGGTGGAGCCGTCTCCCTCCGTCGCCAGCGTGCCGCAGCTGGCCGCCTTCGTCGCGCGGGAGCGGGCGGAGGGCCGGCCGGTGCTGTTCCTGCACGGCGGCAACTCGGTGGTCGGCAACTGGCTCTCGGCGCTGGACCGCGGGCGCCACATGGTGGCGCTGCTGAACCTGCTGGGGACCGACGCGATGAGCCTCGGCCACTGGGAGTTCGCCGGCGGGCTGGAGGCCTTGCGCGCGCGGGCGGCGGAGGCGCGCTTCCCCCTGGTCGCCACCACCGTCCGCGACGCGGCCACCGGCCGCCCGCCGGAAGGGGTCGTCGCCTCCGTCATGCTGGAGGCGGGCGGGGTGAAGGTGGGCGTGCTGTCCGCCACCCACCCCGACCTGTTCCGGCTGGTCATGCCGACGACCGGCCTCGCCTTCGCCGACCCCGTGGAGGCCGTGGGCGAGGCGGCGGCGGCGCTGCGGCGCGACGGGGCCGACCTGGTGGTGCTGGCCACCCCGGTGGCGGGCGGGCAGAACGCCCGGCTGGCCGAGGCCGGCGCCGCCGACATCCTGCTGCACTACGACAGCCGCGGCATCGACCTGCCGGTGCACCGGCGCACGGCGAAGGGGCTGGAGATCGGCCTCGCCCAGCGCAGCAGCTACGGCGTCGCCATCGACATCAGGGCGGCGCGGGGGGAGGGCGGCGCCTTCACCTGGACGCCCGCGGTGCGCGCGGTCGACCTGACGGTGGAGGTGCCCGACGCCGCCGCCATGGCCCATGTCGACGCCCTGGTCGAGAGCCGCCGGGCCGAGCTGGACGCGCCGGTCGTCCGCCTGATGGACGCCATGGACACGCGCACCCGCCAGGTCCGGACCCGGGAGAACGGGTTCGCCAACCTGGTGGCCGACGCGCTGAGGGAGCGCCTGCGCGCCGACGCCGCGCTGATCGGCTCCGGCGCCATCCGCGGGACCCGGCTCTACCCCGCCGACACCGTGATGACGCGGCGCGACCTGCTGGCGGAGCTGCCGCTGGGCAACGCCGCCGTGCTGATCGAGGTGACGGGGGCGCAGCTGCGCGCGGCGCTGGAGCATGCGGTGGCCGACCCGAAGGTCGCCACCGGCCGCTTCCCCCAGGTGTCGGGCATGCGGCTGGGCTTCGACCTGTCGCGCCCGCCTGGCAGCCGGCTCACCAGTGCCGAGGTCGCCGGGCGGACGCTGGACGACGCCGCCTCCTACCGCCTCGCCACCATGGATTTCCTGGCTGGCGGCGGCGACGGCCACGCGGCGCTGGCCCAGGGGCGGCCCCTGGCGGTGGACGGGGCGGGCCAGCCGGTGGAGGCGATCGTGCGCGACTTCCTCGCCGCGCGGCGCCAGGTGGTGCCCGCCGTGGACGGGCGCATCGCCGTGGCGGGCGGCGGGCGCTGAGACGCCCGCGGCCTGCTTCCTGCGCGGCCTACTTCTTGCGCGACCTACTTCTTGCGTGGGCGGACCGGCAGCGGCACGTTGCAGACGTCGACCCCGCCCAGGGGCGTGAGGAAGAACTCCTCCCGCCGGTTGCGGCGCGATTCGACATAGGCGGCGAAGGCGGCGGTGTCGGTGCGGAGCGCCTCCAGCTCCACCCGCTCCGCCGCGGGCAGGTCGGCCGCCAGCCGCACGCGGGTGACCGGCACCCGCTGCTCCGGCTTCTCGTAGAAGCCCAGCGCGCCGGTGCCGCGGGGCAGGGCGGAGAGGTGCTCCATCCCCTGCACGACGCGCCCCACCAGGGTCATGTTGCGGTCGAGGTGGCGCGGCGCGTGGCCGATCATGGCGTAGAGCTCCGCCCCGCTGCCGCTGTCCGCCGTCATGTCGCGCCCGGCGCCGACCATGGCGTAGCAGTGGACCAGCCACGCCTCGCCCGTCCCGGGGTCGCGCGCGGCGGGGAACCCGGCGGAATGGCCGGTCTCCGGCGCGTAGGCGTCGGGGTCGGGCAGGCGGGCGAAGTCCAGCCCGGCGGCCTTGCGCGTGAATTCCGGCGCCAGCGCCTTGCGCTCCGGCGCGATGGGCTTGGTGTTGTCGGGGTCGCCCCATTGGGTGACGTAGTTCTCCTGCACCCGCACGATGGCGACCCCGTCGAAGAAGCCGTCGCGCGCCAGCGCCCGGATGTTGTCGACGTGCCGAGGCGCGAAATGCGGCGCCAGCTCGATCACCACCCGCCCCCCGGCCGCCCCGCCCACGTCCATGTAGAGCGTGCTGGCCGGATCCAGCAGCCGCCAGTCCTCCGCCTTCGTCCCCTCCAGTACCTGCGCCGAGGTCGGCGGCCTGCCCGGCGCGGCCGCCTTGTCCTGCGCCTGCGCGGCACCGGCGGCGAGGAGGGCGGCAAGGGTGACTGCAGGGCCGAGGCGCATGGGGGCCGCTCCGTCGAAAATATCGGGGCCCGCACTCTCGCAGAGCGGCGGCGGTCCATCAACCGGGCGGTGCGGGGGAAGGGCGATGCCTGGGGAAACGCCGGCGGCCGCCGGCTGCCTTAGGGGCAGGGCGGTGGGCGTTGCATTTTATATGTCGGATTTTCCCGTCTATCCGGGAAGTTGGCTGGGGGACTAGGATTCGAACCTAGGTTGACGGAGTCAGAGTCCGTAGTCCTACCGCTAGACGATCCCCCAGCAGCCCGGTCGGTGGAGGCCACCGGCCGTTGACGAGGCGGGTATCTAGCATAGCCGGATGCGGATGTGTAGCCCCTCGTTAGAAATTTTTTGCATGGCACCCGGGGCGCCCCGGGCAGCCGTCCCGTGCCCGGCGGGGAGGGTTGCGGTGGCGGGGCTTGCCCCGGGGGCCCCATGCGTTACCATGGGGCTTCTCCCCGGTTGATCCAGGGGAAGGCAGGAGCGGACACGGGAATCATGGAGGGTGGTGCAGCGGTCGCGGACAGGATGGTCCCGGGGGAGACGCCCCCTGGTACGGCCGGCGGCTACGCGGCGCCCGCTGCGGCCTCCGTGCTGGCGCCCCCTGCGGCGGCGGAGCCCGGCCGCGCGGTCCTGGCCGCCCTCGACCTCGGCACCAACAACTGCCGCCTGCTGATCGCGCGCCCCGCCCGCGGCGGCTTCCGCGTCATCGACGCCTTCTCCCGCATCGTCCGGCTGGGCGAGGGGCTGACCCGGTCCGACCGTCTGTCCGACGACGCCATGGCCCGCACCGTCTCCGCGCTCAAGGTCTGCGGCAGCAAGATGCGTCGGCGCGGCGTCACCGACCTGCGCGCCGTCGCCACCGAGGCCTGCCGCCGCGCCGGCAACTGCGGCGAGTTCCTGGAGCGGGTGGAGCGGGAGACCGGCATCCGCATCGAGATCATCACCAGCAACGAGGAGGCGCGCCTGGCGCTGGCCGGCTGCGCCTCTCTGCTGGACCACCGGGTGCCGCGCGCCATCGTCTTCGACATCGGCGGCGGCTCCACCGAGATCATGTGGATCGAGCTGGTGCGCGGCCGGCCCCGGCTGCTGGACCAGATCTCGCTGCCGCTGGGCGTCGTCAACCTGACCGAGCGGCACGGCGGCGACCGCGTCCCGCCGGAGGAGTACCGGGCCATGGTGGACGAGGTGTCCGCCGGGCTGAAGGATTTCGACGAGCGCAACGGCATCGCCCGCTCCGTGCGCAACGGCCGGGTGCAGATGCTGGGCACGTCGGGCACCGTCACCACGCTGGCCGGGATCAAGCTGGGGCTGGACCGCTACGACCGCTCGCGCGTGGACGGCACCTGGCTGGGGCTGGAGGACGCGCGCGCCATCAGCGGCGAGCTCAGGGACCTGGATTTCGCCGGACGCGCCGCCAACCCCTGCGTCGGCCGCGACCGGGCCGACCTGGTCATCGCCGGCTGCGCCGTGCTGGAGGGCATCTGGGAGCGCTGGCCGGTCGCCCGCCTGCGCATCGCCGACCGCGGCGTGCGCGAGGGTATCCTGGCGGAGCTGCTGGCCCGCGCCCGCCGCCGGTCCTGACCCGCCGGGACTTTCCGTGTTTGCCGCCGCGAGGGGGAGGACTCCCCGGGCGGAAGGCAGCCCTGCGGCGGCGCGCCCTTGCTTTCCCGGGGAATCCGGCTGATATCGGGGGCATGACCGGCAAGAAACCCCCGACCCGCCCCAGCGGCCGCGGCCTCACCGTGCGGGTGAAGACGGCGGCCAAGCGCTCCGTCTCCTCCGCCCGCTGGCTGCAGCGCCAGCTGAACGACCCCTACGTGGCCGAGGCGAAGAAGCTCGGCTACCGCTCGCGCGCGGCCTTCAAGCTGCTGCAGCTGGACGAGAAGTACAAGCTGCTGAAGCCCGGCAGCCGCGTCGTCGACCTGGGCGCCGCCCCCGGCGGCTGGACCCAGGTGGCGGTGGAGCGCGTGAAGGGCCGCGGCTACGTCGTCGGGCTCGACATCCTGGAGATGGAGCCGGTGCCCGGCGCCACCACCATGCAGCTAGACTTCCTGGACGAGAGCGCGCCCGACCGGCTGAAGGACGCCATGGGCGGCCCCGCCGACATCGTGCTGTCCGACATGGCGGCGCCCACGACGGGCCACCCGCAGACCGACCACCTGCGCATCATGGGCCTGGCCGAGGCGGCCTACGAGTTCGCCTTCGAGGTGCTGGCGCCCGGCGGGGCCTTCGTCTGCAAGCTGTTCCAGGGCGGGGCGGAGCGCACGCTGCTGGACCGGCTGAAGCGCGACTTCGCCACCGTGCGCCACGCCAAGCCGCCGGCCAGCCGCGCCGACAGCTCGGAGACCTACGTCGTCGCGACGGGCTTCCGCGCCACGCGCGGGGAGGCCGGGGACGGCGGGGAAGGGCAGGAATAGGACCTTCGCGCCTGCGCCGCGCGCAGGCCTGCCCACCTACATGTCGTGCCTTCACATACGGCGGGCCGTGTGTATAGTGCGGCGAACCTGAATTCATGGGGTGCATCGACCTTCCGCGGGCCGCGGAGGGCTCGGCGCATCCTATCCCCCTATCGATGGCGTGGCCCGGATCGCCGGGACACCGGGAGACGGTTCATGACGCGTGATCTCAAGATCCGGGAAGCCCTGACCTTCGACGACGTGCTGCTGGTGCCGGCGGAGTCGGGCGTCATGCCGGCGGAGGTCGATACCCGCACGCGCCTGACCAAGTCCATCGAGCTGGGCATCCCGCTGCTCTCCGCCGCCATGGACACGGTGACGGAATCGGCGCTCGCCATCGCCATGGCGCAGGCCGGCGGCATGGGCGTCATCCACCGCAACATGGACATCGCCCGCCAGGCCGACGAGGTGCGCCGGGTCAAGCGCTTCGAGTCCGGCATGGTGGTGAACCCCATCACCATCCAGCCCGACGCCACGCTGGCCGACGCGCTGCAGCTGATGGCGGACTACCGCATCTCCGGCATCCCCGTGGTGGAGCGGCCGGCGGGCGGGGAGGGGGCCGGGCGGCTGGTCGGCATCCTGACCAACC
>DASPKT010000330.1:0-3675 GCA_035627915.1 Azospirillaceae bacterium
ACTTTCTGCTGGCGGCGCGCCAGGGCCGGCCCATCACCCTCTACGGCACCGGCAAGCAGGTGCGCGACATCCTCTACGTGGACGACCTGGTGGACGCCTACCTGCTGGGCCTGCGCCACATCGACCGGCTGCAGGCGCAGGCCTACAACATCGGCGGCGGGGCGGCCAACGCGGTCAGTCTGCGCCAGGTGCTGGGCATCATCGCGCGCCTGACCGGGCGCGAGCCCCAGGTGGACTACGGGCCGTGGCGAACCGGCGACCAGCCCTGGTACGTCTCCGATATCGGCCGCTTCCGCGAGGCGACCGGCTGGAGCCCGCGGGTCGGGTTCGCCGAGGGCATCCGCCGCCTGAACGACTGGTTCGACGGCAGGCTGGAGCTGCCGGCGCCGCTGGTCGCCGCCGAGCCGCCGCACGCCGCGGCCCGCTGGGGAGCCGCCGAATGAAGGCTGCCCCGGCCGGTCATGGCACCGTCGACCCGATCACCGCCCCCTCCATCAACCTGGAGCCCTGGCATGGCTGAGGACAGCGCCCGCACGCCCTCCCGCATCCTGATGACCGCCGACTGCGTCGGCGGCATCTGGGACTACGCCCTGACCCTGTCGGCCGAGCTGGGCCGGCGGGGAACGGAGGTCCACCTGGCCGTCATCGGCGAGCCCGCGGAGGACCAGCGGGAGGCGGCGGCGCAGGTGCCGGGCCTGACCGTCCACGCCCGCGACTTCATGCTGGAATGGATGCCGGACGCTGGCTCGGACGTGTTCCTGTCGGGGCAGTGGCTGCTGGAGCTGGAGCACGAGGTCCGGCCCGAGCTGGTGCACGTCAACGGCTACGCCCACGCCGCCCTGCCGTTCCGGGTGCCGGTGCTGGCGGTCGGCCATTCCTGCGTGCTGTCCTGGTTCGAGGCGGTGAAGGGCGAGGACGCGCCCGAGGCCTACGACGCCTATGCCGAGGCCGCCGCCCGCGGCCTTGCCGGCGCCGACATGGTGGTGACCCCGACGCACGCCATGATGCGGGCGCTGGAGCGGCACCACGGCCACATCCGCCGCGCCCGCGTGGTGCCGAACGGCCGCGACGCGGAGGCCTTCGTGCCCGGCGCCAAGGCGGAGATCGTGCTGGCCGCCGGCCGCGTCTGGGACGAGGCGAAGAACTTCGCGGCGCTGAACGCGGCGGCGCCGGGGGTCTGCTGGCCCATCGTCGTCGCCGGCGACCGCCGTCATCCCGACGGGAGCGAGGCGAAGCTCGCCAACCTCTCCTGCCTGGGCCGGGTGCCGACGCCGGAGCTGCGCGGCTGGTACTCCCGCGCCGGGATCTTCTGCCTGCCGGCCCGGTACGAGCCGTTCGGCTTGGCGGCGCTGGAGGCGGCGCTGAGCGGCTGCGCCCTGGTCCTGGGCGACATCCCGTCCTTGCGCGAACTCTGGCACGACGCCGCCCTGTTCGTGCGGCCCGACGACCATGAGGGGCTGAAGCGGACGCTGAACGCGCTGGCCGCCGACCCGGCGCGCCGCGCCGACCTCGCCAGCCTGGCCCGCATCCGCGCCAAGCGCTTCAACGCCGCCGCCATGGCGGAAGGCTACCTGGCCGCCTACGCCGACCTGCTGTCGCAGCCGAGGCAGATCCTGGCGGCCGAGTAGGGCCTCCGCGCGTCCCGACAGGAAGTCCCCGCAACCGGCCGAGAGGGAGACACCCCCCGTGCGCCTCGTCCTGTTCTGCCATTCGCTGCTGTCCGACTGGAACCACGGCAACGCGCACTTCCTGCGCGGCATCGTTCGCGAGCTGCAGGCGCGCGGGCATTCGGTTTCCGTCTACGAGCCGGCCGACGGCTGGAGCCGCGCCAACCTGCTGGCGCAGCAGGGCCGGGCGGCGATGGCGGAGATCGAGGCCTGCTTCCCCGACCTGCGCAGCACGCCCTACGACCTCGCCACCCTGGACCTGGACCGGGCGCTGGACGGCGCCGACCTGGTCATCGTGCACGAGTGGAGCGACCCGGAACTGGTGCGGCGGCTGAACCGGATGCGAGCGCAGGGCGGCCGCTTCCGCATCCTGTTCCACGACACCCACCACCGCATCGTCACCCAGCCCGAAGAGATGGCCCGGTTCGAGCTGTCCGCCTTCGACGGGGTTCTGGCCTTCGGCGAGGTCATCCGCGACATGTACCTGCGCCGCGGCTGGGGCCGGCGCGCCTGGACCTGGCACGAGGCGGCCGACACCAGCCTGTTCCGCCCGACGCCAGGGGCGGCCCCCGACCGCGACCTGGTGTGGGTCGGCAACTGGGGCGACGAGGAGCGCACCGAGGAGCTGCGGCAGTACCTGCTGGGCCCCGTCGCGGCGCTGGGGCTGAAAGCCTCGATCCACGGGGTGCGCTACCCCGCCGACGGGGTGGCGGCGGTGCGGGCCGCCGGTGCTACCTACGAAGGTTGGCTGCCCAACCACAAGGTTCCCGCGGCCTTCGCCCGCTCCCGCGTTACCCTGCACGTGCCGCGGCGGCCCTATGTGGAGGCGCTGCCGGGCATCCCCACCATCCGCGTCTTCGAGGCGCTGGGCTGCGGCATCCCGCTGCTGTCGGCGCCGTGGGAGGACGCGGAGGGGCTGTTCCGGGTCGGGCGCGACTTCCGGATGGTCCGTTCCGGTGACGAAATGACCGCGGCGATCCGGGAACTTCTGAACGATCCGGCCGCCGCGCGGGAGCAGGCGGAGGCGGGGCTGGAGACCATCAAGGTCCGTCACACCTGCGCCCACCGGGTGGACGAGCTGATGGGGATCGCGGCGGAGCTGGGGGTGCCCGGCTCCTTCCTGGAACTGGCGGAGGTTTCCTGATGAGCGGCCTGTCGATCGCCTTCTTCGGCTCCAGCCTGGTCTCGGCCTACTGGAACGGGGCGGCGACCTACTACCGGGGCGTCATCCGCGAGCTGGCGGCGCGCGGGCACCGGGTCACCTTCTACGAACCGGACGCCTACGACCGGCAGAAGCACCGCGACATCCCCGACCCCGACTGGGCCCGGGTGGTGGTGTACGAGGCGACCGAGGCCGGCGTGTCGCGCGCGCTGGAGCAGGCGCGGGGCGCCGACGTGGTGGTGAAGGCGAGCGGCGTCGGCGTCTTCGACGAGCACCTGGAGGCCGCCGTCCCCTCGATCCGCCGGGCCGACGGCGTCGCCATCTTCTGGGACGTGGACGCGCCGGCGACCCTGTCGCGCATGCGCGCCGACGCCAAGGACCCGTTCCGCGCCATGGTGCCGGCCTACGACGCCGTCTTCACCTACGGCGGCGGCGAGCCCGTGGTGCGCGCCTACGAGGGGTTCGGGGCGCGGATGTGCGTGCCGGTCTACAACGCGGTCGATCCCACCACCCACTTCCCCGTTCCTGCGGACCCGCGGTTCGAGGCGGACCTGGCCTTCCTCGGCAACCGCCTGCCCGACCGCGAGGCGCGCGTGGAGCAGTTCTTCCTGGAGCCTGCGGCGCGTCTGCCGAACCGGAGCTTCCTCATCGGCGGCAACGGCTGGGAGACGAAGGGAATGCCGTCGAACGTGCGCCATATCGGCCATGTCTACACCCGGGATCACAACGCCTTCAACACGAGCCCGCTGGCGGTCCTGAACATCGCCCGCGACTCGATGGCGAGCACCGGCTTCTCGCCAGCCACCCGGGTCTTCGAGGCGGCCGGTGCCGGAGCGTGCCTGATCA
>DASPKT010000331.1:0-30633 GCA_035627915.1 Azospirillaceae bacterium
GCGGCACGGCGATGGCTGCCGGCGGGAACGCCGGCGCGGCGCCGCTGATCAACAGCTGGATCCGGATCGGACCGGACGGCGTGGTGACCATCCTCTGCAACACGTCGGAGATCGGGCAGGGCACCAGCAGCTCGATCCCCCAGATCGTGGCGGAGGAGTTGGAGGTCCGGTGGCAGGACGTCCGCGTGGCAGCAGCACCCGTGGAGCCCGCCTACTACAACAAGGCGACCGGAAACAGTTATGCCGTGTTCGGCAGCATGGGCGTGAGGGGCCAGTTCGACGTCCTGCGCACCGTCGGCGCCGCCGCGCGGGAGATGCTCATCGCCGCCGCCGCAGAGGGCTGGGGCGTGCCGCGGCCGGAGTGCGCGGCGCGCGACGGCAGGATCCTGCATGCCGCGTCCGGGCGCAGCGCCGGATACGGGGACCTGGCGGAGCGGGCGGCGCGGCAGACGCCGCCGGCCGGTCCGCCGCTGAAGCCGCGCGGCGAATGGCGGCTGATCGGGAAGGATCTGCCGCGGCTGGAAGCACTACCCAGCTTATCACTTGAATAAAAATACAATTCTCTTGCGGTTGGACTGTGCCACCAGCCCCAGAATAACCACTATTGTTTATAATCTGCGATCGCACGGAATTGCCCTGCTGGACCTTCAGAAGCTCTGCATAAAGCGCCGGCACATTGCAATACTCGAAACTGACGAAATTGAACTTCACGGTTCGGTCGCAAATAGTCTGCTTTGTACTGTCGACGTGTAGGTCACTCGTGAACCGACCACGAGTTATGCTTGATTATACGGCGCTATCATTGATCCAAAAACTTGGAGTGAAGCCGAGCGCGTCTTTCATGGGAAAGAGAGAATCTATTGAATTCGACACATGAACCTCCTCTTTTCAGAGTGGCTTACATTGGGTGGAGAGCTTTTCGAGTTGCCCTGTCAGGAACTCGAACTCGTAGCGGGCGATGCCCTGCAGCTCGCGGCCCAGCAGCGGATCGATCAGAAGCTCGGGCTCCGCCGCATCCGCCAGATAGGGCCAGTAGCCGTAGGGGCCGGCCTCGGCCAGGATGCGCGTCAGCGCCGCGGTGAGGACGGCGCCGGGGTCCTCGTAGGGTGTGCTGCCCTTCGTCTCGGCATACCGCCAGCAGGGCTTCACCTCCGTGTCGTGCAGATGACGCAGGAACCTGATCTCATCGCGCCCATCCGGGTTCTCCGCTCCGCCCTGCCGGTCACCGGACGCGGGCCCCAGGGTGGGCGAGTAGCCGGCGCGCGGGGCCAGCGCCGCGAAGTTGTCCGGGAAGGCACGGCACAGGGCGACCTGCGCCAGGACCTGCTGCCGGAAGGCCAGCAAGCTCTCCGTCGGGTCCACCGGTTGTATCCCGAACATCGGCTTTTCATTCGCGATGAACCAGGGGGAGAACTTCTCAGTCTCGACCTCGGCGCTGTCCAAGAGGGGGGCCTTGATGGACCAGGGGAAGAAGACGTTGCGCCCCCGTTCTTCCAGGTGCCGCTGCACCGGCCCGTTCAGATCGGCAGCGAGTTCCAAGTAGAGGAAATCAGCGGCGGCGCCCCGTAGGTAGCCGTTGCTCCAATGCCGGTGGCGGGCGACGTAGGCTGAGTTGAGCGCCAGGATCTTGGCCTTGCGCTCCGGCGTGAAGCCTCCCGGGCCGAAGCGCTGCCTGTATGCGCCGAACCGGGGGGTTTGCTCCCCCATGTTGAACCATTGCATCCCGAATGACTCGTCATGCTGGTTTCCTTGGAACGGCACCACCTCCAGCGCTTCATCCAGAACCCAGTTGTCCCTTGACCCATATAAGGGCAATTTCACCCATAAATGGGCAAAGGGTTTGACCCATAACGGTGCAAACCATTGATTTCACGTGGCACGGGTAGCCGACTCCGAGCCGGCATGGGTTGCTGCCCCTCTTTTGGATGCCAATGGCTGGAGCAGAATGTGGCTCCCTTGGCGGCCGCACGCCCTGCTGTCGGCTTCACTGCCAAGGGACCTCGCCGAGCTTTCGGATAATGGAACGCGGTTACAAACGACGCCTTTGACGGCGACCGCAGGGGCATCGCCGTCGCCCCTCGCGCAGGGGCGTGGATTGGAACGTCGGCCGGTGTCCAAGTGAAGCTCGCAGCGCCGGGACGGCGGGAGCGCCCGATGTCAGACCTGCCCCGGAAGCACCAGCCTGCCTCTGGTCCGCAGCTTGAAGATGTCGCCCTCCAGTTCGCCGACGGCCGGGCTCGTCACCTTGATGCGGCCCAGCCTGGCGTGCTCCAGGTCGAAATAGGGAGACAGCTGGCGCTCCATGTAGCGCCCCTCGTCCATCAGAAGGACCGCGAGGTCCATCGACAGCCGGTAGGACGGCATCAGCGCGACCAGGTTCCGGGTGCCGAGCGGAACGATCCAGAACATGGCCTGCCAGGGCTCCGTCCCGGCGACCGACAGGACGTCGTCGACGAGGACGACCGGCTTCAGGTCGGGGCGCGCGGCAAGCGCCTGCGCCCGCTCGCGATCCTCCAGCGCCGCCGGAAGCTCATCCCGGAGCATGCTGCGCAGAAGCGCCTCCGGATCGGGAGCGTCGATGGAAGGGATCGGCTCCTCCCCGGGCGGCGAGGGGGGCTCGCCGCCGGACGCCCGGGCATCCGGGACCGCATCTCCCCGGCCCGGGTCCAAGGGGATCGGAGGCCCGTCCAAGCCCGTCGGCATCGGGCCGGCAGCTTCCTCCAGGACCAGTGTCCCGCCATCGAGGAGATGCCCGAAATCCTGCCTGCTTCGCCACCCGTCCGCACGCCCTAGGCTTTCCGGCTGCCGGATGGGGCCGGCCTCCGCCTCCGGCCGGCCCTGCCGGCGCCATCGGTCGAGGCGGAGCCGTTCCATTTCGACGGCCTCGAGCTGCAGCCGAAGCTCGCCGACCGTCGCCTCCGCCCGGCGGAGACGGAGATAGAGGAAGCCCACCGACGCGAAGCCGACCAGGCCGGCGGCGCCCAGGATGAGTTGAAGGGTGCGGTCCGGGAGACCGCCCATCCCGCCGCCCGGTTCCGCCTCCGGGACGGTCGCGGGAGCCGGCGCGGCAGGAGGCGCATCGATGACCGCGGCACCGGCGGCATCGGCCGGCGCGCCGGGGGGCGCCCCGGCCGCCGGGCCGGGCATCGCGAGGAATGCCGACAGGGCGAGCGCGACCAGCAGGGACGCGGTATTGCGAACCGTCATGGCGGTCAGTCCGTCGGCCTGAACATGAGTTCGCCGACGATCATCTGCTCCACCAGCGCCCGCAGGCCGACGATGAACAGCGGCTCGTCCGGAACCTGCTCCTCCATCGGGATCGCCTCGCCCTGCTCGCGCCGAAGCTTCTGCCGCTGCAGTTCCCCCAGACGTTCGCTGACCGGCCCGGTGATCGCGTTGAGTATCCGGGGCTCGATCGTCGCCGCCCGGCACAGATGCCGGGCATAGAGGTCGACGCAACCCACCAGGGCGGGGAAGCCGCCGATTTCCCATTTCCTGTCCGCCGGCAGCTGGGCGGCGGACAGGTTCAGCGGCTGCGGCTCGCCGTCGACCAGGATCAGCTCTCCCAGCGGGGCCGCCGTCAGGGCCCCCTCCTCCGTCAGGTTCTGGACCTCCGCCGGCGGCACGAGCAGCCCGTAGGCCACCTCCTCCTTCAGGTTCTCCCCGAAGCGGTGCTTGACCACCATGGGGTCCTTCAGCCCCGCCGCCTCGGCCAGCAGTCCGGCGAGCCTCTGCCTCTGCCGCTCGGTGATCATGTCCTTGAACAGCAGGCTGCCTCGGCCGCCGAGGCAGATGTACAACCCGTCGGTGGAAGCCGAGAACAGCCGCCGGGAAGCCAGGTCCGCCATCAGCCCGCCCAAATAGGAGTAGAGGCCCGCCAGGGCGAATTCGGCCAGCATCTCCAGCCTTGCATAGGCGGGCGTCGCGCCGGCCGCGCCCGCCCGCGCGTCGCGCAGGGCCGTGCGGAAGCGCTCCTGGTTGATCACCATCTCGACCGCGGCGGTGACCCGCGGATCCTCCGGTGAAAGCTTCTCCAGCATCTCCGCGACGGGTCGGAACGTCCTCGCCAGCGCGGGATCGTCCTTGAAGACCTCCTGGATCAGGCTGAAGTTCCGCCGCAGGAAGGCCACCGTCAGGTTGCGGCCGGCGAAGCGGAAGGAGCCCCGCCACAGCAGCCGGCTGTCCTGCCACAGCGACACGTCGGTGGTGCCGCCGCCGACATCCAGGCTGAGCACCGTCTGGTTGAAGTACGACTTCACGCCGCCGGACTGGTGCCGGGCGAAATAGTAGGCCGCGGCGAGCCCTTCCTCCAGGGCGGGTTCCAGCGCCTGCGCGGCCGCTTCGCGCGGCTGGCGCAGCACGGTTGACACGACCTTCGGCAGCAGGTGATCGGTGAATTCGTCCTTCTCCCCGCTGGTGAAGGCCCCGGGATAGGAGAAGCGCCACTTGACGTCCGAGGGGCTGATCCCGCGCGCCGCGCTCTCCGCCAGCGCCTGGAGGCAGATCTGCTCCAGGAACAGGGTGACGGAACGGCGGCGGCGTTGGGTCTCCTGGATCGGCGCCCTGTGTCCCCCCCATTTCAGGTCGAACCGGAGATTGTGGCTCTTCTGGCCCAGGACGAGTCCGACCTGGTCGTCCAGATTGCGGATGTAGTAGACGAGGTCGCTCCAGACCGGCCGCTCCTCCAGCTCCTCCGACAGGCCGCCGCGCCGCCGCAGCAGCGACAGGAACGGCGGAACCACCTCGGCCGCCGGGATGAACTCGGTCAGCATGAAGCGGAAGTCGAACGGCGCCCGTGGAGACGAGGCCGGCACGTCGTAGGGACTCAGCGTCCTGTTGCGGAACACGAGCAGCTGCGGGGGCTGCGCTCCGTCCCGGCAATAGACGATGCTGTTCGTCGTGCCGAAATCGACGCCCAGGCGGAAGTCCGCCTCGCGGCGCGGGGCCTCCTCCGGCGTCGGCAGCAGCATGAGGCCGGCTGGGCGTCCCTCGACGCTGGCGAACAGTGCCTCGGGCGGTTCACTCAAGGACAGGATGCCCTGGACGACCTTGCCCCTCGCATCCGTCACCTCCTCGCGGGCCTCGTCGCGCGCCTTCGCCAGCAGCGCCGGCAGCTGCTGCAGCGCTCCGGGGCCCCTCTCCCCGGCCATCGCGGCCGTGACCAGGCGGGGCGAGATGCACCCGTCGAGATCGAAGCCCTGGCCGACCGTCCCCGAATGGAACAGGAAGTGCCAGGTCCAGTCCGGGTGCCGGAAGTCCGGCCACATGCCGAGACGGTTGGCCGTCTCGACCATCACCAGGTTCCGGTCCTCGTCCCGGTAGGTCGCCCGGTATTCCAGGGTACGGACCTCGCCGGCGCTCGTGGCGACGGACAGGCGCAGGGATACCCTGACCATCCCCGTCCCGGTCTCCACGGTGACGGCCCTCCGGATTTCCTCGGGCTCGAGGAACAGGCAGAGCAACGGCGAGACCGGCAGCAGCATCGCCTGGCCGCCCGCGGGATGCTGGCGGACAAGCGTGCCGTCGCCGAAGCGGCACAGCTGCGGCGAGAACAGGTCCTTCAGGGGGCGCAGCACCATGTACCCGGCCTCGGCGGCCTCCTTCCGGATCCGGGCCTCGGTTTCCGCAGGCGTCCGCTGGAACTCGGCCAGCGTGTGGCGGCCCCATATCCTGATCTCCGCCGCCGGCCGGCCGGTACTCGCCACCAGATTGTCGTCCAGGAGGACGGCTCCCTTGAAAAGACCGGCGAAGGGGACACGGGGCCGCAGCAGCGCGTCGAACCTCTCCGCCACGCGCACCGTGGCCGCCCTGCCGAAGGCCCCGAACAGTTCGTGCGGCACGTCCAGCGGCATCGGCCGTTCGGGCAGCACTTCCACGGCGGCCGCCGCCTCCATCCGGGAGCAGTCCTGCACATAGTCGTTCAGCAGCTGGACCACGTTGCTCATCAGGGGCTTGGAGACGATCCGGTCCCTGTCGTCCCGGAAGGTGATGAGCGCGGACTTCAGCGACTCGCAGAAGGCGGCGATCAGCTTGGCTTCCTCGGGCGTGGTCGTCGGGCGTGTCAGCGGATCGACGAGCCTGCCGCGGTGCTGGAAGGGGAACATGTCGTCAAGCGACCGGGAATAGTCGCGCACCGGACAGACCAGCGTCGTCGGCACGAACAGCGCGATCGGGTGGCGGCCGAACTGGACGAGCCCCAGCCGGTTCCAGCTCATGTCGGCCATGAGGGCGGTGTCCGGCTTCAGCCGGGCCAGGACGGATTCGAACGGCTCATGGTCCCCGCCGCTGCCGTCATGCCGGCGCGCCTCGCCCGCGCCCAGCTCGAGGACGGAGCAGGAAACCGCCAGCTCCCGGTAGTCGCGCAACGCGAACATCGCGATGAGCGCCCGCCATTCCCCGACGCTGCGGACATGCAGCGGGTGCGAGCGCTGGTCCAACGCCGCCTCGAAGTTGGTGGCCTGTGCCCAGACATCCGGGACGGACACGACGTCCGCCGCGGCCTCGCCCAGGTCGGACTTGGCGTGCAGTCCCTTGGCGATGTCGCCGAGGACGCCGAAATCGGCGAAGAACTCCCAGGCGCCGGGACGCGTCGGGCGGCGGGCGAGCTGCCCGGGGGGCAGCAGGAAGCGCAGGCTCATGCCATCACTCCTTCCGGCGAGGATTGCAACGCCCGCGGCAGGCAGCAGCCGTGCAGGGCCTGGACGAAGCGGCCGAGACCATGCCCGCCCCGACCGCGGCCGCGACTGAGCGCATCGAGGATGTCGGCGAGGTCCGAGGCCGCGTCGGCGCCGACGATCAGGTCGTCGAAACTGGCCGGCGCGCCCAGGCCGCGGCGGAGCGCCAGCATGCCGTCGGCCTCCGTCCTGTCGTCGACCAGTTCCCCGAGGTTGAAGAGGGCCAATCCCGGGTCGTTCCCGGAAAGACGCTGGATGCTGCCCGCCCAGCGCAGCAGGTCGGCGCAGTAGTCGTCGAGGCGCGCCAGCGGCTTCTGCATGGCGTCGCCATCAAGGTCCACCCCGCCGAAATAGGCGCGAAGCCAGCTCTGGCGGTCCATGTCGCGCGAGCGTCCGCGCCGCAATGCCGGGTAGTACAGGCGGTGGTACGCGGCGGCGAAGCGCACGAGGCCGCCCAGCAGGTCCTTGACGCTCCGCTCCGGTTCCCCGGTCGTGCCGGGAACGCTGGGCAGGTCGCTCCACCCGAGCGGCTTCGTCTCGTCCGCTGCCAGGAGCCGGACGCCGGCACGGGGCTCCGGCTCGGGATCGGAGAAGAAGTCCAGGCATGCCAGGGCCGCCAGCAGTTCGGGAGCCATGGGCGGGTTGCTCTGTCCCTGTCCGCCGATGTCGAACCCCTCGAGCTGGATGGGGCGGGGCCAGCCCAGCACGGTCATGCTGTCGAAGATCGGCTTGCCGGATCCGGCGAGGGTCTGGTGATAGTAGCGGAGCGCCCCCTGCGACTGGCTGAGGAACGCCGCCGACCGGGCAGCCACCACCTGTTCGTCATCGTCGGGATCGGTGTAGCCGAAATAGGGCAGCAGCACGCCGGCACCGATACGGAAATCGGTCATCCCGGCCTCGGCAAGGCGGCTTCGCAGCACACGGGCGACGGTGGGCAGGCCGGCGGCGCCGGTGCCGCCGAAGATCGAGCCCGTCAGGAAGATCCGCACGGGCACGCCGGACCCGAGGTCGCGCTTGACGCGCAGAAGATCGGTCCAGAACGGCGATTCGCCGTTCGCCGTGGCGGCGATCACCGCTGCGCCGATGGCCGGGCGCCCCCGGAAGCCGACCTCGAGGTCGAGCGTCTGCTCCTCTCGCGGATGGAACAGGCTTTCGAACAGATGTTCCGCCGCGGGGCGCATCATCCCGCGGGCGCCGAAAAGCGCGCGCAGGTCCCGCCTCCCGTCCGGCACCGGGGACCAGACGAGGTCGGGCTCAGCCGCCGTCACCTCGGTGCGCAGGAAATGCGCCTTCGGCGCCAGCGCCTGGTCGGCCGCCTTCCGAAGGCTCGCCTGCAGGTCCGCATATTGGCCGGAAAGACGCTTGAGCCGCCCGATATTGCCGTTCCCCCGATCGGGGTCCATGTGGCCGATCCACATTTTCCGGGGGCCGAGGCCGGCGGCGGTCATGTGGAGCGCGGCCTCCAGCACCCGGCTGCCGGAACCGCCGATGCCGATCAGGTAGCAATGCGCCGTCATGCGCCGGCCCTCCGCTTGGCGGGAGATTTGAACGTGTTCGACAGGAAGGCCCTCAAGGGGGCGCCGCCGGGCGGCTCGCCGGCGAAGACCGGCCGCGTGAAGGGGACGCTGAAGAGCCAGAAGAGGGCCGCCGTCAACAGGAGGGAGACGATCAGCACGACCGCGGTCCAGACGGGAGCCAGGAACCGGTACAGCACCAGCTGCTCGTACTCGACCATGGTCCCGGCGGCGAGGGCCGCGGCCAGCGTGACGAAGACGGCGCCGAGGCACAGCCCCATCCAGAGCCCCCGCGCCCGCGAGACCTCGTTCGGCCCCTTGGGATGCCCCAGCCCGGTGATGGCCAGCCAAGCCATCGATGCCAGGATCGCGGTCCCGCCCGCCAGAACCAGCAGCGCCTGGACCCAGAAGACGGCGGTCCCGACCAGCTCGTCATAGTCCCGGTCGACGAAATTCTCCTGGGGAATTCTGGTGGTCAGCCAGTCCGCCGCGAATGACCCGGCGATGAGAACGAGAAGGAGCAAGAAAACCGTCGCCGACACGAGGCTGAAGAGGACGGGAGAGAGGCGCTTGATCAAGGGATCACTCCAGGGAAAGCAGGACGGCCAGGTCGCCGGCCGGGACCGGTTCGCCTTCGGAAGCGGCTTCGGACAGCCGCGTGGCCAGCCGGGCCAGGTTCAGTGCCGGAAAGAACGCGGGCGGCTTCGCGGCGAGGGCCGGCGCCTCGGCCGTCGAGACGCTCCAGCCGGCCAGGGCCGCCTCCAGCTCCGGGTCCGCCTGGGGCTTGGCCGTCAGGGTGACCGCGACGTGCAGCAGGCCCGGCGGAAGGCCGCGGCGGGCGTCGGGGGCCCCGAACAGGACCAGGCTCCGTCCGTCCTCCGACAGCGTGACCAGGTCGCCCGTCCGGAGCTTCACCTCACGCCAACGGCAATCGTCCTCCGGGGTGACATGCACGACCGTCCTTTCGCCGTGCAGCACGAGCCCGGGCATTCCCGGGGCCATGCGTTCCGGCATCCCGATGGGAACGCTGATCGATCCGGCCCCGCCGCGCGGCAGCCTGAACGCCGGCGGCGGCGCCTCGATGCGCAGCGGCAACCGGCGCAGCTCTTCCGCCCCGCCCTGGCGGCCGGCGGCGGCGGCATCCAGCGTCACCCCGGCGGCGGGCCGGGCGAACATGACGAACCGCATGGCATCGTCCCGGCCGTCCAGCAGGTCCCTGCGTACGTGGGCGATCATGGACCGTATGCGCTCGGCCGGCCCGACCATCAGCAGGAAGAGCGGCCGTTCGCCCTTGAACCGGATCGACGAGGTCTTGCCGGGCAGATCGTAGATCGTGCCGCTGAACGGGACGCGTATCCCCAGGATTCCGACGGCGAGCTTCCTGTCCAGCGCCTTGCGGAGCGGCAGCGCCAGGGGGCTGGCGCCGATGGTGGGCAGGTTGGCGTCGTCGAGGAACAGGTCGGTGACGACCACGGTGAGGTCGCCGGCGGGCGCATCGAGCGCGGCCGTCACCGGCTTGCCGATCTGGCCACGGCGGCTGAGTCCGGGCTGCTTGAAGACGGCGGCCTGCCCCGCCCCCGCGAACTGCTTCTCGGCCACGGGCACGATCTCGGTCCCGACGAAATGGGTCGCGACCGCCTCCGCCCCGGCCTCGCGGATCGTGCCCGGCAGGTATGAGAGCAGGTCCGCCAGGAGCTGGTGCTGGTCGCCGGCGGCAAACCCCGCCATGCTGGTCGAAACATCCAGGTAGAGCCGGCCCGTCCAGGCCGACGCCGTCGGCGCGGCGGCGCCGGACGACTCGACCGCCGTTGCCGGCAACCGGCACTCGGCTGCCGACGCGTGCTTCATGCATACACTTGCACTCAATAAAACGAATACCAGCGCCAATCGATTCGCCTGGCTGAACAGCTTTTGATGAAGCATGCGTTAGTATCTCGCATTTCGCGACAGTTTCGCTATTTTAGCCCTAACGTCGAGGCATGTTCAATCTTTGGGAATCACTCTCATGCTGTTCGGTTCTCGCGCACATCTATCTGGCGCGACGCCTGGGACCGACACTCCCGACCTCAGGAACGATGCGTCGTCCGGCAGTTCGCCCCCGGAGACTTCGCCCGAGGCCGACACCATCCCGACGCCCCGGCGCCGGCCGGGATGGTTCGACTTCCTCTCCGTCTTCCTCTGCATCGCGGTGGTGGGCGGGGCCTGCGCCTACTTCTTCGACGAGATGCCGAAGGAGCGGCCGACCCTCGACTTCGTGCTGCTGAGCGGCGCCGCGTTCCTCATCATGGTCGTGCGGGCGCTGCGGGAACTCCGCCGGTACAGGATCATCCGGGAAAGGCTGGCGCAGGCCCTGCCGCAGGAGCGGCTGGTGGCGTGGCGGCGGGCCCTGCTCGACCAGGGCAGGGGACCCGAGGTCGCGCAGGCGCTGGCCGACCATCTGGCGTCGCTGGCCGGGCGGATACGTTCGCATGACGCGCACGATCTGATCGGCGGGCGGGTGATCTCGATGGCCCGGCTCATCCGCATCTCTTCGGACGACCCGCCGCATGCGGCGCCGGGGTTGCGGGCACTCGCGATGGTCCCGCCGGAGCCGCGGCGGGTCATCGACTACACGCTGGTCAACCTGATGCTCTTCTCCGGCATCGTGGGCACCTTCTTCGGCCTGATCCTGTTCCTGCAGGACCCCACGTTCCGCGATTTCCTGAAGGGGTTCGGCAGCGGATCGTCTCCGCAGGGCGACGACCTCCTGGCGATCCTGAACGGCTTCGCGGTGGCGTTCGGCGCCAATCTCGCCGCCTACATCGCCTATCTCGGCGGCCGCTTCCTCGTGGACCTCTGCGACGATTCCTTCGATTCGGTGCAGGAACTGCTGCGTTCGGAAATCTGCGATCCGGTGGTGGCCTGCCTGTCGAGCAGCCGGGCGCAGCGCTTCGACCTGGAACCGGCGGCCAAGCGGCTGCTGACCGACCAGGCCGAGCAGCTGCGCAAGCAGTCGGAGATCACGTCGGCCCTGCTGAAGGAAGCGCGCGGCATCGCCGAACAGCTCCACCGCACCAGCACCGACCTCGGCGGCGCCATAACGGAGGCCGTGGGCATGTCCCGTGCGCTTCATGCCGCGTTCGTCGAGATGCGGCGCAACTGGGCGGACACGACCCAGCAATGGAGCAGCGCGACGGAATCCTTCGCCATAAGCGCCGGCAAGGCGGCGGTGTCGGTGGGCGATGCCGCCGACCGGCTGCTGTCAGTCCAGCGGGACGTGACGGACCGCAGCGCCACGCTGGTGGGCAACCTCGACGCGGCGGCCGAGCGGACGGCGGCGCTGCTGTCCAGCCAGGCCACCCACCTGGAGGAGGCGTTCGGCAAGGCGGCGGCGCAGTTCACGGCATCGGTCGGCAAGGTCGCGGAGCAGCTTTCCCACGCGATCGAGCTTCATGCCGGCTGCATTTCCGAGACCAGCGACGGGCTGACGCGCCTGGGCGAACTGCAGGACAGGTTCGTCCGTTCCGTGGCGTCGCTGTCGGAAGCCCTGCGGAACGACCGCGACCTGTCCTCCGACGCCTTCCGGCAGCTCATGGGCGACTATCGCCGGCAACTCCTCGCGCTCACCGAGGCCCTGGAGGCGCAACGCGCCGCCCATGACGACAACGGACAGATGCTTCGGAGCCTCACCCGCCTGGTCCATGGCGACGAGCATCCCGATACGCTGCTGGATGTCCTGCGCGGGCTCAAGGGCATGCTCGCCGTCCGCAGCATGGTGAGGCCCTCGTGAGCCGGAGGAGCCGGCGCGGGTGGATGACGGAGATCGCCTTCGCCGATGTGGCGATGGCGATGCTCGGCCCGATTCTCCTGCTGCTCGTCGTCTTCATCGTTCATTCCGTCCGCAACGAGACCAACAGCTGCGGCGATCTCCCCGCCGCGGAAGTCGCGGAACGGGCGGCGGAGGTACGGGCCTGGATGGAGTCGATGCGGACCGGCATCCGGCTCGACGAGGAGCGGCTGCGCCGGGACTGCCCCGTCGCCCGGCTGGCGCCCGCCGACGGCCCGGGCGTGCTGCCCGCGGCCGTCGCCGGGCTCTGCGGCGCCCCGCGCAGCGCCGTGCTGCGGGCCGCCGGGACCAGGGAGACGGAACTGCTGGAACTCGACCGGCGGCACCGCGCGGCCCTCGCCCGGGTGCGCAGCTGCCTGCCGCCGGCGCCGGACGAGGTCGTGACCATTCCCGAGGGGCAGATCCGCTTCGCGTCCTGCCGGACCGAGTTCGTCTCGCCGGCCACGGGGCTGCCCATGACGACCGAGGGGATAGACCAGTTCTTCCGGGGCCTGATCTCCCCTTCCGCCCCCGGCATCGCCGGCAGCGACGGCAAGGTTCAGACCTTCCGCGAGAAGCTGCTGGCGGGCAGCTTCAACCGCATCGACATCTTCGGCCACAGCGACAGCGTCCCCATTCCCCAGGGGGCGAGCTGCGAGGGCGCCAAGGACAATCCGGAGCTCTCCTCGTTGCGGGCGCACGCGTTCCGCAAGGCCTTGGAGAGCGCGATCAGGGCCGACCAGGGGATGGCGAAGGTCGCGGAGAGGCTGGACCGCCGGGAGCTGCGCATCTACGCCATCGGCGTCGGCGACGCCGAGAAGCTGCGGGCCGGAGCGAGCAACGACGAGAACCGCCGCATCGAACTGCGGTTCGCCACCGACCGGCGGCAGACCCCATGACGGACCCGGCAGGAATGCCGCCCCCGGGGCACCCGGGTCGCCTGCCCGTCCTGAGGGAGCCCGGCTGGATCGCCGTCGGCGACGGGGGCGACGGTTCGACCTGGGCGCGCCGGCCGCACCGGCGCTACTGCCTGCCTTTCGCCGTCCGGTCCGACGGCGCCCGACCCATCCCCCTGGTGACCTGGTCGGACATCGGCGCCCTGGCCGCCGCGGGACGATACGGCGCGGCCCGGGCCAGGGCGGACGACGACGGCCTGCGCCCCCCGGAGACGCTGCTCATGCAGCCGGGACCGCCGGACTCCCCCGCCCCCCTCCGGTTCGCCGAGGCGGAACTCGTCTGCCACCTGCTGGGCGGGCGGCTGGCGGAGGAGACGGAGCTGGAGCATCTCATCCAGGGGCATGCCCCCGCACTCCCCTGGCCGCCGGAAGGCATCTGGACCGCCACGCCCTGGTCGGTCTGGAGCTACCGACTGCTCGCCTGGCACATGGATGGGTGGGTGGCGGCGCGGGACCGGCGGCTTCCCGACGCGGATCGCGCGGCGCCCGCCACGCTGTTCCAGGCCGGCCAGCCGCCCTCCCGCCGTCCCGGCGAACCCGGCGAGCTGGCCGGTGCCTGCCTGGTCCTGCCATGCTGACGGGCGCTCCCGGCGGGGTTCCGCCCGATCCCGTCTGCCGCCAGTGCCTGGGCGAGCTGCGTTCGCCCGCGTCGGCGCGCCCCTGCCCGGCCGACTGCCCCCGCCAGGTTCCGGGCGGCCACCCCGTCGGGGGCGCGTCCGTGCCGACCGCCTGCCCGGTGGAAGGCTGCAAGGCTTGGCTGGACCATGAACGTCCCGTGGGATGCCGAGGACTGCCGCTGAGGCCGGCGCCGGCCGAGCATGCGGTCGCCATCCTTGCCGCCGACGACGATCCCGCGACCCTCGCCGGAGCGCTGCGGGCGCATCTGCTGGCACTGGCCGCCGCCTTCCCGGGCCTGCGACCCGATCACCCCGCCGGCATCGGCGTATGGCGGCGGATGGCCGAGGGGCGCCCGCCCGGCGAGGCCGCCGCCCTGGGGCTGCGCGCGCCGGACGGGAGGCGGATCTGGCTCCACGGTCTCTGGCGCGGGGCCGCCGCCTGTCCGGGCGCCCTTGGCGGGCCCGTCGCGGACCGGGCGCTGCGCGCCGACGAGCTGGTCGTCGCCATGGACAGCCGCGCGATGCTCGACCGGGCCCCCACCCCGGGGCGGCAGGTGCCGCCCCTGATCGAAGCGCTGGGGCGCACCGCCGGGCGCCGGCCCTTGCCGCGCCTCTGGCTGAGTCTCGGCGCCGGCGCCTGGTGGCGGCGGCTGGGCCGGGATGCCGCCATGCCCGGCGATCTCCGCCCGCCGGAGCGCGACCGGATGGTGGAAACCGTCGTCCGGGAGCAATCCGGCCTGTGCGACGTCCTGTCGTTCCCCGGGGACTGGCCATGGCAGGGATGCGGCGCGACGCTCCATGGCCTGGCCGACG
This sequence comes from Azospirillaceae bacterium, assembly GCA_035627915.1. Taxonomy (GTDB): domain Bacteria; phylum Pseudomonadota; class Alphaproteobacteria; order Azospirillales; family Azospirillaceae; genus DASPKT01. Next base: position 14,380 of record DASPKT010000331.1, read on the forward strand.
ATCCCGCCGGCCTTTCCCCCTGGATCGCCGCGCTGCGCCGGACCGGGGCAGCCGGGAGCGGCCCGCATGGCTGAACCGGTGCCGGAGAGGATCGTCCCCGTCCATGAGGAGGCCGCCAACCGGAGCCTCGTGGTCGTCGTGCTGCTCTCTCTCATGGCGGGCCTGCTGCTGCCCTTCCTTCTCCATATGTGGCTTGCGTCCGGTGACCGCATCGGCATCGTCCTGGCCCTGCTTATCCTGTCGCCGGTCATGGCCGCGGGGACCGGGCTGGCCGCCTGGGGGTCGTGGCGGAGGGTGCTGAAGCTCTCGGGCGCCATGGCCATGGCGGGAATGCTCGTCGGGCTCCCGTTCCTGCGGGAGGTCCCGCCGGCCCTGGCCTGGGCCGCTGCCCTGCTGGGCGGCACGGCGGTGGCGATGTGGGCCGGGCCGCGACTGCCCGGGTCGCCCGCCGAATTCCTGGGCCGCTCCCTGTTCCGCCTCCTGGGTGTCGGACCGATGCTGTTCGCCCGGTTCCTGCGCCTTCGCCGCGGCGACGGTCCGACCTGCCGGTTCCGCCATTGCGGGTTGGCCGATTGGGACCCCATGGTCGTCTGTGTCGCCTGTGGCGGCAGCGGGGGCGGCTTCAAGGTCTGGCCCCGGCCGGATCGCCCCTTTTTCGCGGTCTGCCCGGGTTGCCGGCGCTGGCACCCGGTCTGGCGCGCTCCGGACTATGGCGCCGGCGGCTCCGGACGGCTCCGGCTGGCCGAACCGGACTGCCCCCGCCGCCGGGGCCGTTGCCACCAGGCCGGGGACCCCGTCGACGTCGCCGTGGTGGTGACCGACGACTTCCTGCTGCCGGCCCTCCTCGGCGCGGTGGACGCCTGCGTCGGCGACGCGCGCAGCCCGGTCAGGTCGGCGCCGGGGAAGCCGGACTGGCGGCCCGTCTGGACCGAGGCGATCGACGCGCGGGCGCCGCTTCCCCTGGGGCCCGGACCCTGCCGGATGGACTGGCCCGGGGTTTCCGTGTGGACAGTCTCAGCGGCGGCCTGCCCGATAGACGCCGCCGGCTTCGACGGCGTCTTGATCCTGGCGGGAACCATGGACGGCCTCGACGCCTCTGCCCTGGTCGAAACGGTCCGGCCCGTGGCCGCTCCGGCCGCCAAGGCGCAGGCGCCGTGGCGGCTCCTGCTCGGCCTCGGCCCGACCCGCCAACCCGGTTCCGGCCGCACGCCCCCCTTCGCCGTCTGGCCCGCCGGAGGGACCGACGGCGAGAGAATGGTCAGGCTGCAGGAGTTCCTGGCGGCCAGCGCCGACCGGGGAACCGCGCGGCCGCCGGGCCGCTGAACGGCGCGCACAAGATCCCGCTGTCCGCGGGCCGTGCTGGCCCGATCGCCAGTGGCCAAGGGAAAGAGGTCGGCCAGGAAGGCCGTCGCCGCCCGATGGCTCGTCCAGGCGCCGAGTGTGGCACGCAGGCGCTGATGTCCGCCCGACGCTCGCGAAGCCCCATGGAAAGGCTTCGGCGGCGCGCCGTTCCGGTCTGCTGTGCGCAGCCCGGGCACCCTGACCGTCACGGTGCCGGACTGCGTCCGGGTGGAGCGGGGCCTGCGGTCCTTAATGGTCAGCCCGGGGCGGGTCTGGCACAACGAGCTGGCTTGTGCCGCAAGAGCCGCCCCCTGCAGCACGACGAGGCTTGTTCACCTGGGTAAAGTTCGCCTCAAGGTATCTCATGATCGCCTCGTGGCGGGCTGCCGCGGGCTCCGCGCGCGCTCCAAAAAGACTTGTGACGGCGAAGATGGCGCCCAGATAGTTCTGCTGCAGCAGAAGTTGATTGTCCATGATGCCCACCACCTGGGCACCCCTATCCCTCTAGGCGAGGCTTTCGACAGAGCAAGAGCAAGAGCTCCTAACGGAACCGGTTTCAGGCTGTTAGGAGCTCTTAATCATTGTCTCCATTGGGAGGAAGACGGTCATTCCGAGTGTACTACTGGTTGGAGCCATTCAGGGAGACGACCAGGGCGGAGGACTTGCCGGATCGGGCGCCGCCACCGTGGGGCTGCAGGGCCGAGAGGGCGAGGTGCTGCGGCGGGCCGCGGCCGCCAGCGCCGTCTGCGCTCCGGCCGGGCGCCTGCTCGTGCTCCTTGCCGGCGGGATGACCGTCCCGGGCGGCAGGCCCGATCAGGCGCCGCGCGCCGGACGCCCATTGCGTCGTCCGGCCGCCCATGCCGCGAGCCCGATGCCCGCCAGCGCCGCCGCGGCGGCCAGGGCCAGGTCGAGCCCCAGGTCCGCCGTGGCCCCGGCGGCGGCGGCGTCCCGGTCGACGCCGAAGGCGATGAACAGCCCGGCCGGGTCGCTGGCCGTCGGGATGTAGCCGTAGAGCCGCGTCACCCCATCCACCCCCTGCGCCTCTATCGTTCCCGCCCCGGACGCTGCCGGGCCGGCGTTCAGCAGCCGCCGGAAGCTCTGGAACGGAAGGCCGACCGCCTCGGCGCCCCGCGGCAGGCGGGCCAGCACGGTGCCGGTGCGGTCCATGACCGTCAGCACCCCCTCCGCGGTGGCGGGTCCGCGGTCCAGCCGGCTTTGCAGCCAGGCGACGTCGAGGGCGGCCAGCATCACCCCCTCGAAACCCGCCTCCCCCGCCAGGGGCTGGGCGAACTGGATCACCTGCCGCCCGCTCAGCCGGTCGAGCAGGAGTTCGCTGACCGCCAACGCGCCGGAGGTGCGCGCCTCCTCGAAATACCCCCGGTCGCGCACCGAGACGCTCCCGGCGGCAGCCGTGCTGGAGCAGGTGACGCTGCCCTCCGCATCCGTCCGGCCGAGGACGGCCAGGTGCGGATAGCGCCCGGCCAGGTCAGCCATCAGGCGGGCGCAGTCCGCGCCGCCGGCCCGGACCGCCGGCACGTGCGACAGGGCGACCAGCGTCTGGCGGATGCCCTCCACCACCAGGGACTGCTCGTCCGCGGCGCGTTGCGCGGCGGCGACGGCCATCGCGCCTACGGCCTCGATCCGCGCCTGCCGGTCGCCGGCCTCGCGCCACGCGACCAGGAGCAGCAGCGGGAGGACCGCGACCAGGGCGACGAGGCCGGAGTGCCGGATTGAAGACATGGATGCGTCCTGCCAGGGTGACCGGCACGATCATAGAGGAACCCGGCCCGATCGCGATACCGGCCCTCACCCGTTCGAGGCAGCCCGCCCCCTGCCCGGCTGCCCGGGCCTCAGCCGCGGGCGGCCTGCCGGGCCGGGCGGCTCGGCGTCGGCACGGCCTCGCGCCGGGTCAGCCGCAGCACCGCCCAGCCGGCGAGGCCGGACAGGACCGAGCCGCCCAGCACGCCCAGCTTGACCGCGTCCACCAGCTCCGGCCGGCCGGGGAAGGCCAGCGCGCCGATGAACAGGCTCATGGTGAAGCCGATGCCGCACAGCAGCGCCACGCCGTACACCTGCCCCATCGTGGCGCCGGCCGGCACGTCGGCCCAGCCCAGGCGCACCGCCGCCCAGGCGGCGCCGAAGACGCCGACCTGCTTGCCCACGAACAGCCCCAGCGCGATGCCCAGCGGCACCGGGCCAAGCAGCAGGGCGGCGTCCACGCCGGCGAAGGACACCCCGGCATTGGCGAAGCCGAAGACGGGGATGACCAGGAAGGCGACCCAGCCGTGCAGCCCGTGCTCCAGCCGGTGCAGCGGCGAGGCGGGATCGTCGGGCCGCCCCGGCGCCGGGCGCAGCGGCACGGTGAGCGCGACCGCCACGCCGGCCAGCGTCGCGTGCACGCCCGACTGCAGCACTGAGGCCCAGAGCAGGACCCCCAGCGCCAGGTAGGGCCACAGCCGCTCCACGCCGAAGCGGTTCAGCGCGACCAGGCCGGCCAGCACCAGCCCCGCCAGGCCCAGGGCCGGCAGCGACAGCTCCGCCGTGTAGAACAGCGCGATGATGACCACGGCGCCGAGGTCGTCGAGGATGGCCAGCGCCGTCAGGAACACCTTCAGCGACACCGGCACGCGGGGCCCCAGCAGCGACAGCACGCCGAGCGCAAAGGCGATGTCGGTGGCGGCCGGGATGGCCCAGCCGGCCAGCGTGTCGGGCGTGCCGGCGTTGAAGGCGACGTAGACCAGGGCCGGCGCCGCCATGCCGCCGGCCGCCGCCACGCCCGGCAGCACGCGCCGCGGCCAGGAGGCGAGCTGGCCGTCCAGGAACTCCCGCTTGATCTCCAGCCCGACCAGCAGGAAGAACACCGCCATCAGCCCGTCATTGACCCAGTGCTCCACGCTGAGGCCCAGCACGTAAGCGTGCAGCGCGCCGAAATAGGCGGGCGCCAGGGGGGAGTTGGCGACCAGCAGCGCCAGCACCGCCGCCGCCATGAGCACGAGCCCGCCCGACGCCTCGCTGTCCATGAAGGCGCGGATCGCGGACAGGGGGCGCCCCTTCCGGGCGGTCTTGCGGTCGGCCATCCTCTGTCCCTCCTCCTCGCTCGCGGTGTCCCGGGCGGGCCCATCCCGGGGGGAACAGGCCCGGGCCCGAAAGGTGCTCTCGATTCCGGCCTCACGCCGCCGCCCGGGGAAACGTGACGGTCACCGTGACGCCCGCATCGACGGCCCGCTCCACGCGGCCCCCGTTCTGCGCCGCGAGCTGTTCCAGCAGGGCCTGGCCGATCCCGGTGCCCCGCGGCGCCGCGTCGGGATCGCAGCCGCAGCCATCGTCCCGCACCGTCAGCACCAGTGTCTCCGGCCCCTGGCGCAGGGTGATCCCGACATGGCCGCGGCGCCCATCCGGGAAGGCGTATTTCCAGGCGTTGGTGACGAGCTCGTTGACCGCCAGCCCCACGGTCGAGGCCAGGCCCGCCTCCAGCTCGACGGGGTCGGCGTGCAGCGTCACCACCACGGGCCGGCCGACGAACAGGATCGCGCGCAGGTCGCCCACCAGCCCCTCCAGGAAGGCGCGGGCGTCCAGCACGGCGGCGTCGTCGCGCAGGGTCAGGCGGTCGTAGACCCGCGCCAGCACCTCGATGCGGCGGCTCACCGCCACCACGTCGCCGCGCAGGTCGCCGCCGCTGCCGGCCAGGTGCAGCATGGTCACGACCGTCTGCAGGTCGTTGCGGACCCGGTGGTTGACCTCGCGCAGCAGCAGGGCGTGGTCGCGGGCGCTGGCGGCGGCGGTGCGGAAGGCGCGGCGCAGCGCCTCCGCCAGCCAGGCGATGGTGAGGCCGATGGAGAAGAACAGGGTCGCCGCCAGCAGGTCGTCGGGGTCGTCCGGCATGAAGGACCCGCGCGGATCGATCCACAGCCACAGCGCCGCCCCCGTCGACAGGAACGCCGCCAGCACGGCGGACCGGAAGTCGAGGAACAGCGCCGCCAGCAGCACCGGCGGCATCAGGATCAGGAAGGACCGGCCCGCCATGGTGTCGGACAGCGCCAGCCGCAGCAGGGCGAACAGACCGACCATCGCCAGGGTCAGACCGTAGCGGACCCAGGCCGGCGGCGGCGGGCGCAGCAGCAGGTCGCGGATGATCTGCTTCATGCGTGGGGTCCGGGGCGGGAGGAAGGACGGGCGGAGGGCGACAATGGAGATGGACGCCGCGGCCGACATTTCCATCCCCCGGAAATCGTCCTCGGTCCGGGGATGGATGCGGCGGGCGGGGCGTATGCCCAGGATCGACCCGCCTTTCCCGGGGCCATATGCGACGTTTCGAGATACTGGACGGCCTGCGCGGCTACTTCCTCGTGTTCATGCTGCTGCACCACCTGCCCCTCTCCGCCGGCGTGCCGCTGGCCGGGCTGCACCATGGCAGCCTGGGCTACGTCCAGGACGCGCAGGGCTTCGTCTTCCTGTCCGGCCTGGTCTTCGCCGTGGCCGGCACCCGCCTGTCGCATCGCGGCCGCGCCGACGAGGTCGGGGCGCGCGCCCGCGCACGGGCCGCGGAGATCGCCCGCCATGCGCTGGGCCTGGTGGCCGCCCTGCTGACCCTTGCGCTCGCCGTCCCCGCCTCGGCCGCGTTCTGGGGGCCGTTCCTGCCGGACCTCCACCTGGCGCCGGCGACGCACGGGCCGTTGGCCCTGCTGCTGCTGTACCAGCCGAGCTTCCTCGACATCCTGCCCCAGTACATCCTCTACCTGCTCGCCGCCCCGGTCCTGCTGCGCCTGATCCTGGCCGGGCGCGGCGCCGCGGTCGCGGCCGGCAGCCTGGCGGCGTGGGGGGCGGTGCAGCTCGGCTGGCACCTGCCGCTGACCTCCGCGGTCGAACAGGCGCTGGGCACCGTGCTGCCCGGCGCCTTCCTGCGCGGGCACTTCAACCCCTTCGCCTGGCAGGTCCTGTTCGTGTCGGGCCTGCTGGCCGGCGCCGACGCGGCGCGCGGGGCGCCCGCGCTGGGGCGCTGGCTGGAGCCCGGGCGCACCGGCCCGCTGCGGCTGGCACTGGCGGTGCTGCTGGTCTTCCTGCTGTACCGGATCGGCTTCGCCCTCGGATGGCTGGAGGGGCCGGCGGCGGAGCGCTTCGGCGCCGCGGCGAACCGCACCGAGTTCGGCCCCGTCTTCCTGCTGAACTTCGCGGCCTTGGCCTATGCCGTCGCCTGGCTGGTCGTCGCCGGGCCCCGCTCGGGCAGCGCGGCGGCGCGCCGGCTGGCGGGATGGCTGCGCCGGCTGCTGGAGCACAGCTTCCTGCGCCTGCTGGGCCGCCACTCCCTGCCCGTCTACGCCTTCCACGTGGTGCTGGTCTATGCCGCGGCGGCGCTGGAGTGGGCCGCCGGGCCCCTGGGGCCGGCCGCGGCGACCGCGCTTGCCCTGGCCGCGGTGGCGGCGCTGGCGCTGCCGGCCCTGCGGCGCGAGGAGCGGGCCCTGGCGCTGCGTCCCCGCGGCACCGCGCCGGGAGGCTGAGATGGGACGGGATGGAAGCCGGGACGCCGGCGTATATGATGGAAAGCCGCAGGAGGGGCGGACGATGTCGGTCCGGGACATGCTGACCCGAGAGATGCCGGGGCTGCGCCGCTACGCGCTGGCGCTGTGCCGCGACGCCCACGAGGCGGAGGACCTGGTGCAGGAGTGCCTGTCGCGCGCCATCGCCGCCGCCGGCAGCTTCCGCGAGGGCGGGGACGTCCGCGCCTGGCTCTTCTCCATCCTGCACAACGCCTATGTCAGCAGCGTCCGGCGGGCGCGCACGCGGGCGCAGGCGGACCTCGCCAGCGTCATGCCGACGGAGGCGCCGGCGGACCAGGTCACGCGGGTGGAGATGCGCCAGGTGCTGGACGCGCTGGCCCGCCTGCCCCAGCATCAGCGCGAGGCGGTGGAGATGATCGCCGTGGAGGAGATCTCCTACGACGAGGCGGCGCGGCGCCTGGGCGTGCCGGTGGGCACGCTGGTGTCGCGCCTGGGCCGCGGGCGCGAGGCGCTGCGGCAGCTGTTCCGGCGGGCGGCGCCCGGCCTGAAGGTGGTGAGGGGGGAACGATGAGCGACGGGATCGAGGATGCCGACCTGCACGCCTTTCTCGACGGCGAGCTGTCGCCCGCCCGCGAGCGCGCGGTCCTGGAGTACGTCGCCACGGACCCCGAGGCGAAGGAGCGGCTGCGAGCCTATGCCGAGCAGAAGCTGCTGCTGCGCGCCGCCCGCTACGACACCGTCGCCTCCCCGCTGCGCACCGAGGCGCTGGTCGACCGGCTGGCGGCGGCGCTGCGCAACTCCATGGTCCAGCGCCGCGTCGGCCTCGCCGCCGCCCTGGTGCTGTCGGTCGCCGCCGGCTGGACGGTGCGGCCGGCGGCGGAGCGGGCGCTGGGCCTGACCGTGCCGGAGTTCGTGCGCGAGGCCGCCGTCGCCCACGACGCCTTCGCCGACCAGAAGGTGCTGCCGCTGGAAGTGGCGGGCCCGCAGGGCGAGCGGCTGGAGGCCTGGGCCGCGGCGGCGCTGCGCGAGCGGGTCGACATCCCGGAGCTGGAGTCGCTGGGCTGGACCCTGGTGGGGGGCCGGCTGGTCGCCTCGGAGGACGGGCCGATCGCCCAGCTCTACTACCAGGACAAGCGCGGCCGCCGCGTCAGCGTCTCGCTCGCCACGGCGGAGGAGCAGGCGCCCGCCATGCTGGAAGTGGCGGAGGTGGAGGGGCTGGAGGTCGGCTACTGGCGCGAGGGCGAGGTCGCCTACGCCGTGGTGGGCGAGCCGGGCCAGGTCCAGCTTGCGGAGATCGTCGACGAGATCGGCACCGAGCCGCCGTCGCCGGCGGTGCCCTAGAAATCCTGGCGATGCCCGGCCTCAGCCGGCGGCCGCGTTGGCGACGTAGTTGCCGGCGCCGTTGTCGAGGAAGCGGGCGTTGGCCTCGCGCAGCTTCGCCCCCGCCTCGTCGTAGAGGAAGGGCAGGAAGGCGAAGCGCTCCCCCGAGGTGACCGGGGTCGCCTCGTGCAGCATCGCGCAGGAGAAGACGATGGCGCCGCCCGGGGGCGCCCGGTAGGTACGGGTCCCGAACTCCGGGAAGCGCAGCTCGCCACCCTCGAACCCGTCGTTGAGGTTGAGGGTCACGGCGAAGCGGCGGTGCGCGGTGCCCTTGGTGGTGTTGTCCCGGTGCGCGCGGAAATGCCCGCCCGTCCCGCCGTCGTAGCAGGCGACGATGTAGCGCTCCATCCGCGTGGCCTCGAACCCCAGGAAGCGGCGGATGAGCGGGAGCAGGCGCTTCTCGATGCGGGTGCGGGCCTCCGTCCTCAGCGCCTCGTCCTCGATCACGCAGTCGGAGCGGCGCTTGTGCGCGTGGTCGATGACCCCGACCGTGCGGCCGCCGACGTCGCGCATGAAGCCGGAGTCCTCGCCGCCCTTCGCCCGGTAGTAGGCGACCAGCGCGTCGCAGAAGCCGGGCTCGAACACCCGGGGCGCCAGCAGGACCGGGGCCCAGGGCTCCTGCCCGGCATGCAGCGGCGCCGGCGGCAGGGCGGCCAGGCGCGCCAGGATGCGCTCCCCCTCCTCCAGCCGGCCGCTGTCGAGCACCCGCAGGGTGGGATCGAGCAGGAACCAGCCGGTCGTCTCCCCGTCCCGGCCGCGCAGGTAGCTGGCGGCGATCAGACCGTGCGGGTCGGCGAGGAAGCGGCGGCCGGGCAGCCGGTCGGCCAGCCGCCCCTCCGCCAGGTCGGACGCGGCACCCGTGATGCCGAAGAAGGAGGCGTTGGCGTCGTCGAACAGGTCCCCGCGCGCCTCGGCCAGGGCCGACGCCCCCGCGGCACCGGGATGGCCGGCCGCCCCCAGGAAGCAGAGCACGACGTAGCGGCCGGCGGCGGTGTCGAAGACGTAAGTGGGCCTGGTGGCGGAACTGGCGACGAAGTAGGGAGCGGGGTCGCCGGCGAGCAATGGAGGCATGGCGGTCCTGGACCTTGTTGACCGCCATATACGCGCGGTCGGCACGATCCATCCGGCGGCCCGTCATGCGGGCAAGCCGGCGATGGCGGCACCTCCGGCCGGCGCGGAGCCTATGCGGAAGGAGCGGCGTGAGAGCATCATGGATGGCCCCTCCTCAGGGCACAGGAGCGGAACGCGTCGATGGATCGGCTACACCGATGCTTCAGCGAAGCCGCCCGTGACGGCGCCGATGACGAGGGCCGTCCCATACAGTCCGAGACCGAAGACCGAATGTTCGCCCAGGCTCTTCAGGCGGGTCATGGCCGGCTCCGGTGTCCTGGACCCGGCGATGCCTGAGCCCATGCCCGGCATCATGATGAAGAAGGGCGCGACGAGGAGCCCGAGCGCCAGGATCATCGGAGGCAGGGGCGTGGAATCACGTGCCACTGCAGGCCGAGGTTGGACGCCTCCTGCGACAGGCCGCACAACCGCATCGCCGGGGGAGCGGCCGTCATGATGAAGTTCATGAGCAGGTAGGACACCGTCCCGCAGATGACGGCGGTGACGAAGCGGGACTGGCGCGCGATCACGGCGAGCGGGCGGCCGCCGGCAGCCTCCGCCGCCACAGGACGGTGGAGACGACCGACCTGATGCTGCAGCTCGTCGCCGCCGAACGCGGGGTGACCGTCCTGCCGGACTGGCTGGTGCGGGAGGAAGGCTCCGGCCTGCCCGTCCGCATCCTGCGCCTCGGGCCGGAGGGGATCGGCAAGAGCATCCATCTCGGCGCCCGCCGCGGCGAGGAAGCGGTGGAATACATCGCCGGGTTCCTGGCGCTGGCCCGGGAAACCGGGCAGTAGGAAAGTCTGTACTGTCTTCCCGCGACAGTCATCGACTCCGCTTCTTTCCCCGGTCTTCATGAGTTCAGGTGGATTGCCGACCCTGTGCTGCCGCCGTTCCATTTGCTTTGCGCTCGCCGAGGAATGGCCGGACAGGCTGGCAGCCGCGCGATGCCGGAATCGAATCTCATCGCGCTGACTCGCCCACGCGGCACAGCCTCCATACCCCGGATGCGGATGCAGGCAGTTGTCAAAAATACTTCATCATGTGCCGGGTGCCGGAACGTCTGCGCTCGTCGGCGGGGGAGAATGTCCGTGTTCGTGGAATTTGACCTTTTCGTCACCCGGGCACTGAACGGATTCAGCCGCGATTCCTTTCTGTTCGACAGGATCGTCTACGAGGTGTCACGCACCGACCTCCTGAAAGGCGGCGTCCTGCTCGCCCTCCTCTGGTGGTGCTGGACGCGCCGTAACGGCCAGCTCATCTCGCAGGACCTTCTGGCCATCCGGACTGTCGCAGGAGCCTTGCTGGCAATCCTGGTGGGGCGGGCCCTGCAGAACTTCCTGCCGATGCGTCTGCGGCCGGGTCATGAACCGTCTCTCGACTTCGTGCTTCCGCACGGAGTGAGCATGACAGGGCTGGACGGATGGAGTTCGTTTCCCAGTGACCACGCGGTGCTGTTCTTCGCCCTGTCGGCCGCAGCCTGGGCGTCGAGCCGGGTGGTCGGCTTGGTTGCATTCCTGTGGACGGCGGTTGTGATCTGCCTGCCCAGGATCTATCTCGGCCTCCACTACGCAAGCGACATCCTTGCCGGGGCCGCGGTGGGGATTGCGGTCATGGCATTTGCCTTGCGACTGCCCCTGCCGCCGTCCGTCTACCGGTGGCTCTCTGGCCTGCAGGCCACTCACCCCGGCATCCTCTATGCGCTCGCCTTTCTGGGCACGTACCAGATGGCAACATTGTTCGCCAACTCCCGCCTGCTTGTCGAAGGCCTGACCCTGGTCCTGCGGCACAGCTGACAAGGAAGTGCGGCCTTGGACATCGGCCGCCGCCTTGACCATTGGCGCCGGACCCCGTGCCGGGGGCTGAACATCCGGATGGGCCGGAGGCGGGCCGAGGTTTGACTGCCCGTGCCGACGCGTACGACGCCTATCCTGGAGGCGGACAAGCTCAGGCCTGGGTCAGGGAAAGAGGTAGTCGGCCGGCTGGAATGTCGCGCCGACAAGAGAGACCGGGGACAATCCAGCCTCGTCGCCGGCGGTCCCGATAAATAGCGGTGGCCCGACAGCCGTATCGCCGGGCGCAGGAACGACAGGCGGCACGAAGCCGTCTCCGCCCTCTTCCGCCGACATCGTCCGGGCGGACGAGGCCGCCTGGCTGCCGACCGCGATGCCTGTAAGGTCCGCACCTCTCGTCCCGGCGGGCAAGGGGGCCGGTTGTCCGTAATCCTGAAGAAAAACCGGCGCCGCGTAGAGGCCGGACAGATCATACCCGATCGCCTGCCAGTCGGCCCAGCCCTTGGCCCTATCCGATACCGTCGCGACCCGGCCCCCCGGTGCCCAGATGAGATTGTCCTGGATGCCGGCGGCGGCGATCCCTTCTCCGCCGATTGACACCGCGCTGCCGTCCCGTGCCGGAACGAGAATGTTCGCCGTGGCGCTGGAAAAGGGGGTATTGATCAGGTTGAGGGTCCGCGCGCCGCCAATGATCGTGTTTTCGCTGAATTCCGCCCGACCGAACTCGCTCCAGCCGGCATCATGCCAATGCGTGACAACGCTGTCGCCGGTGAGGTTCGGCGCCAGGATCACGTTGTTATGAACCGTGATCAGGCCGCCGGCCCGCGTATTCACCAACCAAAGGCCATGGTTGTGCTCGGTCGCGCTGTTGGCCTGCTCGATCCAATTGTTTCGAATCGTCAGCTGGTAATCCTGAAAGGATTGAATGCCGTCGCTATGGCCGGTGCTGTCATGATTGGAAATGACGATGCGGTTGCCCTCGATCAGCAGGTCGTGATTGTCCGAGCTCCAGATGCCGTCGGTCTGGGCCGGCGTGCTGTCCGGCGTGGCGATGTTGTTGTTGCGCACGACCACGCCGGCCGACTGGCGGATGTCGATCCCGCGCGCGTTGCCGCCGCCAGGATCGCCGGAGAGAATGTCATTGTTCTCCAGCACAACGCCGGCATGGCTGTGACGGACACGCAGGGCGGCGCCCGCATGGTTGACGAGCGACAGGGCCGAGATGGTCAGGTGGTCGTGACCGGCGATCAGCACGCCGGCCTCGCGCAGGTTTTCGCCGTCGATGACCACGGGGCCGTTCCGGCCGGCTTCGGTGGCGGCGGTGATGGTGATGGGCGCACCGGCGCTGCCGCTGGCTGCCACCCGCAGGCTCTCCTTGTAGAGGCCGCCGGCAATCAGGATCGTGTCACCCGGCAGGATCCGGCTCCAGTCGATGGCAGAAAAGCTCTTCCACGCCGCCTCCCATGACGAGCCGTCGCCAGAGACGCTCTGAGCAGCATTCACATGGTGTATCGTCACGCCCCCTTCCCTTCTTCGAAGAGCGCGGCGGCCGGCGAGGACCGGAAATCGGGGCCGCCAGGCGCAGCTAACGTCCTTTTGAGACCGGTCGGACGGAATACCGGCAGCCGCTGGGCCAAGCCGTCAGCCGAGCCAACATCGCGGCGCATTGAAGATTACGGCCGGAACAGCCGAACCCGGTGGACCGCATCGGTGCCGGGAGCCGCGCGGGGACGCACAACAGCGGCAGCGGAGTTGTTGGTTTATTCCATTTCCCCAGTTGATGGCGCACTTACCTTGCGCAAGAGTCCCGCCCGGGCAGGCCTCACGCCAAGCGCCTGTCCGGCAGCGACCTCCGGCCGACATGGCCGCTTCTCTCCTGTCTCGATCCCCTCCAGTGCCGGGATCCGGAGGCGCGGCAGAGGCTGAAGGCAATCCGCGACGTATCGGTCCTTCTGCGCGCCGCCTATGGCCGGGCACCCGACGACAATCCGTCCAGCCTCGCCGATCCGGACGGTCCGTCGCGCGGGCAGCTCCCGCAGGAACGCCAAAGACATCTGGTCAAGATCGCCGTCGGGTCGGCCATCGCTGCGCTCCTGTTCTGTACCGGCCGCCCGCTCTGGAATCTCATGCGTCACCGGGCACAATAGGGCGATCGCACACAGGCGCTGCGGGATGCCTGCCAGGGCAGCGGGGGCGGTAATCTCGGCCAGCCCATGGCTGGCGGCCCGGACCGCCGCCTGCGTGCGGTTTGCGACGTTCAGCCTGCGCATCGGCCCCTCGAGGCCGACCTTCGCCGACGCCCCGGTGATCCGCCGGCCGACCGATGGCCTTGTTGCTCCTGTCCTTACCGGCCGCGATCCCGTGCATGGGACGGCATCGGCGGTCCCCGCGGGACGGGGCCGGCTGATGCGTGCTCCTTCGGGGATCGCTGCGCCGAAAGGTCGAGCCCCCCTCCCCTCTGTGCGGTTGCGCGCGGCACGGCGTTGCGCGCCCAATTCCCGATCGGACCCGAGCGGCCCGGCCCTGCGGCCGCGCCGCCGTCCGGTCCGCCGAAACCCAGGGAGCCGGGCGATGACCGAGTGGGAAATCCATGGCGTGACCTTCGCCAACTGCAACTGCGATTATGGCTGCCCCTGCCAGTTCAACGCGCGGCCGACCCGGGGGAACTGCCGCGCCGTCGTGTTCTCGCGGATCGAGCGGGGGCGGTTCGGGGCGGTTCCGCTGGACGGGTTGAAGATGGGCTTCGCCGTGACATGGCCCGGCGCGGTGCATGAAGGCGGCGGCACCATGCAGCCCTTCCTCGACGAGACCGCCGACGCGGCCCAGCGCGATGCCCTCCTGCGCATCCTGACCGGCCAGGACACCGAGGAGATGGCCACCGCCTTCTGGGTCTACGCCCGGATGTGCGACACCATCCACGACCCGGTCGTCACGCGGATCGAGATGGACGTGGACATCAAGGCCCGGAGCGCGTCCTGCACGGCCCACGGCATCGCCAGCGCCCGCGGCGCACCGATCCTGAACCCGGTCACCGGCGTGCCGCACCAGGTCGCCATCGTCCAGGCCAACGGGTTCGAGTACGAGCGCACCGAGGTCGGCCGGGGCTGGTCGGAAGCGACCGGGCGGGTGCCGCTGCACCTGGAGGACAGCTACGGGACCTGGTTCGAGCTCCACATGAACCAGAGCGGCCTCATCCGTGGGCAGGCGGCCGTCGCGGCCGGATAGGAGCCCCGGCGCGCATCGGGAGGCGAGGTCCGCCATGCCTGCCAAATCGCTGCGAGGGGACGGGTTGGTCGTGTCCATGCTGCTGGCCGCGGCCGCCGCGGGGTGGCTGTTTCTGGGCTGGGCGGTCATGGACATGTCCCACCCGCTGTCCCGCCTCATGATGCCGGCGACGGCGGCCTGGGACCTTCCCGTCGCGGCCGCAGTCTACGCCATGTGGTCCGTCATGATGGCCGCCATGATGCTGCCCTCGGCGGTGCCCATGGTCCTCGTCGTCGCGCGCCTCGGCCGGCACGGCGGCGCGACGATGGCCGCCGGCTTCTTCACCGCCGCCTACGTCCTGATGTGGGCAGGGTTCAGCCTGCTGGCGGCGGTCGCGCAGTGGGCGCTGCAGGCCGCGGGCTTGGTCTCGCCCGACATGGCCAGCACCAGCCCGGCGCTGACGGCCGCGCTGCTCCTGGCGGCCGGCGCCTACCAGTTCACCCCTGCCAAGGGCGCGTGCCTGACACGCTGCCGATCCCCCGTCGCCTTCGTGATGGCGGAATGGCGCCGCGGACGGGCGGGGGCGTTCGTCATGGGCCTGCGGCACGGGCTTTTCTGCGTCGGCTGCTGCTGGGCGCTGATGACCGTGCTGTTCGTGACCGGCGTCATGAACCTGCCCCTGGTCGCCCTGCTCGCCCTGGCGGTCGCCCTGGAGAAGATGACGCCCTGGGGCGGCCTGATCGCCCGGGCCACGGGCGCCGTCCTCCTGGCGGCAGGCGCCTGGACGCTGCTGGGGCCCGCGGCAACGGGCATGGCCGACCTCTGAGGCGGGGCTCGCCCCGCAGGCCGGGCACCGGAGGGGGTTCGCCCGGGCCTATGCCGTCCCCCTTCAGAGGGGTCAGCATTCATGCCGGACATCTCGCACTCAGGCCGGAGGCGTTTTCCGGGTCAGGGTCACCGGTGACCGACCCCTTCGAACGTCCTCAAGACGGGCTGCGACACGAGGAGGACATGAGGCAGGCAGGTACCCCGTAATTGAATAGACACTGATATAGAATCAAAGACTCCGCACTTGTATAATCCCGCGGTTTTAGCCATGTACCGGCAGTAAAGCAGGCGTCTATGCGGGGGTCGTGCGGAGCATGATTTATGAATTGACCGTCAATGGTCAACGCCGACAAGTGGACGTCGATGGCGACATGCCCCTGCTTTGGGTGCTGCGGGACGAACTGGGTCTGACCGGGACGAAGTACGGATGCGGGGCGGCGCTCTGCGGGGCGTGTACGGTGCACGTCGACGGCCAGGCGGTGCGCTCCTGCTCGCTGCCGGTGGAGGGCGCGGCGGGCATGCAGGTGACCACCATCGAGGCGCTGTCGCCCGACCGCACGCACCCGCTGCAGGCGGCGTGGATCGCCGAGCAGGTGCCGCAGTGCGGTTATTGCCAATCCGGCATGGTGATGGCCGCCGCCGCCCTGCTCAACGAAAAGCCCAGGCCGACCGACTCCGAGATCGACCAGGCCATGACCAATATCTGCCGCTGTGGAACCTACCCACGCGTCCGCCGCGCCATAAGGCGCGCCGCCGGGATGGTCTGATGCAAGGCTTTAGGCCAATAGCCCCGACGCCTCCCGGAACGCACCTGCGGTCCGCTTGCCGCGGGACACGCAATGCAACCGTTGGATAGGACATGAAAACCGCTGCTCCCCTGTCCCGGCGCGGCCTTCTCCAGGCAGGTGCGGCGGGCGTCCTGGGTTCCGCCGGGCTTGTGCTGGGCTTCCATCTGGCGGGCCGCGGCACGGCGATGGCTGCCGGCGGGAACGCCGGCGCGGCGCCGCTGATCAACAGCTGGATCCGGATCGGACCGGACGGCGTGGTGACCATCCTCTGCAACACGTCGGAGATCGGGCAGGGCACCAGCAGCTCGATCCCCC
>DASPKT010000332.1:0-16757 GCA_035627915.1 Azospirillaceae bacterium
GCTGCCGGCATCAGATCGCGGATCAGCTCCCATTGCTCCGGGCTCAGCTCGTGCCGCCGCATCGCTCGTCTCCCGCTCGCTGGTCGGCCGCAAACAGCGCGGCAGCATCAGCGTCACGGGGCCGTCAGACAGAACCTAGCTGCTCCTGGATTCCGGCTTCTGCCGGAATGACGGAGAATGAGAAAGCAGATTCGATCTTGAGAAGATCTCGATCCTGAGCCCGGTCAGAAGCACGCACAGCCTTTCAGCCGCACCCTCAATTCCCAAACGCCCCCTCACGGCATCCGCTCCAGCGGGAACTCCGTCCGCCCATAGCCGGCCTCGGCGGGGATGCGGACCAGCATGCCGTCGGGGCGGCGCTCCAGGACGGGGGTGACCGGGGCCTTGGGGTGGGCGGCGGCCATGGACAGCGCCGCCGCCACGTCCGCGCAGCCGGCCACCAACATCAGGTTGGCGCGGGTGGCGGGGACCAGCGACCAGGCGCCGGCCTCGGCCGCCGCCAGCAGGTCGGCCGGCCGGTGCCAGCCCGACTCGACCGTCTCCCGCCCGTCGTGCAGGCCGGCCTGGCCGTCCGGCGCCGGGGCCAGGTAGAAGCGGGTGTCGAAGCGCCTGGGGTTCGCCGCCGGGGTGATCCAGCGCGCCAGCGGCACCACCCGGTCGGCCGCCAGGCGCAGCCCCTCGGCGGCGAGGAAGCCGGTCAGGGCGGCCTCGCCCCGGTCCAGCCGCCCGCGCCAGGGGGCCAGCGCCGCCAGCCGGGCGGCGTCGGGGAAGGTGCCGGCGGCGTCGCGGGCCAGCAGGATGCCGGCCTCCTCGAACGCCTCGCGCACGGCCGCAGCGCGGTGGGCCGCCTCCTCTGCGTCCAGCCCGGCGAGGCCGTCAGAGAGGCCCGCCAGGGCCGGGTCGCGGTCGCCGCGGTCGACCTTGCCGCCAGGGAAGACCAGCGCGCCGGCGGCGAAGTCCACCATGCCGTGGCGGCGCAGCATGAACACCTCAGGCCCGCGGGCGCCGTCGCGCAGCAGCAGGACTGTGGCGGAGGCGCGCGGCGGCGCCGGCTCAGTAGCCGAGGTCACGGTCGACAAGGTTCTGCAGCGGCAGGCCGGCACGGGCGCGCCGCAGCCCCTCCACCACCTGGGCGACGGCGGTGCGGGCCTGGGTGATGGCGGCGACGTGGGGGGTGACCGTCACCCTGGGATGGGTCCAGAAGGGATGGTCGGGCGGCAGCGGCTCCTCCTGGAAGACGTCCAGGGTGGCGCCGGCGATATGGCCGCTCTCCAGCGCGTCCAGCAGGTCGCGCTCCACCATGTGCTGGCCGCGGGCGGCGTTGATGACGACGGCGCCCCTGGGCAGGCCGGCGAAGAGCCGGGCATTCAGGATGCCCGCCGTGTCGGGGGTCAGCGGCAGCAGGCAGACCAGGATCTCGGTGCGGGCCAGGAAGTCCGGCAGCTGATCCTGCCCGTGGAAGCAGGTGACGCCGGGCAGCTCCTTGCGCGTGCGGCTCCAGCCCGCCACGTCGAAGCGCAGCGCCGTGAGCGCCGCCGCCGCGTCGCTGCCCAGCACGCCCAGCCCCAGGATGCCGACCCGCCGCTCCCGCGCCAGGCTCTGGTGCACCGGCTGGTGCCACACCTTCTCGCGCTGCTGGCGCTCGAACAGGGGGGCGTCGCGGTGCCAGCGCAGCACGTGCAGGCAGACATACTCGGTCATGCCCTCGGTCAGGCCCGGCTCCACCATGCGGACCAGGGGAACCCGGGGCAGGGTCGGGTCCTTCAGCAGCGCGTCCACCCCGGCGCCCAGAGAGAAGACGACCTCGAGGTTGGGCAGGGTCGCCAGCAGGCCCGGCGGCGGCTTCCACACCAGGGCGTAGCGCACCGCCGCCGGGTCCGGCATGTCGGGCCAGCGCCATACCGTGAGGCCGGGAACCTGCCGGGTCAGCTCGGCGATCCAGGGATCGGCGTTGTCGTGGGCGGAGACGAACAGCAGGGTCATGGCTGTGCTGGCCTCGGGAGACGGGACAGTGCCCTTATCCCACAGAGCCCGGCCGGCCGCGAGTCATGAGAAAACCCCCGCCGGACGGGCCGGCGGGGGTTCCAGGGCGTGCCGAGAAGGGGACTTCGCGGATCAGAACTGGAACTGCAGGCGGGCGGTGACGGCGTCCGTCTCGTCCGTCGGCAGGGCGCCGGCGCGGTCCACCTCGATCATCTGGTAGTTGAACATCAGCCGGACGGCGTTGTTCAGGTACCAGTTCAGCCCCAGCGTCCAGATGCCCTGCTCGCCGGCGGTCAGCACGTTGGCGCCGATGCCGGCACTGGCGTCCGTCAGGTCCACCATGGAGTAGCGGGCCGCCAGCTCGACGGCACCCGTGCCGTGGCCGCCGGAGACGCGGAAGGGCCACTGCACCTTCGGGCCGCCGAAGTTGCCGGCCTTGATGTTGTAGGGGCGGCGCTCGCCGGTCAGGAACCAGCCGGCGGCCACGTAGTAACCGTCGAAGGACGGGTCCTCGAGGGTCGAGTTCCGGCGCTCGAACTCGTACTGGTAGTACTCGGCCGCGGCCCAGAAGCTCTTGTAGGTGAAGGCCAGGTCGGCGCCGTAGACGGCGAAGTTCTCGGTGTCGATGTTGCCGGTGTTGACCAGGCGGGTGCCGCCACCGCCGATGCGGGTCTCCGGCCGGTCGCTCAGGCTGTAGTTGCGCGCACCCGGCGTGGCGGCCGCGCGCAGCTCGTACAGGTAGCCGGCCGAGCCGCCGATGCCGAGGTCGAAGTCGGGGCTGGTGGCGGCCAGGAAGGCCACGCGGGAGATCAGCGCCGCCTGGTCGTCGCCGCCCGAGGCACCCAGCGTGTCGCCGGTCACGTAGGCGGAGACGAAGTGCCGCTCGCCGCTGTTCTTGAAGCCCAGCGCCACGCGGGACTCCGACGCCACGTTGCCGACCGCGAGGTTGACCGGGGCGGAGCGCTCGATGAAGGGGATGTCGTTGGAGGAGGTGCTGTCCTCCAGCGTGAAGGGCGGCTGCATGGCGCCGACGTCGATCGACCAGTCCTTGAAGCCGGTGTAGGACAGGTTGGCGGCCTGCAGGCGGCCGCTGCCGCCGCGGTCGTTGGAGAAGTCGGCCGTCAGCTCGAACTTGAAGTCGTTGTAGAGGGTGCCGGCCAGGCCGATGTAGGCGCGGCGGGTGTTGAAGCCGTCGGGCAGGTCCACTTGGTTGGCGGGCGTGGCGGCGCGGCCCAGGGTCACGCCGTCGGGGAACCAGTAGCCGTAGTCCATGTGCAGGCGGGCGCGGATCGCGACGTCGAAGGCCTTGTCGGCGCTGACGATGCGGGGCCGGCCGGCGGCGACGGACACGGTGGGGGCGTCGGACACCCGCTTCTCCACCGCCTTCACGTCCTTGGCGACCTGCTCCTTCAGCGTGGTCAGCTGGCCCTGCAGGGCCTGGATCTGGCTGGTCAGCGCGTCGATCTGCGCCTGGCTGACGCCCGGGGCCGGGGCGGCGGCGGGGGCGGTCGCCTGGCGGGCGGGGGTCTGGGCCGCGGCGGCGCCGGACACGATCGCCACGGCGCCGAGGACGGTGCCGGCGAGCAGCGTGGTCTTGAACGTCATTTCTTGTACTCCGTTGACGGGTGGAAGACGCCGAAAGCCCGCAACCCCTCCCTGCGGCGTAGTCCACAAGGCTCTGCGGCGTTCCAGGCGCGCAACGGCTAGCAAAGCGGCGTGACGGTAATGTCGCGATGCGGTTGCACTTTCATGACACCGTGTGACCGTGGCCCCCGCGCCACGGCTCCTTCCCGTGCAATGGGATATGGTTCCGCGCAAATCGATTGAAATTAACCAGTTCCCCGATGGAGAATGGCGCTTCGGGGCAAGGGTTCAGGATCGATGCCGAGCGGTACCGCGAGAGAGGGCGCATTGTCCGCGCCGACTGCGACGTTTGGCGCCGGCCCGGACCCCGTCCAGCCGGCGCCGCGGGCGCTCCCGTCGGCGACGTATCCCCTGCTTCTTCCGGTCGTCCTGCTGCTGGCCGTCGCCATCGTCGCCGTCGCCGGTGTGCTGGGCTACGCGGCACTCTGGCAGGACCGCGAGATGGCGGCCCGCACCGTGCGCATGGTGGAGACGGCGCTGGAGCAGGAGGAGAGGCGCCTCGGCACGACCGCGGTCGACTACGCCAACTGGAACGACGCCGTCACCCACCTGGTGACGAAGCCCGACGACGCCTGGATCGACCGCAACCTCGGCACCTACCTGACGGAGACGTTCGGCATCACCGACGTCATGGTGATCGGCGACGACGGCGCGCTCCGGGTGGCGCTGCAGGACGGGGAGCGCATGGCCCCCTCGGCCGGGGCGCCGCCGCCGGGCATCCTGGAGCTGGTCCGCCAGGCCCGCGAGGTGCCGAAGGGCGAGCCGGCGCTGGCCGTCGCCATCGTCGTCCAGGGCGGCCGCGCCCACCTCGCCGCCGCCGCCGACATCCGCGAGGAGGAGAGCGGCCGCCGCCCCGCGCCGGGCGGGGCGCTGGTTTTCCTGAAGCTGCTGGACGAGGCGGCGCTGGACGAGCTGGCGGCGCCGCTGCTGATCGACCGGCTGCGCCTGTTCGCCAGCCCGCCGGAGGGCGAGCTGTCGGTGCTGGCGCTGAAGGACCCGCTGGGCCAGCCGGCCGGCTGGCTGGTCTGGGCAGCCCCGGCGCCGGGGCGCACGCTGCTCTATTCCGTGCAGTGGTTCCTGCTCGGCATCATCGTCGCCATGGTCGGGCTGACCGCCCTGTTCCTGGCCCGCGCCCAGGGGGCGGCGGCGGAGCAGGCGCGGGTCGCCGGCGAGCTGGTCCGCAGCGAGGAGCGCTACCGCACCCTGGTCGACAGCGTGCCCGACCTCATCGCGGTCGCGCGCGAGGGGGAGCTGTCGCTCATCAACGCCGGCGGCCTTACCATGCTGGGGCTGCCCTCGGCGGTGGACGCGGACGGGCGGCGGGTGTCGGACTTCGTCGCCGCCGAGGCCCGCGCCGGCTTCGAGGAGAAGCTGGAGCGCGCCGCCGGCGGCCGCAAGTACGACTGGCAGGGCTACAACTTCCTGCGCCAGGACGGCACCGAGTTCCCGACGCTGGCCGCCCTGCTGCCGATCGAGGACGGGATGGGCCGCGGCGTGCTGGTGGTGGCCCGCGACATCAGCGACCAGGCGGTCGCGGACGAGGTGCTGCGCCAGGCCCGCGCCCAGGCGGAGCTGGCCGACCGCGCCAAGGGCCAGTTCCTCGCCAACATCAGCCACGAGCTGCGCACGCCGCTGAACGCCATCATCGGCTTCTCCGAGATCCTGCGGGACGAGCTGCTGGGCAGCCTCGGCAACCCGCAGTACCGGGACTACGCCATCGACATCCACGAGGGCGGGCTACACCTGCTGCGGCTGGTCAACGACCTCCTCGACATCGCGCGGCTGGACGCCGGCCGGCTGGAGCTGCGCGAGGCGTGGCTGGACGTGTCGGGCCTGGTCGACCGCTGCCTGCGGCTGGTCAACCAGAAGGCCAACGAGGCCGGCGTCGTCATCGAGATGGAGGTGACCGGGGCCGGCCAGCGCCTGCTGGCGGACGAGGTGCGGCTGAAGCAGGTGCTGGTCAACCTTCTCTCCAACGCCATCCGCTTCAGCGAGCGCGGCGACCGCGTCGCCGTGGTGGTCGGGCTGGACGGGGACGGGAACTTCAGCCTGTCGGTCGGCGACACCGGCGTCGGCATGACGCCGGAGGCGATCCGGCTGGCGCTGCAGCCCTTCGGCCAGGTGGAGACGGGCCACGCCCGCCGCCAGCCCGGCGCCGGGCTCGGCCTGCCGCTGGCCAAGGGCTATGTCGAGGCCCATGGCGGCCAGCTGACCATCCAGAGCACGCCCGGCGTCGGCACGGTCGTCACCATCACCCTGCCGAAGAGCCGCCTCTACCGCGCCGCCGAACCGGCGCGGGTGGGGTGAGGCAGGCGCAGGCCGATGTTTAGCGAGCGGCGCCGATTCCTCTCCCCGTCATGCCCGCGGAGGCGGGTATCCAGGCATTCAGCTCGCTAACGCGCCGGGGCAGGGCGCCTGCGGAGACGTACGCGCCGTCCCTTATAGCGCCAGCACGCTCATTACCTGGATTCCCGCCTCCGCGGGAATGACGGCAGTGGGCAGGGCCGTGCGTCCGCCTCCCGAACGCCAGCCCCCGCCTCAGCCGCGCGCCCGCGCCACGATGAAGAGGCGGCGGAAGGGGAACAGGGTGCGGCCGTCCCGCTCCGGCGGGTAGGCGGCGCGCAGCAGGTCCCGGTAGCGCGCCAGGAACTCCGCGAACTCCGCCGGCTCCAGCGTCTCCTGCACCGGCAGCAGGGCGGTGCCGCGGGTCCATTCCAGCACCGGGTCGGCGCCGTCCAGCAGGTGCAGGTACTCCGTCTCCCAGACGTCGACATGGGCGGCGTGCGGCGCCAGCCAGCGGTGGTAGGCGGCGGGCTCGTGCACCGGGGCCTCGCGCAGCGCCGGGGCCAGCCGCTCCGCCCAGGGCCCCTCGGCAGCCACGCGGCGGATCAGCGCGTGGGAGGGGGAGGCGAAGTTGCGCGGCATCTGCACCGCCAGCACCCCGCCCGGCGCCAGCGTCCGCATCAGGCGCGGGAACAGGGCGGCATGGTCCTCCAGCCAGTGCAGGGCGGCGTTGGAGAAGACGAGGTCCATCGGCCCGGGCGCGTGCCAGTGGGCGATGTCGCCCAGCGACCAGGCGACCCGCCCCGGCGTGGCGCCGGCCTTCGCCAGCATGGCGGGGGAGCTGTCCAGCCCCATCACCTCGGCGTCCGGGTACTGCTCCGCCAGACGCCTCGTCAGCCCGCCGGTGCCGCAGCCGAGGTCAGCGACGTGGCGGGGGCGCAGGGGCGGCAGCGCCGCGATCAGGTCGTGGCCGGGCCGCGCCCGCGCCGCCTGGAAAAGCTCGTACTGCGCCGGGTCCCACGCCATCTGCCACTCCCCCACCGTTGCGGACGGCGGGAATCCTAGCAGCGGCCGGGCGGCCTGTCGCCCCGGGTTTCCCTCAGCGCCGGCGCTTGGCCCCCTTGCCCGCCTTGCCCTTGGCGGCACCGCCGGTGAGGAACCAGAGGGTGGTCCAGCCGGGCAGCCGGTCGCCGCCGGACGCCAGCGCGTCCGCCGCCTCCTCCGCGCTCTCGAACAGCAGGTCGCCCGGGGGCAGGGCGAAGCCGCCGGCCTCCTCCGGCCCCAGATTGGCGAGCAGGCTCAGCTGCGCCCCGTCGGTGAGGCGCCAGGACGCCTCCAGGCAGCGCCCGTTCCAGCAGCGCCCCCCGGCCCGCCCGCCGTCGGCCAGCGCCAGGCGCGGCACCAGCGCCCCGTGCCGCAGCTTCAGCAGCACCGTGTAGTAGGCGAGCCAGTCCTCGTGCTCCTCCCGGTCCAGCGCGTGCCAGTCGGGGCGCGAGCCGGCGAAGGTCGCCTCGTCCACCGGGTCGGGCAGGCGGGCCAGCACTTCGGGGTCGGAGAACTGGGGGAAGCTTGCGAACTCGCGCTTGCGCCCGGCGCGCACGGAGTCGGCGAGGTCGCCGTGGAAGTCGCAGAAGAAGCGGAACGGCTCCTTCGCCCCCCACTCCTCCCCCATGAACAGCATGGGGACGTGGGGGGAGAGCAGCTGCACCGCCGCCAGCGCCTTCACCGCCCGGGCCGGGGCCAGCGACACCAGCCGCTCCCCCAGCGCGCGGTTGCCGGTCTGGTCGTGGTTCTGCAGGTAGATGACGAAGGCGGTGGGCGGCAGGTGGGTGCTGGGCTCGCCGCGCTTCCTGCCGCCGCGCCAGCCGGACGCCTCGCCCTGGAAGGCGAAGCCCTCCGTCAGGGTGCGCAGCAGCAGGCCGGCGGGATCGTCCATGAAGTCGGTGTAGTAGCCGCCGCCCTCGCCGGTCGCCAGCACGTGGGCGGCGTGGTGCCAGTCGTCGTTCCACTGCGCGGTGTAGAGGGCCGGGCTGCCGTCGCCGCGCCGCTCCAGGTAGCGGGCCTGGTTGGCGCCGTTCTCCAGCACCAGGTGGATGTGCCGGCCGGGCAGGCGGGTGCGCACGGCGGTCGCCAGCTCGGTCAGGATGTCGGGGTCGCCGCGGTCCACGATGGTGTCCACCGCGTCGAAGCGCAGCCCGTCGAAGCGGAACTCCGACAGCCAGTAGAGGGCGTTGTCGATGAAGAAGTCGCGCACGGTGCGCGACCGCTTGCCCTCGAAGTCGATGGCGGGGCCCCAGGGGGTGGCGTGGCGGTCGGTGAAGAAGGCCCTGGCGTAGGTGTGGAGGTAGTTACCCTCCGGCCCGAAATGGTTGTAGACCACGTCCAGGAAGGCGCCCATCCCCCGCTCGTGGATGGCGTCCACCAGGGCCTTCAGCTCGTCAGGCGTGCCGTAAGCGGACTCGGGCGCGAAGGGCAGCACCCCGTCGTAGCCCCAGCCGCGCCGCCCCGCGAACTCCGCCAGCGGCATCAGCTCCACCGCGGTGACGCCCAGGCTCATCAGGTGGTCCAGCCGGTCGATCGCGGCGCGGTAGGTGCCCTCGGGCGTGAAGGTGCCGACGTGCAGCTCGTAGAGGACCGTCTCCTCCCAGGGGCGGCCGCGGAAGTCCGCGCACTGCCAGCGGTAGGCCCGGGGATCGACGACGGTGGAGGGGCCGTGAACGTCGTGCGCCTGGTAGCGCGAGGCGGGGTCCGGCACCAGCATCCCGTCGGGCAGGCGGTAGCGGTAGCGGCTGCCGGGCCCGGCGCGCCCGCAGTCCAGCCGGAACCAGCCGTCGCCGGCGGCCTGCATGGGCAGGAACAGGTGCTCCCTCCCGTCCTCCAGGGCCAGGTCCACCCGGTCCAGCGAGGGGGCCCAGAGGCGGAAGCGGACGCCGCCGCCCTCCAGGAGCTCGGCCCCGAAGGGCATGGCGTGGGCGAAGCGGTCGGGCATGGAGACGTCGGGCATGGCGGCACCTTCCCCAGCGGACGGGCCCCCGGGAGGGGGCCCCGGCCCAGGACGGCCGGTCCCGCGGCGGGGCTCAGGCCGGGGTCGCGGCCGCCTTCGCCTGGGCCAGCTGTTCCAGCCGGTTGCGGTAGGCCGTAACGGCGGCCATCACCTCTTGTTCCACCGCCGGCAGGTCGGTCCGCCGGCTGGTCAGCGCGACCAGCCCGATGGCGGCCTGGTGCACGGCCTGGGGGTGCTCCAGCGGCCGGGCCGGGTCGGCCCTGACCGCCTCGACCGCCGCCGCCAGCACCTTCATGTAGGTCTCGGCCTGGCCGCGGATGTCGCCCTGGGGCAGCCGGCGCAGCAGGTCGTCGGCGACCGGCGTCACCCGCAGAAGATGGTCCACCGCCCGCTTCTCCGGGGGATCGGCGACCAGCCCGGGCAGGGCGAACACGGCCAGGAAGGCGATCTGGAAGCCGTGGCGGACGATCTTCTGCATGTTGATGGCCCGCAGGGCCTGCTCGACCTCGGCGTTGAGGTCGGTCTTGCCGTACTCCCCCATCGCCTTCAGGCGCAGCGTGTTGGGCACGTCCACCAGCGGGATCTGCTGCCCCTCGCGCGGGGAGCGGCGGCGGTCCGGGCCGACATAGTCGCTGGTGACCACGAACTTCTTGCGGTCCTCGATCAGGTTCTGCAGCCGGTCCGATACCTGCTTCTGGCTGAAGGGCTTCACCAGCATGTCGTCGGCGCCGGACCCGGTGAAGCGCACCAGCAGCGGCTGGGTCGGCTGCCAGGTCAGCACGACGACGGGCACGAAGGGGCTGGCCGGGAGCTGGTTGTGCCGCAGCTGCACCACCCATTTGAGCGCGTCGCCGCCCTCCTTCTGGTCGGCGTCGACGACGATGAGGTCCGGCGTCTGGGTCTGCAGCGCGTTGGTCGCCTCCACGGTGCTGGAGTACTCGTGGATCTTCTCGATGCCGTACCGCGCGAGGATGCCCCGCAGCAGGCGCCGCGTGTTGAACTCGTGGTCGATCAGCATGACGACCAGCTTGCCGTACTCGTACTCAGCCATGGGGCTCTTCGATCAGTTGGAAGAGGAGCGTCGTGCGGCCGCCGACCGCGGCCGGCTTGCCGGCCGGGTACTCGCGGGTCGGCGGGGCGCCGGTGGGATGACCGGTGTCCAGCAGGCAGCGCCAGGCGTCCTTCCCCGCCACCGCGGGCAGGGTGAAGGGCACCGTGTCGTGGTAGGCGTTGACGACGATCAGCAGGGTGGCGTCGGCGGCGCTCGACCCGTCCGGCGCCAGGTAGCGCCCGGCGCGCCCGCCCAGCAGCAGGCCCAGGCACCGCGCGTGCGCGTCGCGCCACTGCTCCGGCGTCTTTTCGGTGCCCTGCGGGGTGATCCAGGCGATGTCCTTGACCCCCTCCGCCGAGACCTCGCGCCCGTGCAGGAAGCGCGGCCGGCGCAGCACCGGATGCTGGCGCCGCAGTTCCGCCAGGCGCTTCACGAAGGCGGTCATCGCCGCCGTCTCCGGCCCCTGCGTCCAGTCCAGCCAGCTGGTCTCGTTGTCCTGGCAGTAGGCGTTGTTGTTGCCGTTCTGGGTGCGCAGCCGCTCGTCGCCGGCCAGCAGCATGGGCGTGCCCTGCGACAGGAACAGGGTCGCCAGCATGTTGCGGCACTGGCGCAGGCGCAGGCCCCGCACCTCCGGGTCGGCCGACGGCCCCTCCACCCCGTGGTTCCAGGAATGGTTGGCGTCGTGGCCGTCGCGGTTGCCCTCGCCGTTGGCCTCATTGTGCTTGTGGTTGTAGGAGACCACGTCCAGCAGGGTGAAGCCGTCGTGCGCGGTGACGTAGTTGACGCTGGAGCGCGGCCGGCGCGAGCGCCGCTCGAAGATGTCGGCAGAACCGGTCAGCCGCGCCGCCAGCTCCGGCAGCATGCCGTCGTCGCCGCGCCAGTAGCGCCGGACCGTGTCGCGGAAGCGGTCGTTCCACTCCGACCAGCCCGGCGGGAAGTTGCCCAGCTGGTAGCCGCCGGGGCCGACGTCCCAGGGCTCGGCGATCAGCTTCACCTGGGACAGGACCGGGTCCTGCCGGACGGCATCCAGGAAGCCCGAGCCCGGGTCGAACCCGTGCGCCTCGCGGCAGAGGGTGGAGGCGAGGTCGAAGCGGAACCCGTCCACATGCATCTCGGTCACCCAGTAGCGCAGGCTGTCCATGACCAGCTGCAGGACGCGGGGATGGGCGATGTTGAGGGTGTTGCCGGTGCCGGTGTCGTCGATGTAGTAGCGCCGGTCGTCCGGGTTCAGCCGGTAGTAGCTGGCATTGTCGATGCCGCGGAAGGACAGGGTGGGGCCCAGATGGTTGCCCTCGCCCGTGTGGTTGTAGACCACGTCCAGGATGACCTCGATCCCGGCGTCGTGCAGCCGGGCCACCATGGTCTTGAACTCCTTGGTGCTGGTCCCGGACATGTAGCGCGGTTCGGGCGCGAAGAAGCCCAGCGTGTTGTAGCCCCAGAAATTGTGGAGCGACTTCTCCACTAGGTAGCGGTCGTCGGTGAAGGCCTGGACGGGCAGGAACTCCACCGCGGTGACGCCGACCGCCTTCAGGTACTCGATCACCCCGTGGCTGGCGAAGCCGGCGAAGGTGCCCTTCAGCGCCGGCGGCACGTCCGGGTGGCGGATGGTGAAGCCCTTCAGGTGCGTCTCGTAGACGACGGTGTCGGTCCAGGGCGTGCGCGGCGGCCGCTCCTTGCCCCAGGTGAAGGCGGGGTCGACCACCCGGCACTTCGGCATGCCGCGGGCGTTGTCGCGCCGGTCGAAGGACAGGTCCTCGCGCGGGGAGCCGACGCGGTAGCCGAAATGCGCGTCCGACCAGCGCAGCTGGCCCACCAGCGCCTTGGCGTAGGGGTCGATCAGCAGCTTGTGCGGGTTGAAGCGGTGGCCGCGGCCGGGGTCGTAGGGGCCGTAGACCCGGTAGCCGTAGACCAAGCCCGGCCGCGCCTCCGGCAGGTAGCCGTGCCAGACGTCGTCGGTCACCTCGGGCAGGGCGATGCGGTCGACCTCGCGGTTGCCCGCATCGTCGAACAGGCAGAGCTCCACCTTCTCGGCATGGGCGGAGAACAGGGCGAAGTTGACGCCGAACCCGTCCCAGGTCGCCCCCAGCGGGTAGGGACGGCCCGGCCAGACGGCGGTGCGGGGCGCTCCCGTGGTCCTCATGCGCGCATCTTGGGCACTTGCGGACGGTCTCCCTGTCGTTGCCGGCCGATGTCCCTTGCGGGATACCGGCTGCACAGGATGCCAACGCTTTGGCCCGCCGCCAAGCGTCCGCGTGGACCCGGCGCAAAAGGGGAGGCGGCGGGGGGCTATTCCCGCCCGGGGGCCGCGTCGGCCAGGGCCGGCTCCGGGCCGGCGGGGCCGGAGCCCGCGCGGGCGGCCGCCGTCTCCCGGTGCAGGATGTAGAGGCCCGACGCGATGACGATGGCGGCGCCGGCGCCGATCCAGGCGTCCGGCATCTCCCCGAAGAAGAACCAGCCGAACGCCACCGCCCACAGCATGCCGCTGTACTCGAACGGGACCAGAAGGCTGGGGGCGGCCAGGCGGAATGCCTGGGTCACCGTCAGCTGCGCCACGCCGCCGACGATGCCGGTCGCCACCAGCAGCCCCAGGTGCAGCGGCGTCGGCGTCACCCAGGCGGGCAGCATGACGATGCCGGCCAGCACCGTCAGCGTCGCCATGAAGTAGAAGACGATCGCCTCGTTCGTCTCCGTCCTGGAGAGGTGGCGGACGTACAGCATGGTCAGCGCGTAGAAGAAGGCGCCTGCCAGCGGCAGCAGGGCCGCCACGCTCAGCACCCCGGCGCCGGGCCGCAGCATGACCACCACGCCCGCGAAGCCCACCAGCACCGCCGCCCAGCGCCGCCAGCCCACCGTCTCCTTCAGGATCGGCACCGACAGCGCGGTGACGAACAGCGGCGCGGCGAAGGAGAGCGCGTAGACGTCGGCCAGCGGCAGCAGCCCGAAGGCCTTGAAGAAGCAGAACACGGCGGCGGCGCTGACGCCGGCGCGCAGCACGTGGCTCCAGGGCCGCTCCGTGCGCAGCACCTTCACCCCACCGGCATGCACGACCGCCACGGCCAGCGGCAGCAGCGCGAAGGCGGCGCGGAAGAAGGCGATCTGGGCCGTCGGGTAGGTCGCCGACAGCGTCTTGATCATGCTGTCCATCACGGCGAACAGCAGGATCGTCAGGTTGAACAGGGCGATGCCCCTGAGATTGCCGGTGGCGGCCATGGGGTCCCTCAGTGCGGGACCCGGTCCAGCGCCACCCGGGCGCCGACGCGGGTCTCGCGGTGCAGGATGTAGAGGCCGGACGTGATGACGATGCCGGCGCCCAGCAGCAGCAGCCCCGATGGCAGGGTGCCGAAGAACAGCCAGCCGTACAGCACGCCCCACAGGATCTGGCTGTACTGGAAGGGGGCGATGACGGCGGCCGGGGCGGCGCGGAAGGCGGTCAGCAGCACCAGCAGCGCCACGCCGCCCGTGGTGCCGCTGAAGGCCAGCAGCGCCACCTCGCCGGCCGCCATCGGCTTCCAGGTGGCGGCGGCGAGCGTGCCGTTCACCAGGATGCCCCAGCAGCTGGAATAGAAGGCGAAGCTGACGCTGGTCTCGGTCCCGCGCATGCGCTTGGCGATCAGCATGCTGAGCGAATAGAAGAAGGCGCTGCCCACCGCGGCCAGGGCGGCCGGGTTGATGAGGCCGGCGCCCGGCCGCAGCATGACCAGGATGCCGGCGAAGCCGACCGCGACGGCGGTCCAGCGCCGCCAGCCCACCTTCTCCCCCAGCATCGGCACCGACAGGGCGGTGATGAACAGCGGCGCCGCGAAGGCCAGCGCGTAGACGTCGGCCATCGGCATGGCGGCGAAGGCGGTGAAGATGCAGATGCCCGACGCCGTGCCGCAGAAGGCGCGCAGGAAGTGCCAGCCCGGCTTGCGGGTCCTGAGGTTCGCCACCAGCCCGTCGCCGGTGCGCGCCGCGAAGGCGGTGATGACCAGGAGGGAGAAGCCGCTGTGCACGACCAGCAGCGGGAAGATCGCGTGCTCGCGCGACAGGTGCTTCAGCACCAGGTCCACCACGCTGAACATGCCGAAGGCCAGCGCCGCCATGGCGATGCCGCGGCCGTGGTGCCCTTCCTCAGGAACCGCGGCGGCGGTCACGGGTCAGGCCTCCACTGAGTCGGGCACGGCGCCGGCGGCAGGTGAGGTCTGCAGCGCCACCTCGTCCCCGTCGACGGTCAGGGTGCGGAAGTCGAACTCCCGGTCCTGGCTGCGGAACACGTCGTAGACCAGCTCCTCGTCCACCCGGTTGTCGGGGTGGAAGGTGAGGACGCGCGGCTTGACCGTGTAGAGCTCCTGCGGGGTCACGTAGGCCGAGGCGGCGATGATGACCTCGTCGCCTTTCTGGCAGGTGCGCGCCGCCGCCCCGTTCAGGATGCAGCAGCGGGAACCCGGCTTGCCGAAGATGACGTAGGTGGAGATCCGGGCGCCGGAGCTCTTGTTCCAGATCTCCACGAACTCCATGGGGTAGATCCCCGCCTGCTCACACTGCTCGGGGTCGAGGGTGATGGAGCCGTGGTAGTTCAGGTCGGCACCCGTGACGCGGATGCCGTGCAGCTTGGCGCGGACGATCTTGATCATGGCGGGGATTTTTGCTCCGGCGGGACGTCCGGCCCGTCTAGCCCGCGGCGATGCGGGCCGCAACGGCCTTTTCCGGGACCTTGACATGCTCGGGGGCATGCTCCGCGACGGTCACGGCCCGCCGCACCGCCGCGGCCGCGGCTTCCGCCCCCGCCTCGTCGGCCGCGTGGACGGTGCAGATCGGCCGGCCGCCCGGCCCCACCCGGTCGCCGATGGCGGCGAAGCCGGTGAAGCCCACCCGGTGGTCCACCCCGTCCTGCGGGCGGGTCCGCCCGCCGCCCAGCGCCACCACCGCCAAGCCCACCGCGCGCGCGTCCATGGCGGCGACAACGCCGGGGCGCTCCGCATGGACGTCGCGCACGACCGGCGCCTTCGCCAGGTAGGCGTCGTAGCGGTCCAGGAAGTCCTTCGGCCCGCCCAGCGCCGCCACCATGCGCTGGAAGCGCTCGGCCGCGCTGCCGTCGGCCAGCGCCCGGTCGATGCGGGCCCGCGCCTCCTCCAGGTCGCCGGCGAGGCGGCCCAGGACCAGCAGCTCGGCGGAAAGATCGCGGGTGACCTCCCACAGGCGCGGCTCCTTCGCCCCGCCGCGCAGCATCTCCACGCACTCCGCCACTTCCAGCGCGTTGCCGGCGGTGAGCCCCAGCACCTGGTTCATGTCGGTCAGCAGCGACACGGTCGGCATGCCGGCGCCCGACGCCACCGTGGCGATGCTGCGGGCCAGCTCCTCCGCCCGGCCGTACTCCGCCATGAAGGCGCCGCTGCCGAACTTCACGTCCATGACCAGGCCCTGCAGCCCGGCCGCCAGCTTCTTGGACAGGATGGAGGCGGTGATGAGGTCGATGCTCTCCACCGTCGCGGTCACGTCGCGGATGGCGTAGAGCCGCCGGTCGGCCGGCGCCAGCTCACCCGTCGCGCCGATGATGGCGGCGCCCGCCTCCCGCACCACCCGGCGGCGACGTCTTCTTCGACGACATCGAAAAAGAAGCCCTCAAACGCCTCATCTGGCGCCTCGCCGACTTCTGCGGCGTCAAGCCCGTCACCTACTGCATCATGGCCAACCACTTCCACCTCCTCGTCGAAGTCCCCAACCGCGACGCCTGGCTCGAGCGCTTCACCGGCCCCCATGGCGAAGCCAAGCTCCTTGACCACCTCCGCATCCTCTACAGCAAAACCTACGTCGACCTCCTCCGCGCCGACCTCGCCGAACTCCGCCGCCTCGGCCTCGAATCCCGCGCCCAGCAAAAGCTCCTCGCCATCAAAAAACGCTTCTGCGACCTCTCCATCTACATCAAAGAAGTCAAAGAGCGCTTCAGCCGCTGGTTCAACAAACGTCGCGGCCGCCGCGGCACCCTCTGGATGGACCGCTTCAAAAGCATCCTCGTCGAAGGCCGCGGCGAAGCCCTTCGCACCATGGCCGCCTACATCGACCTCAATCCCGTCCGCGCCGGCCTAACCAACGATCCAAAAGACTACCGCTGGTGCGGTTATGCCGAAGCCCTCAGCGGCAGCCGCCGCGCCCAACGCGGCCTCTGCAAAGCCGTCGCCAGGCCTGTCGACAGTTGGGGTGCCCCCCAAACCTCACAAGCCTATCGCCGCCTCCTCCACACCACCGGCGCACAGGTAAAAAACACCCCGCATCACCAAGCCACCTCTTCAGGCATCAGCGCCGAAAGAGCACGTCAAGTCCTCGCTCAAAAAGGCAAGCTCACCACCGCCGAACTCATTCGCCTTCGCGTCCGTTACTTCACCGACGGCCTCGTCCTCGGCAGCCGCGCCTTCGTTGAAACCGCCTTCCGCGAAAACCGCGCCAAATTTGGCCCCAAACGCACCCTCGGTCCCCGCCCCCTCACCGAAACCACCGAAGCCCTCTTCTCCCTCCGCCGCCTCCGCCGCCAACCCGTCACCTGATTCCCATCGATCCAAGCTGTCAGCCAGACAGCCGTATTTCTCACGCTCATGGTTAGTCCTGAAGCCCCCCGCGAGACTGGACCACGGGGGTCCCACCGACAAAGCAGCTATCGGTTAGACCTGCATCCACAGATAGCCCCTGCCTCGACGCCATCCAGCCCGTTCGCTCCTGATCACCCGCACAACCCTCCGCGTCCAGGCAAGGAAGTGCCCGCCATGCCAGTAGGGCTCCAAACCACCGCGTTTCCTCCAGCGCCCGGCCTCCATAACC
>DASPKT010000333.1:0-7232 GCA_035627915.1 Azospirillaceae bacterium
CATGCCGAGGGCGTGCACTACGCCGAGATCGACGTGGACCTGGAGGAGGGCGGCCGCGAGCGCGAGACGGTCCTGGCCGACATCCGCCAGCGCCTGTCGGCCCTGCCCATGGCGGTAAACGTCGGCCAGCCCATCTCCCACCGGCTGGACCACCTGCTGTCGGGCGTGCGCGCCCAGATCGCGGTCAAGATCTACGGGGAGGACCTGGACACGCTGCGCGGCCTTGCCGGCGACCTGCAGGCCCGGCTCGCCGGCGTGCCGGGGCTGGTCGATTTGCAGGTGGAGAAGCAGGTCCGCATCCCGCAGGTGCAGGTGCGCGTCGACTATGAGCGCGCCGCCCTCTACGGCATCAACCCGGGCGCCCTGACCGAGGCGCTGGAGCGGCTGTCGGGCGGGCTCACCGTGTCGGAGGTGATCGACGGCACCCGGCGCTTCGACGTGGTGATGCGCCTGGGCGACGCCGACCGCACGGTGGAGGGACTGCGCAACCTGCTGGTGGAGACGCCGTCCGGCCGCGTGCCGGTGTCCGCCTTCGCCGAGGTGGAGGAGACCGACGGGCCCAACCAGGTGGCGCGCGAGAACGGCAAGCGCCGCATCGCCGTCTACGGCAACTCCGACGGCCGCACCGACCTGGCGCAGATCGTCGAGGACGTCCGCGCCCGGCTGGCGCAGGCGCCGCTGCCCCCCGGCTACTTCACAGCGCTGGAGGGCACCTTCCAGGCGCAGGAGGAGGCGTCGCGGACCATCGCGCTGCTCTCGCTGGTCTCGCTCACCCTGATCTTCCTGGTGCTGTACAGCCGGTACCGCTCGCCGGTGCTGGCGCTCATCATCATGGGCAACGTGCCGCTGGCCCTGGTCGGCAGCGTGGCCGCCCTGTGGATCGCCGGGCAGCCCCTGTCCGTCGCCTCCATGGTCGGCTTCATCACGCTCACCGGCATCAGCACCCGCAACGGCATCCTGAAGATCAGCCACTACATCAACCTGGTCCTGCACGAGGGCGAGCGCTTCGACCGCGCCATGATCGTCCGCGGCAGCCAGGAGCGGTTGGTGCCGGTGCTGATGACGGCGCTGGCCGCCGGCGTGGCGCTGGTGCCGCTGATGATCGGCGCCGACCAGCCGGGCAAGGAGATCCTGCACCCGGTCGCGGTGACCATCTTCGGCGGCCTCATCAGCGCCACGTTGCTGGATACAATGCTGACGCCCGTCCTGTTCGAGCGGTTCGGCGCCAAGCCCGTGGCCGCCCTGGTGGCCGGCCAGGCCGCCACCGGCCGCGCCGCCGAAGCCTTCTGATCGTTGGAGAACCGAAATGAAGCAGATACTGAGCCTCGCCTTCGCCGCCTCCCTGCTGGCCGCCGGCGCCCAGGCCCATGAGGGCCACGCGCACGGCGACAAGCCGGCGGCCGCTCCTGCCGCAGCCCCGGCCCCGGCGGCACCGGCGCCGGCCGCGTCCGGGGGGCACGCGCACGCGTCCCCCAACGGCGGCCGCATCGTCGACGTGGCCCCCTACCATCTGGAGCTGGTCGCCACCGGCGGCGACGTGACGCTGCACGTCTACGACGCCGACATGAAGCCGGTCGACGCCGCCGGGGCGAAGGCGGAGGCGACGGTGCTGGCCGGCAAGACCCCGTCCAAGGTCGCGCTGGCCCCGGCCGGCGGCAACGCGCTGAAGGGCAGCGGGTCCTTCACGGCCGGCCCGGATACCAAGGTGGTGGTCAGCCTGGCCATGCCCGGCGGCAAGCCGGTGCAGGCGCGCTACGACCTGGGGAAGTGAGGGTTTTTTTGCTTTAGGCCGTCATGCCCGCGGAGGCGGGCATCCAGGCATTCAGTGTGCTATGCCGCCGGTGCGGGGCGCCCACGGTGCCGTTGCCGACATTGTCCCAAGCCGGATTGTGGGCTGAATACCTGGGTCCCCGCCTCCGCGGGGACGACGGTAGAGGGGTGGAGAGGGCGGGGCTTTACCCTGGCCTTGCCCGCTGCCCCGTTGCGCTCCCTAATGCCCCCCGCCCCCTCACGTCCTGAGCGTGCGCTCCGCCAGCGCCGCGTGCAGGCGGATGCCCTGGGCCAGGACGGCGTCGTTGAAGTCGTAGCGGGGGTGGTGCAGCGGGACCGAGCCGTCGGTGCCCTGGCCCAGCCACAGATAGGCGCCCCGGCAGGCCTGCAGCATGAAGGCGAAGTCCTCCGAGGTGAAGGCCGGCTCCGGCGCCTGCACCGCGTGCTCCGCCACGGCCGCGGCGGCCTCCAGCGCCTCCGCGGCGGCGCCGGCGTCGTTCAGGGTGGCGGGGTAGTAGCGGTCGTAGTCGACCGTGACCGTCGTGCCGCTGGCCAGTGCCACGCCCTCCGCCACCTGCCGCACCGCCGCCTCGACGGTGTCCTGCACCGCGGGGTCGAAGGTGCGCACGGTGCCGGTCAGGCGCACCGCGGCCGGCAGCACGTTGTGGGAGTGGCCGCCCTCGATCCGGGTCACCGACAGCACCGCCGAGGACAGGGGCGGGATGCGGCGGGAGACGATGGTGTTCAGCTGCCCGACCAGGTCGCTGGCGGCCAGGATGGCGTCCGGCGTCCGGTGCGGCATGGCGGCGTGCGCCCCGCGGCCCTCCACCGTGATCTGGAACTTGTCGGCGGCGGCCATGATCGGCCCCGGCCGGGTGGCGACGGTGCCGGCCGGCAGGTCCGGCCAGTTGTGCAGCGCGAACACCCGGTCGCAGGGGAAGCGGGCGAACAGCCCGTCCTTCACCATCTCCCGCGCGCCGCCCAGGCCCTCCTCGGCCGGCTGGAAGATGAAGTTCACGGTGCCGTCGAAGCGCCTGGTGCGCGCCAGGTGGCGGGCGGCGCCAAGCAGCATGGCGACATGCCCGTCATGGCCGCAGCCGTGGAAGACGCCGGCGTTCCGGCTGGCATGCGGCAGCCCCGTCTCCTCCTGGATCGGCAGCGCGTCCATGTCGGCCCGCAGGCCCACGCTGCGGCCGGAGCTTCCCGCCCGCAGCACCCCGACGACGCCGGTGCCGCCGATCCCGGTATGGACCTCCAGCCCGATCTCCCGCAGCGCGTCGGCGATCAGGGCGGAGGTCCGGTGCTCCTTGAAGCCCAGCTCGGGGTGGCTGTGCAGGTCGCGGCGGAAGGCGACCAGCGGCGCCAGCAGATCGTCGATGGTGGTCGCGGTGTCGGGCATGGCGGTCACTCTCGCAGGTGGAAGCCCCGCCGGCGGCGGATCATTCCGGAGCCGGATCGGCTGGTGCCGGCGCCACCCGATCCTCCCCGAACAGGGTCTGGAGCGGCAGGTGGTGCTTGATGAAGGGGGACTTGATGACGACGTAGCTGAAGTACTTCTCGATGCCGTAGTCGCCCTCCAGCATCCCCTCGATGATGCTCTGGTAGTGCGCCACGCCCTGGGTGACGAACTTCAGCAGGTAGTCGTAGCCGCCGCTGACCAGGTGGCACTCCACGATCTCGTCGATCTTGCGGATGCGGCTCTCGAAGCGGGAGAAGTCGCCGCTGCGGTGCTCGGTCAGGGTGACCTGGGTGAAGACGGTCAGGAACTCGCCCAGCTTGTGCAGGTTGATCTGCGCCCCGTAGCCGGTGATGTAGCCCGCCTTCTCCAGCCGCTTGACCCGGGTCAGGCACGGGCTGGGGGAGAGGCCGACGGCGTCGGCCAGCTCCACGTTGGTGATGCGCCCGGCCTTCTGGAGCTGGGCCAGGATCTTGAGGTCTATCCGATCCAACTTCGGGCCTGGGATCATGTGCCGGCCTCTTTCTTTTGGGACCAGGGGAAACTCTGTCGGCCCGCCGCCCGGGACGTCCACCCCGGAACAACGCTGCCCGCATATTGGGCGGTCCGGCGGGAACCGCCCAAACGGAATATCCTCCTTTTACGCCACCGCCGCCCGGATGTCCGGTTCCTCCAGCAGCTCGTCCAGCGTGCGGCGGATGCGGGCGAAGATGGCGTCCATCTCGCCGTCGGTGCAGCATAGCGCCGGTGCCAGGCCGATGATGCCGTCGCCGAAGGCGCGGAAGATGACGCCGTTGCGGTAGGCCCGCGCGAACAGCCGGTCCGGCAGCTTCAGCGCCGGGTCGAAGCGCGCCTTGGTCTCTTTGTCGGCGACCAGCTCGACGGCGCCTAGCAGGCCCTTGCCGCGCGTGTCGCCGACCAGCGGGTGGTCCCTCAGCCCGGCCAAGCCCGCCTCGAAGCGCCCGGCGACCTTGCGCCCGTTCTCCAGGATGCCGCCCTCGGTGTAGAGGCGCAGCACCTCCAGCCCCACCGCGGCGCTGACCGGGTGGCCGGAATAGGTGAATCCGTGGCCGATGATGGTGTCGGCGGCGGCCCCGCCGGCGATGCCCTGGTAGACCTTCTCCGACATCAGCACCGCCCCCATGGGGGCGTAGCCGGCGGTCAGGCCCTTGGCGACCGTCATCAGGTCGGGCTCCACGCCCTCGTGCTCGCAGGCGAACATCGGGCCGGTGCGGCCGAATCCGGTGATGACCTCGTCCGCCACGAACAGGATGCCCAGCTCGGTGCAGGCCTTGCGCATCGCCTTCAGCCAGCCGGGGGGCGGCACGATGACGCCGCCGGAGCCCTGGACCGGTTCGCAGAAGAAGGCGGCGACGTTGTCGGCGCCCAGTTCCTCCACCTTGGCCCGCAGCTGCGCCACCGACCGCGCGATGACCGCCTGCGGGTCGGCGCCGTCGGGGTTGCGGTAGGGATAGGGCGACGGAATGTGGTGCTGCCAGGCGTGCGGCACGTCGAACAGCCGGTGGAAGGCCGGCAGCCCGGTCAAGCCCGATCCCGTGGTGGAGGAGCCGTGGTAGCCGCGCTCCAGCGCGATGAACTGCTTCTTCGCCGGGCGGCCGGTGGCGTTGAAGTAGTGGACGATGTAGCGGATCGCGGAGTCCACCGCGTCCGACCCGCCCAGCGTGAAGTAGACGCGGGTGAGGGAGGCCGGCGACAGCTCCGCCAGCCGCTCCGCCAGGCGCACCGCCGGCTCGCTGCCGAAGTGGAAGTAGCCGGTGGCGTAGGGCAGGCGGCGCATCTGCTCGGCCGCGGCCTCCACGATGCTCTCGTGCCCGTAGCCGACGTTCACGCACCAGAGGCCGGCGAAGGC
The DNA here is from genome assembly GCA_035627915.1 of Azospirillaceae bacterium. GTDB lineage: Bacteria > Pseudomonadota > Alphaproteobacteria > Azospirillales > Azospirillaceae > DASPKT01. The sequence continues at coordinate 5,097 of DASPKT010000333.1, forward strand.
GTCCAGCAGCTGGTGCCCGTCCATGTCGGTCAGGACCATGCCCTTGCCGCTCTGCAGCAGGGTGGCGCCGCGCGCCTCGTGCCCGCGGAAGGAGGTGACCGGGTGGATCAGATGGTCACGGTCGATGTCGACCAGGGATCGGTTCCGCTTCAGCATCGCGTTCGGCCCGCCTTGTCTGCCATGGGGGTTGCCATGGGAAGGAGCCTAACCGGGAGGGCGCGGGCGGAGACGCCAAGTTGCGCCCCGCGGCGGCGGCGGGCGGACCGATTTCCCCCGCCGCCGCGGCATTTTATGCTCCGTCACTCCAGGGCGTCGGCGACCGCCTTGCCGCAGGTGGCGGTGTCGGCCCGGCCCTTCAGGTCGGCCGTGCGCAGGGCCGGTTCCGACAGCACCCGCTCGATCGCCCGCACGATGGCGGCGGCGGCGTCAAGCTCGCCCAGGTGCTCCAGCATCATCGCCGCCGACCAGATCTGGCCGACGGGGTTGGCGACGCCCTTGCCGGCGATGTCGGGGGCGGAGCCGTGCACCGGCTCGAACAGGGACGGGCTGGTGCGCTCCGGGTTGATGTTGCCGGACGGCGCGATGCCGATGGTGCCGGTGCAGGCCGGGCCCAGGTCCGACAGGATGTCGCCGAACAGGTTGGAGCCGACCACCACGTCGAACCGGTCGGGGTTCAGGACGAACTGCGCGGTCAGGATGTCGATGTGGTACTTGTCCCAGCGGACGCCCGGATAGTTCGCCGCCATCGCCTCCACCCGCTGGTCCCAGAAGGGCATGGTGATGGAGATGCCGTTCGACTTGGTGGCCGAGGTCAGGTGCCGGGCCGGCCGCCGGCTCGCCAGCTCGAAGGCGTAGCGCAGCACCCGGTCGACGCCGAAGCGCGTCATCACGGACTCCTGGATCACCACCTCGCGGTCGGTGCCGGGGAACATGTGCCCGCCGATGGAGGAGTACTCGCCCTCCGTGTTCTCCCGCACGATCCAGAAGTCGATGTCGCCCGGGTTGCGCCCGGCCAGCGGGCAGGGCACGCCCGGCATCAGGCGCACCGGCCGCAGGTTCACGTACTGGTCGTACTCGCGCCGGAACTGCAGCAGCGAGCCCCAGAGTGAGACGTGGTCCGGCACCGTGGCGGGCCAGCCGACGGCGCCGAAGAAGATGGCGTCGGGCCTGCCGATCCGCTCCTTCCAGTCCTCCGGCATCATGCGGCCGTGGCGGGCGTAGTAGTCGCAGCTGGCGAAGTCGTGCCAGCGCTGCTCCACCGTGAAGCCGTAGAGCGAGGCCGCGCGCTCCAGCACGCGCACGCCCTCCGGCATCACCTCATTGCCGATGCCGTCGCCGGGAATGACGGCGATGGAGTAGCTGCGCGCTTGGGTCATGGGATGCCCGCCTCCTGGAGCTTCAGCCCGCCGACATGGAAGGCCTTGGTTTCGAGAAATTCCTCGATGCCGGTCAGCCCGCCCTCCCGGCCGAGGCCCGACTGCTTGATGCCGCCGAAGGGCGCCATCTCCATGGCGATCGAGCCGGTGTTGAGCGCCACCATGCCCGCCTCCAGCCCCTCCGCCACGCGGAAGGCCCGGTGCAGGTTCTCGGTGTAGAAGTAGCTGGCGAGCCCGTACTCGGTGTCGTTCGCCAGCTCCAGCCCTTCCGCCTCGTGGCGGAAGCGGAACAGCGGGGCGACGGGCCCGAACGTCTCCTCCCGGGCCAGGCGCATCTCCCGCGTGGCGCCGGTCAGCACCACGGGGGTGGCGAAGCGCGCGGGGTCCAGCCCGCACTCGGCCCGGGCGTACAGCTCCGCCCCCTTGGAGAGCGCGTCGTCGACGTGGGCCCGCACCTTCTCGGTCGCGGCCGCGTTGATCAGCGGGCCGATGGTGGCGCCGGGCGCCGTGCCGGGACCGACCCGCAGCGCCGCGACCGCCTTCGCTAGACGGGCGGCGAACGCCTCGTACACGCCGTCCTGGACCAGGATGCGGTTGGCGCAGACGCAGGTCTGGCCGGCGTTGCGGAACTTGCTCGCCATGGCGCCGGCCACCGCCAAGTCCAGGTCGGCGTCGTCGAACACGATCAGCGGCGCGTTGCCGCCCAGCTCCAGGCTGAGGCGCTTCACCGTGTCGGCGCACTGCCGCATCAGCAGCGAGC
>DASPKT010000334.1:0-13107 GCA_035627915.1 Azospirillaceae bacterium
TGTCGAAGCCCGCACCACGCCGCCGCTGCCCGCAATGAGCCCCCGGGGAACCGACCCCCAGCCTCAGGAATACCGCTGCTCCTGCCAGGGATCGCCCTCGTTGTGGTAGCCGCGTTCCTCCCAGAAGCCGGGCCGGTCCTCGGCGGTGAGCTCGATGCGCTTCACCCACTTGGCGGATTTCCAGAAATAGAGCTTCGGCACGACCACGCGCACCGGCCCGCCATGCTCGGTCGGGATCGGCTTGCCCTCCCAGCTGTGGGCCAGCAGGACGTCCTCGTCGGCGAAGGCGTCGAGCGGCAGGTTGGTGGTGTAGCCGTCATGGCTGTGGCAGACGACGAAGCGGGCCTCCGGCTTCGGCCGGACCACCGACAGCAGGTGGCGCGCGGACACGCCCTCCCAGTGGTTGTCGTAGCGCGACCAGGCGGTCACGCAGTGGATGTCGGAGGTGTCGGCGAAGGCCGGCTGCGCCTGGAAGTCGGCCCAGCTCCAGTTCACGGGGTTCTCCACCAGCCCGTCGACGGCGAGCGCGAAGCTCTCCAGCGGCACCTCGGGCTGGATTCCGAGGTCGAGCACGGGCCAGTTCTTCACCAGCCGCTGGCCGGGCGGCAGCCGCTCGGCGGGCGTGCCCGTCTCGCCGGTCAGGTGGCGCCCCTCGCGGGCCCACTTCCGCTTGCTCTCTATCAGCTTCTGCCTGGCCTGGCCCAGCAGGCCCTCTTCCTCGGACATCTCTTCGAACCCTCGGGTGATCCGGTGCGTGACCGGGCGACAGGATAGCGCCCGCCCCTCCCGTGCCGAGGGGCCGGTCGCGTGGACGTGAACGGCGTGGCTCAGCCCCCGGGCTTCACGCCGGTGGAGCGCTCGGTGGTGCCCAGCGCCTCCGCCAGGCGGTGGGCGGCGCTGCCGGGGCGCAGCGGCTTCTGCTGGCCCTCCGCCGGCGCCCAGCCCGCCATGTACAGCACCTGGAAGGTGGCCGACACGGTGCCGTCGGCCTCGGCGTAAAGCTGCTCGTAGCGCTGGGCGGCGAGCGCGAACAGGGTGCGCGGCGGCACCTGCCGGCGGCGCTGGATGACGGCGTTGGTCTCCGCCATGCCGCGCAGGTCGCGCATCAGGCGCAGCGCGCTGGGATACCCCACCGTGATGGTGTCGCTGTCCACGACCGGCAGGGCAAAGCCGGCGCGCTGCAGCAGGCCGCCGGCGTCGCGCACCTCCGCCATCGGGCTGACCCGCGGCGACAGGCCGCCCAGCAGCTCCGTCTCCGCCTCCATCAGGCAGCGGCGCAGCTCGAACAGCGTCTCGCCCCCCAGCATGGCGCCGAGGAACAGCCCGTCCGGCCGCAGCGCCCGGCGGACCTGGATGAGCGCGCCCGGCACGTCGTTGACCCAGTGCAGCGACAGGCAGCTGGTCACCAGGTCGAAGCTGCCATCGGCGAAGGGCAGGAACTCCTCGTCCGCCGCGAGCGCCGGGCCGCCCGCCCGCGCCGCCATGGCGGGGGAGAGGTCGGCGCGGGCCACCCACTCGACCCCCGCCCGCCCGCGGATCAGGTCCGCCATCTCGCCGCCGTGGCAGCCGAGGTCGAGGGCGCGGGGGAAGGTACGTCGGATGTCGGAGAGCCGGTCGGCTAAGCGCTCCGCCACCTCGCGCTTCAGGAAGTCGTGCTCCGGCCAGCGGGCGGCGGCGCGGTCGCGCCGCGCGCGCACGGTCCGGCGGTCGAAGACGGTCATGGTGTCGGCGTCGGTCATGCCGCGGATATAGAGCATGGCGGCCCAGGCACAATGGATTTCTGCCGCCGGATGCTATGCTCCCGCGCGATGCCGGACGCCCGACCCGCCCCCGCATTCCCCTTCCCCGCGCTGCGCGCCGGCCTGGCCCGCGCGCTCGACCTGCTGCTGCCGCCGCGCTGCCTGGGCTGCGGGGTGGACGTGGAGCGCACCGGCGCGCTCTGCCCGGACTGCTGGAAGCGGATGGCCTTCATCGCCCGGCCGCATTGCGAGCGCTGCGGCCTGCCCTTCGAGTTCGAGGCGCCCGACACGGCGCTCTGCGGCGGCTGTGCCGCCGTCCCGCCGGCCTATGGGCGCTGCCGGGCAGTGCTGGCCTACGACGACGCCAGCCGGCCGCTGCTGCTGGCCTTCAAGCATGGCGACCGCACCGACGCGGCCGCCGCCTTCGGCCCCTGGCTGGCGCGCGCCGGGGCGGAACTGCTCAAGGATGCCGACCTGCTGGTGCCGGTGCCGCTGCACCGCTGGCGCCTGTTCGCGCGGCGCTACAACCAGGCGGCCCTGCTGGCCCGGGCGGCGGGGCGGGCGGCCGGCGTCGCCGCAGCGCCCGACCTGCTGCTGCGCCGGCGCCGCACCCCCAGCCAGGGCGGGCTGAGCCGCGCCGGGCGCGCCCGCAACGTCGCCGGCGCCTTCGCGGTGCGGCCCGGGCGCGACGCGCTGGTGCGGGGTGCGCGTATCGTGCTGGTGGACGACGTCTACACCACGGGCGCCACGGCGGAGGAATGCGCCCGCGTGCTGCTGCGCGCCGGGGCGGCGCGGGTCGACGTGCTGGCCCTGGCCCGGGTCGTGCGTCCCGAAACGCTGTGAGCGGCCATGCCGTGCGTGAGGGTTGGCGCCGCTCGAATGTTCGGCGATATGTAGCCTCAACGACAGCGGAGACCGTTCCATGGCGAAGGTCGAGATCTACACGAGCCCGTTCTGCCCCTATTGCCACCGGGCCAAGCGCCTGCTGGACGACAAGGGCGTCGCCTACGAGGAGATCGACGTGATGGCGAACCCGCGCCGCCGCCCCGAGATGGTGGAGCGCGCCGGCGGCCGCACGACGGTGCCGCAGGTCTTCATCGACGGCCGCGCGCTCGGCGGCTGCGACGACATCCACGCGCTGGACCGCGCCGGCAAGCTGGACCCGCTGCTGGGCGCCGGCGCATGAGCGTGCTGCGCGCGGCCGTCGTCCAGGTCAGCGCGGGCACGGAGATCCAGCCCAACCTGGAGGCCGCCGGCGAGCTGGTGCGCCGCGCCCGCGACCGGGGTGCCGAGTTCATCGCGCTGCCCGAGAACGTCTCCATGATCGTGCAGGGCCGGCACAAGGTGCTGGCCCGCGCGAAGCCGGAGGCGGAGCATCCCGGCGTGCCGTTCTTCCAGGAGCTGGCGCGCGAGACCGGCGCCTGGCTGATGACCGGCACGCTGGCCTGCCTGCTGGAGGACGGGCGCGTCGCCAACCGCTGCTTCCTGGTGGACCCGGCCGGCACGGTCGTGGCGCGCTACGACAAGATCCACATGTTCGACGTGGACCTGGCCGGCGGCGAGAGCTACCGGGAGAGCGCCACCTTCCGTCCCGGCAACCGCGCCGTGGCGGCGCCCACCCCCTGGGGCGGGCTGGGGCTGACGGTCTGCTACGATCTGCGCTTCGCCTACCTGTTCCGGGCGCTGGCGAAGGCCGGGTCCTCGATGATCACCGTCCCCGCCGCCTTCACCGTGCCCACGGGCCGCGCCCACTGGCACGTGCTGCTGCGCGCCCGCGCCATCGAGACCGGCTGCTTCGTCCTCGCCCCCGCCCAGGTCGGGACCCACGACGAGGGGCGCCGTACCTTCGGCCACTCCCTCATCGTCAGCCCCTGGGGCGAGGTGCTGGCCGACGCCGGCGGCGAGGAGCCCGGCATCGCCCTGGCCGACCTGGACCTCACCAAGGTCGAGGAGGCCCGCCGCATGGTCCCTTCCCTGACCCACGACCGGGCGTTCGACGGGCCCTAGGGCTGGCGGCCGGAGGTGCGCTCCCGGTGGCTCGGCGGGCGCGGCTGTGAGGTTGTGCGTGCTTCGACAGGCTCAGCATGAGGAGCGGAGGATGCCAGGCCAGTTGTAGCTTGGGAGCATCAGCCTACGCAGGGAGCAGCATCCTACCCAGGGAGCAGCTAACCGCTCCTCAGCCTGAGCCTGTCGAAGCCTCATCCTGAGCTTGTCGAAGGACGCACGCCGCCCCCGCTGCCCCTGCGCCCTGCCCCGCCGCCCCTACGCCGGAACCGCCGCCGCCCGGACCACGCGGTTGCGGCCGGTGCGCTTGGCCTCGTACAGGGCCTGGTCGGCCTGGGTGACGAGGTCGTCGGCGTCCAGGTGCAGCTGCGCCTCGGCCAGGCCAAAGCTGGCGGTGACGCGGATGGCGCGGCCGTCGGGGATGGTGACGGGGGTGGCGGCGATGTCGGCGCGCAGCCGCTCCACCACCATGAAGCCGTCCATCACCTGCGCGTCCTTCAGCAGGATCAGGATCTCCTCCCCGCCCATGCGGAACACCTCGTCGAAGGAGCGGATGCCGCGGTTGATGACGCCGGCCGCCGCCACCAGCACCCGGTCGCCGGCGTCGTGCCCGTAGGTGTCGTTCACCGACTTGAACCGGTCCAGGTCGCAGAGCGCCACGCAGAAGGGCTTGCCGGTGCGGCGGAACCGGTTCATCTCGCGCTCCAGCTCCTCGCGCAGGCCGGTGCGGTTGCGCAGGCCCGTCAGCGGGTCGATGCCGCTGCCGGCCATGGCGAAGGCCCGCTCGAAGCGGCGCAGCTGGGCCATGAACTCGTCGAACTTGTCGACCACCGCCTCGTAGGCCTGCAGGCTGGGCGGCGTGCCCTCCGAGGCGCGCATCAGCACCAGCTTCGCCATGCGGTGCATCTGCTCGTGCAGCGTGATGAGCCGCTCCACCGCCGGCTGGCCGCCGAGGTCGCTGGCGGCGGCCGACTTCACCCAGGCGACGAAGGCGGCCGGCATCGGCACGCTCTCCACCGACTGGAAGAAGGCGGCGCGGTGCCACTGGCCCAGCCAGCGCAGATGCTCGTCCACCACCGCGGCGAGGCCGGCGGTCGGCGGGAGGCTGGACTGGGGGGCGTCGGTCATGGGCGGGCGGGTCCTCGGGACCGGGGGCGGTCACCCCCGAGCATCGCCCGATCCTGGTGAATCCCCGATTAACCCCCGCACTTTAGGGGAAGAGGCACCCCTTCCGGAAGTGACCTTAAGTATCCAGCACCCAGCGCCGCCGCGTCTCCTCCAGCGTGCCGGTCCGCACCGCCTCGCGCACGTCGCGCATCAGCCGGTTCATGGTGGCGACGTTGTGGATGGAGATCAGCTGCGGGCCCAGCAGTTCCTCCGCCTTCAGCAGGTGGTGGATGTAGGCGCGGCTGAAGGTGCGGCAGGCGTAGCAGTCGCAGCCCGGGTCCATCGGCTCGGGGTCGTCGCGGAAGCGGGCGTTGCGCATGTTCATGCGCTCCCCCTTCTGCCGCGGCGCCAGCGCCCAGCCGTGGCGGGCGATGCGGGTGGGGCTGACGCAGTCGAAGGTGTCGATGCCCTGGGCCACGCCGGCGAAGATGTCGACGATGCCGCCGATGCCCAGCAGGTGCACGGGCCGGTCCGGGTGGGTGTGCGGCATGCACATGCCGACCACCTCGATCATCTGGTCCTTGTGCGAGCCGAGGCTGCCGCCCACCGCCGTACCGAAGAAGGGCCGGTCGCGGGTGTACTCGGCGCTCTCCCGCCGCAGGTCGGGGTACACGCCGCCCTGGATGATGCCGTAGAGGGCCTGCGGCAGCCCGTTGTAGCTGCGCCCCTCGCCGCGCTGGAACTCCGCCAGGCTGCGGTCGCCCCAGCGGTGGCTGAGGCCCATGGACTTCGCGGTGTAGGACCGCTCCACGTGGAAGGGCGTGCACTCGTCGAACTGCACGATGAGGTCGGCGCCCAGCTTGCGCTGGATGTCGATGGAGCCCTCCGGCGACAGGAACAGCTTCTCGCCGTTCGTGTAGCTGCGGAACTCCGCCCCCTTCTCGCTGATCTTCAGCAGGGTCTTCTCGCGGTTCTGGGTCCGCCGGCCCTTGATCTCGTCGGCGACCGAGCCGTGGCCCATGGAGAAGATCTGGAAGCCGCCCGAATCGGTCAGCATGGGCCCGTCCCAGCCCATGAACTTGTGCAGGCCCCCCATCTTCGCCACCACGTCGGCGCCGGGCTGGATCATCAGGTGGTAGGTGTTGGACAGGATGATGTCGGTGCGCTCCGCCTTCATCGCCGCGGTGGAGACGCCCTTGATGGTCGCCTTGGTGCCGCAGAAGATGAAGTTCGGCGTCTCGATGGCGCCGTGCGGGGTGGTCAGCCGGCCGCAGCGGGCGCGGCTGTCGGCGACCCGGGCGGTGATCTCGAAGGAGAAGCCGGTGTAGTCGATGGTCATTCCCTGTCCGATCCGAGATGGGGCGCCAGCGCCCGGCGCGAGAGGTACATGAAGGGCGTGTCGGCCAGCGAGGTGACCACCCGCATCAGGTAGGTGCCCAGGATGTAGGTGAACACCAGCGCGTGCCAGTCCACCGGCTCCTCCGCCAGCACCCGCCAGGCGAGCACGCTGAAGACGATGTTGTCGACCAGCCCGGACAGCATGGTGGAGCCGTTGTTGCGCAGCCAGAGGTGCCGGTCGCCGGTGGCGCCGCGGATCTTCTGGTAGACCCAGACGTCGAAGAGCTGGCTGGTCAGGTAGGCGATCATGCCGGCCGCGAACAGGGCCGGCGCCGGCAGGAACAGGGCCAGCAGATGGTCCTGCACCGGCAGGGCCCAGGCCATCTCCGTCCCCGCCTGCTCCGGCGTCAGCGGGCGGAAGCCCAGCGTCACCAGCATGAACAGCGTGAACAGCAGGTAGCCGGCGAAGCCCAGATAGACGCCCTTGCGCGCCGCGTCGCGGCCGAAATGCTCGGCCAGGATGTCGGTGGCGAGGTAGGTGGAGCTGAACAGGATCGTGCCCATCGCCACCGGGTGCCCGTAGAAGCCGAACTGGACGGCCTTCAGCACCTCGATGTTGGCGGCGCAGACCGCCAGCACGATGTAGACGTAGAGCCCGGAGCGGCCGAACAGGCGCGCCAGCGCCAGCACCGACGTGAAGCACAGCAGCATCTGCGCCAGGAGCAGCAGCTCCGGCGGCCACGCGTTCAGGGCCTGGATCAGGGAGGCGGGCGACAGGGACATCGGGGGTCCGCCGGACGGGATCGCGGGCGGCCGTCGGCGCGCGACGACAGGCCCGCAAAAACCGTCAGCCCCTCCCGCGGGGGGAGGGGCCGGCGCATCCAGCGGCCTTCAGGCGCGGGAGCATGCCCCCGCGCCGGCGCGGTCGATCAGGCGGCGGCCTTCTTGGCCAGGACCTTGGCGATCCGCTTCTTCACGCGGCGCGCCTCGAGCGACAGCTCGGTGTCGCGCATGTCGAGCAGCGCGGCGTCGAGGCCGCCCTTGTGCTCGATCGTGCGGATGCCCGCGGTGGAGAGGCGCAGGCGCACCATCGTGCCCAGCGCGTCCGACATCAGCGAGGTCTCCTGCAGGTTCGGCAGGAAGCGCCGGCGGGACTTGTTGTTGGCGTGGCTGACGTTGTTGCCGAACTGCAACCCTTTGCCGGTCACGGCGCACTTGCGGGCCATCGGGGTCCACCTTCACGAAAGACGCAAAAAGACTGGCCGGACGGGGCCGCCCGGCGGGAAGCGGCGATATAGCCGAAGGGCGGCGGCGGAGTCAAGGGCCGGCGGGATGCCGGATGGCCGGTGCGCCCTACGCGTCCGGAACAAGGGCCGGTGTCCCGTAATAGGCACTTTCATGCGCGATCAATCTTATGTAAACTCTCTTCGTTGGATGCACGCATGTGCATGATCAACCAATCCGCATGATTGCCTGGCCGGATTGCTACCGGCTGATCCTTCTAATCGTAACGACCGGCCCGGAGAGGCTGGCGAACGGGGAGAAATGTCATGGCGGTCTTTTCGGTGCGCGTGCGTCCGTCGAGCCTGGCCCTCGCCGCCCTGGGCGGCCTCGCCTTGTCAGGCTGCTCCGACAGCACTTTCCTGAAGCGCAGTTCCATGGGGTCGGTCGAAACGCTGGCGACGTCGGGAGAACTCCGACTGGTCACCAGTTCGCCGGGGGAGCACCAGGGCGGGCGCATGAGGCCGTCCCAGGTGGTCTGCGCCGAGCCGAGTCCCGATGTCGCCAAGATCGCGGCCCAGGCCTTCGGGGCGGGCGGGACGCTTGACCTGGGTCTGCGCGGCAGCCAGGCGCCGGCAGAGTCCGACCTGAAGTCGACCCTCGCCCTCTCCGCCTCGCGCGCCGAGGCGCTTGCGCAGCTTACCCAGCGGCTGGCGACGATCCAGCTCCTGCGGGACGGCCTCTACCGGGCATGCGAGGCCTACGCCAACGGCGCCATCTCGGACACGACCTACGCGGTGCTGCTGAGCCGCTTCGACGACACCATGATCACCATGCTGACCAGCGAACTGGTGGCCGAGAACTTCGGGCATCGCCTGGCCGCGCTCGGCACCTCGGCCGACGCCTCGTCGGCCGCGTCGATGCTCGCGGCCGAGGGGGCGTCGGATGTCCAGGGGAAGCGGGAAGCGCTCGCGACCAAGCTGGCCGACCGCGACAGGGCGGAACGGGAGCTGAAGGAAAAGCGGGCGGAATACGATGCCGCCCAGGCGCCGGGATCGGGCAAGACCGCGGAGGAGATCGCGGCGGCGAAGGCAGCGGCGGACGAGAAGCAGACGGAACTGGAGAAGGCCCGGCGTGCCGTCGATGCCGCCACCGCAGCTCTCGACGCCGCCGGGAACGCCGCGGCGCGCAGCTCCGCCGGGACATCCCACTTGGTGGCCGGAGGCGGGGGCAGCGGCGGACAGGCGGGCCAGAACGCCCATGTGATCGGCGAGATCCAGTCCCGGTACATCAACAGCATCAACGCCGACGCCTTGATGGTCGCCTGCATCACCTCCATGGACCGGGCCGCCAGCGTGACGCCCGAGTTCGAGGAGGCGGTGACCACATATGCGGGCTGGCGCGAGAGGGCGAAGCAGACCGGTTCGAAGGACGATCTGGCGAAAAGGGACAAGGCCTACGCGCACGTCCTGGCCACGGCATCCGGATTCCGGATGAGCGCCTTCGCCATCGCCTGCCACACGAGCATCCTTCCAACCCTCAAGGACCTCGCCGAAACCAAGGTCAATGCGTTGGCCGAGACGGAGAAGAGCAACCTCACTCTCCATGACGCGGCGGCACGGCTGTCTACGGCGCATTCGGAGATCGAGAGGCTACGCCAACTGCTCACCAATGGCACCGGAAGCCGGGGCACCGGAAGCCAGGACACCGGAAGCCAGGACACCGGAAGCCAGGACACGGGTGGCCAGCAGACTGGAAATTGACCAAGGAGGGGAGGACCCGGCCATGAGTGACGTTGCTGAGGCTGCCGGCACGGTCGCCGGTTCAGCCGGTCCCGCTCCCGCCGCCGGCCAGGTTGATGACCAGAACGTCGAAAGCATCGGCGTCCTCCTGGTACACGGCATCGGCGAGCAGAAGCGGTTCGAGCACCTTCAGGCCGAAGTGAGACACTTGGCGGAAGCGGTCGCCCACCACGTCGCCGGGGCCGGTTCGCAGGCGACCATAGACGTCAGTCCCGGAGCGAGCAGCCCGGTCGGTGCCGAGAAGGAGTGCTGGCGCGCGGACGGCGGTCCGGTCGTCACCGTGACGGTGAAGGACGCGCAAAATCCGGCCACTCCCCGCTTGATCAAGGTCTGCTTCCACGAGGTCTGGTGGGCCGACCTGGACGAACCCGACACTCTCGGCGCCCAGTTTCGGTTCTGGTCATGGGGATTGTCGATGTGGGCCAAGGTCGGCTTCGACCAGGAAGCCCCGGCCGGGCAGAAGGGCCAGATGGCCTTCCCCAACGCCCTTGGACGGTCGAAGTGGTGGGTACACCAGGCCAAGCTGCGAATCCGGCTCCTTCTCGTGGCGACGCTGTTCGCCCTGGCGACGTTCACGATCGGCCTCTGGAACATCCTGATGAAGCGGTTCCGCTTCAAGGGTTTCCCCATCTCGCGGATACTCACCAGCTATCTCGGCGACGTGAGGCTCTATGCCGCCGAGCCTACCCGGGACGGCGGGCCGCTCAGCGACCGCAACCGCCCGCCCCGGACCGCGGTCCGGCGCCGGATGGTCAACGGGCTGGTCGACATGGCGACCGGCGGCTACGACCGCTGGTACATCGTCGCGCACAGCCTCGGCACCGTGGTCGCCTTCAACGGGCTGGAGGAGACGGCCCATTGCCTTCCCAACTACCTCAGTCAGGAACGTTGGATGGCCTTGCCCGGGAGATTGAAGCACGATATCGGGCGGCCGGGCATCGACTGGCCCCCCGGCTACGTTCCTGCAACGGGCAAAATGCTTCCGCCCAGGCCCGCATGGCTCGGCGACCGGGCCGTCATCGACCGTCAGGTCCTGTTCGAGAAGCTGCGCGGCGTCGTCTTCTACGGCTCCCCGCTCGACAAGTTCGCCTGCCTCTGGCCGATGATCGTTCCGCGCAACCGGATGGCGGCCGAGTTCCCCGAATTGTGCGAGTGGATCAACATCTGGGACCCGACGGACCCGGTGTCCGGCTCCCTGGACTTCTTCAATCCTCCCACGCCGCACTTCGGCGGGCGGGCGGCGCTGAGCGTGACGAACGTGGCCTATGCCGCCTCTTGGTTCCTGCTCTACAGCCATCTCTGCTATCTGAAACCCGGGCGGTTCCGACGCGATTCGCTGGTCGACGCCTTGGCGAAATGGATCAGCTCTCCCGGGGGGGCCGGCAACTTCGTCGGAGTCCTCGGCACCAGGCCCTTCAACAACTCCCTGCGCTGGCCCAAGAAGGGGGCGGCCGCACTCTGGGTGCGCCATGGTGCGGTCTGGGTGCAGTGGACGCTCGCCGCGATCCTCATCGCATTGGGGGCGGCGGCCATTTACGACTGGATCATGAATGACCTGATTACCGCAAAGATATCGGACTTCAGTATATCGAACTTCTTCGCGACATTGCCTTTCGACTCTATTAGCGGCTTCGACGATTGGGCAGACGCCGCACTGAAGACTTTCGTCGCTTCGTTGACGATGCCCAAGATTGCGGCATTCATCGGAGATGCCTTCAGGTGGGCAGGAGCGACCTCTGGCAATGCCGTGTGGCTGGCCTGCTGGGCACTGAAGATCACCTTCCTGTTCGGAATTGTCGCCCTGGCATACTCCGTGCTCAGGAGGCCTCGGCGCTTCCTGGCAAATCTCCGGGCGATGTGACCGGCGCTCAATCCAGCCGCAGCCGCCGCGGGACAAGGCGCTGCCGGGCCCGTGGTGGCACGCGCTCAGCCCGCGGCGACTGCGATGCCGCCGACTCCGGCCGACAAGACCGCGGAAGTCACCCCTCCGTGACGATCTTCACCAGCTGGCCCGGCCTCAGCTCCGTGCCGGGGGAGATGTTGTTGAGGACGCGGAAGCGCTCCTCCGGGTAGTCGTCGAAGGGCATGCGCCGGATGAAGTCCTCCACGCGGTCGCCGGGGCGGACCTCCACCACCTTGATGCGGTAGGGGCGCAGGCGCGAGCGTTCGGAGGAGTTGAGGCGGCGGAAGCTGTAGGTGGTGTCCCGGAACGCCTCGTCGTAGCGGCCGGCGGCCTGCTGGGGGGTCAGGAACAGGAAGCGGTAGTAGGTGTCCTGGTCCCAGCGGATCGCCACCAGCCGCGCCGCCAGCTGGCCCTGCTGGGTGTTGGCGACGGTCGTGCCGGTGGCGGCCTCCAGCCCGTTCACGCTGATGCGCTGGGTGTTGGTGAGGGGCGCCTCGGCCGCCCAGACGCGGGCCAGGAACTCCTCCGGCGAGCGGGCGCCCTGGCTGGGGGCGGCGTCGAAGACGATGATGCCGTTCCGGTCGGGGGCGACGGCGGTCACCTGCTTCTGCCCGTTCAGGATGCGGAAGCCCTCCGGCGCCTCGAAGCGGAAGCCCAGCTGGGTATGGGCGAACACCCGGCCGCGGACGAAGCCGTTCTGCGGGCTGTCGCCGTAGATCATGCCGTCGATGGTGCGCAGGTAGTCCTCGCGGTCCACCTCCCACTGCCCGCCGGGCCGGGTCGAGGCGGCCTTGGTCGCCTCTTCAACGCGCTGCCCGGTGGGCGGGTGGGTCTGCAGGTAGCTGAACTGGTCGGCGGCGCCGGGGCGGCCGGCCAACAGCGCCTCCAGCTGGGCGTGCCGGCCCATGCTGTCCAGGAAGGTGGCCATCTCCAGCGGGTCGAAGCCGGCGCGCGACATGTAGCGGATGCCGAGCTCGTCGGCCTCCAGCTCCTGGCCGCGGCCCCAGCCGGCCAGCGCCAGCTGCGCGCCGGCGCCGGCCAACTGCGCGATCTGCTGGCCGCCGAAGATGCCGGCGACGACGGCGCCGACCTGGGCCAGCGTGCCGCGGCTGTAGCGCTCGGCGGAGTGGCGGCCGGTGACGTGGCCGATCTCGTGCCCGAGGACGCCCGCCAGCTGCGCCTCGCTGTTGGCCAGCGCCATCAGGCCGCGGCTGATGTAGACGTAGCCGCCGGGCAGGGCGAAGGCGTTGACGATCTCGCTGTCGAGGACGGTGAAGGTGTACTTCACCTCCTCCCGCTCGGTGTTGGCGGCCAGCCGCTGGCCCAGCCGGTTCACGTAGTCCTGGATGGCGGGGTTGTCGTAGGGGCCGCCGAACTCCTGCAGGATCTCCGGATGCTGCTGGGCGCCGACCTGCGTCTCCTGCTCGGTCGACATCAGGCCGGTGAACTGCCGTTCCCCCGTCGCCGGGTTGGTCGAGCAGCCGGCGGCCATGCCGCCCAGGCCGAGGAGAAGGACGAAGCGCGCCAGGGCGACCCGGCGGCGGGCGGGGATCGGAACGGTCTTCTCGGTCATGCGCGCACCTCCAAAGCGGCAAACGCAGCAGCGAGTCGGCTGTTCCGGAAGGAGGTTGTCAAGCGTGGGGAGGCGGGTGCCGGAACCACCGGCGCTTTACGAAACGCATTGCAATGCGCAATGCCTGATACATCGGTCCTTGCGCGACGCAACGGCCCGGCATACGCCCGGAAATGCCGCCGCCCGACTGCCGAGGCCCTATCCCCTTGTGGATGCTGGATTCCCGGCCGACCGCCTTGCCGCGCCCATTCCTGGCCCCGGGCTTGCAGTACTCCCTGGCACGAGGAAATCACGAGGCCCCCAGGGCCCGCCAGACAGTCAGGAGCCTTCCATGTTCAGCCGCATCGCCGTCCCCGCCCTGATCGCCGCCACGCTGTTCGCGGCGCCGGCCTTCGCCCAGTCGAGCGGCTCGGTGGCGCT
>DASPKT010000335.1:0-3839 GCA_035627915.1 Azospirillaceae bacterium
TACGACAACTTCGTCATCCTGCCGGACGTGCTGGACGCCTACACCGACATGGTGAAGGACGTCGTCGGCCGGCACTATTCCGGCGTCACCCGCTACACCACCAGCGCCTTCCTGCACATGAAGCTGGGCGACGCCCTGTCGCGGCGCGACGTGGCCCCGCACATCTTCGAGAGCCGGGAGGAGGCGGAACGCTTCCTGAAGGGGCTGGCGCCGACCTGAGGTACGGCTCCCTACCCCGGAATAGCGGCGGCACGGCGGTGTGCCGCCGCGGCGCCCGCCACCATGTTCCCTGGCTTCACCCCCGACCGGCTGCGCATGACCACCCCTTCCCCCTCCCCCGGCCCGCCCGGGTTCCTGTCCGGCGGCGGCGCCATGGGCGCGCTGATGCGCGCCCACGACTGGGCCGCGACGCCGCTGGGCCCGCCGGAGGGCTGGCCGCAGTCGCTGCGCACGGTCGTGAACCTGATGCTGACCTCCAGCTTCCCCATGTTCGCCGTCTGGGGGCCGGAGCTGTCCTTCCTCTACAACGACGCCTACAGGCCGGTCCTGGGCTCCAAGCCCGAGGGGCTCGGCCGCCCGTTCCGCGAGGTCTGGTCCGACCTCTGGCCGGTGCTGTCGCCCCTGGTGGACCGCGCGCTGGCCGGCGAGGCGACCTTCCACGAGGACCAGCTGCTGGTGATGGAGCGCCACGGCTACCGCGAGGAGACCTGGTTCACCTTCTCCTACAGCCCCGTGCGCGACGAGGACGGCCGGGTCGCCGGCATGTTCTGCGCCTGCACCGAGACGACCGGCAAGGTCCAGGCGGAGCGGCGGCTGGCGGCGGAGGGGGAGCGGCTGCGCGACCTGTTCCGCCAGACCCCCGGCTTCATGCATGTCTGCCGCGGCCCCGACCACGTGTTCGAGCTGGCGAACGAGGCCTACCTGCGGCTGGTCGGGCACCGCGACCTGATCGGCCGGCCGGCGCGCGAGGCCCTGCCCGAGGTGGTGGAGCAGGGCTTCATCGACATGGCCGACCGGGTCTACCGCACCGGCGAGCCGGTGTTCAACCGCGAGGCCCCGGTCCTGCTGCAGCGCGCGCCGGGGGAGCCGCTGGAGCAGCGCTTCGTCACCTCGGTCATCCAGCCGATCCGCGACGCGGAGGGCCGCATCACCGGCATCTTCGTCCAGGGCAACGACGTCACCGAGGAGCGGCGGACGGCCGACGCGCTGCGCCGCGAGGAGGAGCGGTTCCGCCACCTCGCCAACCTGGCGCCGGCCTTCGTCTGGTTCGGCAACCCCGACGGCACGCTGAACTACCTGAGCGACCGCTGGTACGCCTACACCGGGCAGACCCCGGAGCAGGCGCTGCCCTCCGGCTGGGCGGACACGCTGCACGCGGACGACCTCGCCCGCACGCTCGCGGTGTGGGAGGACGCCCGCACCCGCGGCGTGCTGTACGAGGTGGAGGTGCGCTACCGCCGCCGCGACGGGGAATACCGCTGGTTCATCGCCCGCGCCGAGCCGCTGCGCGACGCCGACGGCCGGGTGACCGCCTGGTTCGGCACCAGCACCGACATCCACGACCGCCGCGTGGCGGAGGCGGAGCTGCAGCGCCTGAACGCCACGCTGGAGGCGCGGGTGGCGGAGGAGGCGGCGGGGCGCGAGCAGGCGCAGGTCGCCCTGCTGCAGGCCCAGAAGACCGAGGCGCTGGGCCAGATGACCGGCGGCGTCGCGCACGACTTCAACAACCTGCTGCAGGCGCTGGGCGGCTGCCTGCACATGATCGAGCGGCGCGCGCCCGAAGTGCGGCCGCTGGTGGAGGCCGGGCGCCAGGCGGTGGACCGCGGCGCCAAGCTGGTGCAGCAGCTGATGGCCTTCGCCCGCCGGCAGGCGCTGCGGCCGGAGGCGGTGGACCTGCGCGACCGGTTGCTGGGCATGTCGGACCTGCTGGGCCGGGCCCTGCGCGCCGACATCGAGCTGGCCACCGACTTCCCCGCCGGGCTCTGGCCGGTCGAGGCCGACCCGACCCAGCTGGAGCTGGCGGTCATCAACCTGGCGGTGAACGCCCGCGACGCCATGCCGGGGGGCGGCCGGCTGGTCCTGAGGGCCGCCAACGCCGTGCTGGCGCCGGGCGACCCCTCGGGCCTCGCCGGCGACTTCGTGCGGCTGGAGGTGGCGGACACCGGCACCGGCATGGCGGAGGAGGTGCGGGCCAAGGCGTTCGACCCCTTCTTCACCACCAAGGAGGTCGGCCAGGGCAGCGGGCTGGGCCTGAGCCAGGTCTACGGCTTCGCCCGCCAGTCCGGCGGCACCGCCCGGATCGACACGACACCCGGATCGGGTACCACGGTGACCCTGCTGCTGCGCCGCTCCCGCCAGCCGGTGCGCGGCCAGGCGGCGGAGGCGCCCTGCGCCGCGCCCGCGCGGACGGGCGGGCGGGTGCTGGTCGTGGAGGACGATCCGGTCGTCGCCACCACGGTCGCCGCCGCGCTGGAGGATGCCGGCTACGAGGTGGCGCGCGCCGGCACCGCGGACGAGGCGCTGCCCGTGCTGGCCGGCGCCGCGAAGCTGGACCTGCTGTTCTCCGACGTGGTCATGCCCGGGCGCCTCAGCGGCGTGGATCTGGCGCGCGAGGCAAAGCGCCTGCGCCCCGGCCTGCCCATCGTGCTGACCACCGGCTACAGCGAGACGGTGGCGCAGGCGGAGGGTGTGCGCGTGCTGCCCAAGCCCTACCGCATCGAGGAGCTGGTCCGCACCCTCGACACCGCCCTGTCCGAAGGGCGCGCGCCGCCGGCGTGAGCGCGCGTCAGGGGTTGCGCACGACGTCGGAGGCCGGGCTCGGCATGGCGCTCTTGCCGGCGTCGATGTCGGGCATGGACAGCAGGCGCTCGCCCCGGCTGGGCGGCGGCGGGTCGGGGTCGTAGAGGCGCTTCAGCCGCCGGTACTCGGCGTCGTGGTATTCCATCTGCTCGCGCAGGTCGGGCACCGCGGGGCGGCGGCCGATGATGGTCACCTCCCCCACCGGCTCCGGGGCCGCCCCGCCCGCCGCGGACGGGGCCGCCGGCTCCTGCGCCGCGGCGGCCGGGGACAGGAGGAGCAGGGCGACGGCCGCGCCCACCGCCCGGGTCATGGGCGCCGCGCCCGGCGCCGGTTCCCGCATCGGGCCGGGCAGCCCCGGCGCGGCCGCGGACCGGTCGTCGCTCCCGTCAGGGTGGCGGAAAGGCACGGCGACCCCCGGATTGCACACACGGCACGAGAGAGCCATGCCGGGACCGCCGCGTCAACCGCGCCCGGCATCGCCCGCCGGCCGGTCCCCGGCGGCCTGCGGGAGAGGCTGACGGCGGCACGGCCCTCCCTCGCGGCGGTGGGGGATTTGTCGGTCCGCTCCGCGCCTCGGAGGAGCAACCAGCATCCGCATCATCGGCACCAAGCAGTACCTGTTCCAATCCACGCCCCTGCGTGAGGAGCGACTCCGGCGCCTTCGAGATGTATCTGGCGAGATCTCCGTTTCAATCCACGCCCCTGCGTGAGGAGCGACGCACCACCTCCGCCACCGCCTCCTCGCTGGTCTGGTTTCAATCCACGCCCCTGCGTGAGGAGCGACATGCCCGCAGGTGCGAGAGGATGACGGAGGGGGCGTTTCAATCCACGCCCCTGCGTGAGGAGCGACGCGTCACCCACAACCTGGCCGACGGCCAGATACGGTTTCAATCCACGCCCCTGCGTGAGGAGCGACGCCCCTCGGTGGCTGCGAGAGCTGGCCCCTGTCGTTTCAATCCACGCCCCTGCGTGAGGAGCGACCTGCGCCGCATTCAGCCCGTCATCGAGGCATGGGGTTTCAATCCACGCCCCTGCGTGAG
>DASPKT010000336.1:0-2747 GCA_035627915.1 Azospirillaceae bacterium
GTCTGCGTCGGCCCGCCCGACACCATCGTCAAGGGATCGGCCACCGTCATGATCATGGGCCTGCCGGCCGCCCGGATGGGCGACACGACCGCGCACGGCGGCACCGTCGCCGCCGGGCTGCCCACGGTCATGATCGGAGGCTGAGCCGATGGCGCGGGAAACCCGGCCCGGGGCCGCCTCCCCCTCCTTCCTCGGCACCGGCTGGAGCTTCCCGCCCGTCTTCTCGCGGCGGACCGGCTCGGTCGTCATGGTCAGCGGCGACGCCGACGTGAAGGAGAGCCTGTGGATCCTGTTCTCCACCGCCATCGGCGAGCGGATCATGCTGGCCACATACGGCACCAGCCTGTGGGACAGGGTCTTCACCAGCCTCACCACCACCACGGCCAACCAGATCCGCGACCTCATCGCCACCGCGATCCTGGACTGGGAGCCGCGGATCGACGTCATCGAGGTCAGCGTCACCCTGTCCGACCCGGCGGGCGGCATCCTGGAGATCGGCGTCGACTACATGATCCGCCAGACCAACGTGCGCAGCAACCTCGTCTACCCCTTCTACCTCATCGAGGCGACGTTGCCGCCGCCCCCCTACTGAGCCCGGGCGACCATGGACCGACCGAACCCGCAGAGGGTGCTGAACGGGGCGGCCAGCCAGCTCGACCGCTGGCGGGAGCGCCCGCAGCCCGGCCGCGTCCAGGTGGACGGGCGGAACCTGTCGGAGATCCTGGCCTTCTCCGCGGAGTACGGGGCGCTGGTCAACTTCTTCGACCTGGAGGACCAGCCCGACGGGGACTGGACCCCGCTGTTCGCCTCCGACCCGACCATCGCCCTCGCCATGCTGGCGGGGCTGGACGTCGACGCCTGGGACACCAGGCTGCAACGGCTCCAGGCCCTGCTGCGCGAGGCCGGCGGGGCGGAGGCGCGGGCGAAGGCGGCGCGGCGCATCCTGGCGCTGCTGCTGCGGGCGCTGCGCGTCCTGGACCGGGCGCGGGAGAACCCGGGCGCCGCCGGCACCGGCATCGCGCGGACGGTCAGGCACGAGGCGGCGGGCGGGATCGGCCGGCCGCTGCGCGCGCTGGCCCGCCACCTCGCCGCGACGCGGCCCGACCAGGGCCTGCGCCTGGAGAGCGCCGGCCTGTCGGAGGCCTGGGGGCTGGCCGGCGCCGCTGCGGAGGGGCGGGAGGCCGGCGCCTCCTTCTCCCGCGGGTGGTTCGACCGGCTGCAGGCCCTGCTGGCGGAACTGGCGGCGGCGCTGGGGGCGCTGCTGCGGCGGCTGTCGGCCGAGGCGCGGCGCCTGCTGCCCGCCTCCATGGAGAGCGACGGGCACGCGCCCCAGGCCGCCCTCTACATCGCCTTCGCCCGGCTGTTCGGCCACGCGCAGGACGCGGTGAACCGGTTCCCGGCGCGCCTGCTGGACTTCTACTACTCGGCCGTCCTGCGGCAGGTGAGCCGCGCGGCGGAGGGCGACCGCCTGTTCCTCGCCTTCACGCCGGAGGACGGGACGCCGGTCGCCTCGGTGCCGAAGGGCACGCTGTTCCCGGCCGGCACCGACGCCGCCGGCGACAGCATCGACTTCGCCACGGAGCGCGCCCTGGCCGTGTACCCGGCGCCGCTGGCGGCGCTGCGCACGCTGACGGTGGCGGAAGCGACCGTCGCCGGCATGCCGATGCCGGCCGGGCTGCTGGCCGGGCGCGTGACGCTGGCCGACAAGCCGCCGCTGCTCTCCGGCCCCTTCCCACCCTTCGGCGGCGCCGCCCCGGGAACCGAGGGGCCGCTGGTGACGGCGCCGGCCACCCTCGGCTTCGCCGTCGCGGGCCCGGTGCTCATGCTGACCGGCGGCGAGCGCAAGGTGGACCTGCTGCTGACCGTGGCGCCGGCCAGCCTGGACGCGCTGATGCCGGCCCTGACGGCGATCGGCGACGCCGCCGGCGGGGTGGCGCCGCTGGACGTGCTGGCCCAGGTGCTGGCGCAGGGCTTCGCCTATTCCTATTCCACCGCCGGCGGCTGGGTCCCGGTGCGCGACCCCGTGGTCGCCGCCCCGGCGGAGGGGACCGTCTTCACCCTGGGCTTCACGCTGGACGCCGGTGCCGAGCCGCTGGTGGCGATGGCGACGCAGCCCGCGGCCAAGACGGCGGTCCCGCCCGCCGACCCGGCCTCCGTGCCGACCATGGACCTGCCGACCGTGCAGGCGAGCCTGGAGCAGGCGCCGGTCACGGTCACGGGCACCACGGCCGCCGTGCCGGTGCCGCCCTACGCGCTGCTGTCGGGGCTGGCGCTGTCGGGCCTGGAAGTGCGGGTGGACGTGACCGACCTGGCGCAGCTGGGCCTGGCGACGCCGACCGGAGACGCGGACCCGGCGAAGCCGTTCGCCCCCTTCGGCGCCCCGCCCACCCAGCACGGCGCGGTCGAGATCGCGGCGCCGGAGCTGTTCGTGAAGACGCTCTCCAGCCTGTCGCTGGCGCTGACCTGGTACGGGCTGCCGCAGACCACGACGGGCTTCAAGGGCTACTACCAGGGCTATGTGGTGGACCTGGAGGGCAACACCGTTCCAGACGACGACCCCCTCTTCACCAACCGGACCTTCCGGGCCGCCATCGACGTGGTCAACCCGGGCCTCTGGACCCTGGGGCCGCAGGAGGAGGCGCCGTACCTGTTCCGGACCTCCGCCGACGCGGTGCCGGAGCCGGACAAGCCGGTGCTGCCGGACACCGCCTTCACCGGGCTGCCGGTCGTCCCCGCCGCGCCGCCCA
>DASPKT010000337.1:0-5500 GCA_035627915.1 Azospirillaceae bacterium
TGCGACCAGTCGGCGTCCAGCTCCTCCGCCACGATGGTGGCGAGGCCGGTCATCACGCCCTGGCCCATCTCCAGGTGCTTCACCAGCACCGTCACGGTGTTGTCCGGCGCCACCCGGACGAAGGCGTTGGGCGCCAGCACCCTGGCCCCGGCCGCCGCGGCCAGCGCCTTGCGCCCGCCGGGCGCCCAGACGAAGCCCAGGGTCAGGCCCAGCCCGGCGCCGCCGGCGGTCTTCAGGAAGGAACGGCGGGAAGTGGTGATCGAACCGTCCGGCATGGTCTCAGCCCTCCAGCGTCTTGGCGGCCTGGTGGATGGCCGAGCGGATGCGGACATAGGTGGCGCAGCGGCAGAGGTTGCCGTTCATGGCGGCGTCGATGGCCGCGTCGTCGGGCCTGGGGTTGGCGGCCAGCAGCGCCACCGCCGACATGACCTGGCCCGACTGGCAGTAGCCGCACTGGGCCACGTCGATCTCCTGCCAGGCGGCCTGCACGGCGCCGGCGACCTTGCCGTCCAGCCCCTCAATGGTCGTCACCGACTGGCCCTCCACCGCGCCGAGCGGCGTGGAGCAGGCGCGCACCGGCATGCCGTCGACATGGACGGTGCAGGCGCCGCACTGGGCCATGCCGCAGCCGAACTTGGTGCCGGTGAGGCCGGCCAGTTCGCGGACGGCCCAGAGGAGCGGCATCTCGGGGTCGGCATCGACCGACCAGGCCTTGCCGTTGAGGGTGAGGCTGACGGGCATGGGGGCATTCTCCGCGCGGAAGTGACGGCGCACCGGGTGCGACCGCCCCCAAGGTAGCCGCCCCGTTCCCGCGCGCAAGGACCGCCGTGCCACGCCTCTGAAGATAAAGCGGATCGGGCAATCCGGCCGGAGGATCGGGCAACCAACCCCCTCGTTCACGCCGATTTGTTAACCATTATCCGGCAAGCCTCGGCCCCATCCTGTCCGCCCCGCCCTGGTCCCGATATAAGGGGGTAGCGGACATCCGGGATCGAGGAGGCATCCATGGCACGCCATTGGCTGGAGGGCGCGGCGCTCTACCAGGTCTATCCGCTGTCCTTCCGCGACGGGAACGGCGACGGCTGGGGCGACCTGCAAGGCGTGCTGGCGGGGCTGGACCACATCGCCTCGCTGGGGGTGGACGGGGTCTGGCTGTCGCCCTTCTACGCCTCGCCCCTGGCCGACTTCGGCTACGACGTGTCCGACCATTGCGCGGTCGACCCGCGCATGGGGACGCTGGATGACTTCGACCGGGTGCTGGCGAAGGCGCACCGGCTGGGGCTGAAGGTCATGCTGGACCTGGTGCTGGGCCACACGTCGGACCGGCACCCCTGGTTCCTGGAGAGCCGCGCCTCGCGCGACAACCCGCGGGCCGACTGGTTCGTCTGGGCCGACCCCAGCCCGGACGGCACGCCGCCCAACAACTGGCTGTCGGTCTTCGGCGGCGCCGCCTGGACCTGGGAGCCGCGGCGCCGGCAGTACTACCTGCACCATTTCCTGTCGCGCCAGCCGACCCTCAACCTCCGCTCCGCCGGGGCGTCGGAGGCGATGATGGACGTGGCGCGCTTCTGGCTGCGGCGCGGGGTGGACGGGTTCCGGGTGGACGCGGTGGACTTCCTGATGCGCGACCCGGGCCTGCGCTCCAACCCGCCGGAGGACCCGGAGCCCTTCGACTTCCCCACCAAGCTGTTCGGCATGCAGCACCATGTCTACGACATGATGCACGGCGACATCAGGCCCTTCCTGGAGCGGCTGCGCGCCACGGTGGACGCGTTCGGCGGCGACCGGGTGCTGCTGGGCGAGCTGTCGTCGCGCCCCGGTGCGGCCGAGCGGATCGAGCTGTACACCCGGCCGGGCGGGCTGCACGCCGCCTATACGCTGGACCTGCCGAAGCGGCCCTTCTCCGCCCAGGCGCTGCGCACCGCCATCATGGCGGCGGACGACCGCGGCGGCACCTGCTGGAGCCTGTCCAACCACGACGTGGAGCGCGCCGCCTCGCGCTGGCTGCCCGAGGGCGCCGACCCCGCCCGGTTCGAGGCGCTGCTGGCGGTGCTGCTGGCCTGCCTGCCCGGCACCGTCTGCGTCTACCAGGGCGATGAGCTGGGACTGACCCAGGCGGAGCTGGCCCTGGAGGACCTGCGCGACCCCTTCGGCATCACCTACTGGCCGGAGTTCAAGGGCCGCGACGGCAGCCGCACCCCCATCCCCTGGACGCCGGAGGCGCCCAACGGCGGCTTCAGCCCGGCCGGGGCGAAGCCCTGGCTGCCGGTGGCGCCGGAGCACCTGGCCCGCGCCGTGGCGGTGCAGGAGCGGCGCAACGCCTCCACGCTGGCCGTCTGGCGGGCGGCGCTGGAGCTGCGCCGCACCCGCCCGGCGCTGCGCCGGGGCAGCCTGGTCCAGGTGGACGAGGACGGCGGCGTGCTGGCCTTCGTGCGGCAGGAGGGCGGGACGCGCATCCAGGCCGCCTTCAACCTGTCGAACGCGCCGGCCAGCTACATCCTGCCGGCGGCGGCGGGCCTGCGCCCCATCGAGCTGCCGCGCCCGCCCGGCGCGCCGGAACCGGTGCTGGACGGCGCCACCCTGACCCTGCCGCCGCTGGGCTGCTTCCTCGCCGCCGGTTAAGGGGGGGGGGCTGGCGGGGAGGCTGGCCTTCCTTTCCTTTTCCCTTGCCCTTCCCTCTTCCGTCACCCCGGCGGAAGCCGGGGTCCAGGGCCCCAGGCGGCACGGCCAACAGCCCCTGGATTCCGGCTTGCGCCGGAATGACGGACAAGTGGAATGACGGACAGGAGGAACGTCCAAGCATTGGGAACGGCCCACCCCGCCCCGCGCCTCAGCCGACCGGCTCGGCCCGCGCCTCGGAGAGCTGGCGGGGCAGGCGGATGAGGAAGCGGGCGCCCCGCTCCGCGGCCGGGTCGAGCCGCACCGTGCCGCGCAGCGTCTCGGTCACCAGGTTGTGCACGATGTGCAGGCCGAGGCCGGTGCCGCCGCGCCCGCGCCGGGTGGTGAAGAAGGGGTCGAAGACCTTGCTGCGCAGGTCGGGCGGCACGCCGCGGCCGTCGTCCTCCACCCGGATCTCCACCTCCTCGGGGGAAGGTGCCGACACCTCCACCCGGATCAGGCCGCCGGTGCGCCCCTCCTCGTAGCCGTGGATGGTGGCGTTCATGACGAGGTTGGTCAGCACCCGCGTCAGCGCGCCCGGATGGCTCAGCATGTCGATGCCGTCCAGCTCCCCCGCCACCTCCAGCCGGTGCCCGCAGGAGCGCAGGTGCGGCGACAGGCTCAGCACCACCTCGCCCACCACGTCCTTCAGGGCGAAGGACCGGCGCTCGTCCGCGACCTGGTCGGCGGCGACGTTCTTGAAGCTCTGCACCAGCGCGGCGGCGCGGCTGGCGTTCACCAGCACCGCCTCGCACGCGGTCACCGCCTGGTCCAGGTAGCCGGTCAGCTCCGACTTGCGCAGCTGCCCCGCCGCCAGCCGGCCGCCGACGTCGCGCGTCTGGTCCAGCAGGTGGGAGGAGGCGGTCACCACCACGCCGACCGGCGTGTTGATCTCGTGCGCGACGCCGGCGACCAGCTGGCCCAGGGCCGCCAGCTTCTCCGACTGCACCAGCGCGTCCTTGCTCTCGCGCAGCTCGTCCAGCGCCTGGGCCAGCTCTGCGGTGCGCTCGCGCACGCGGTCCTCCAGCCCCTCCTTGGCCTGGCGCAGCGCCGCCTCCGACCGGGCCAGCGCCTCCATGCGCGCCTCCCGCATCTTGCCGATCACGTAGGCGACGCCGAAGGTCAGGATGACGGTGCCGGCGATGCGGCCGAAGCCGATGGCGTGCATCACCTGCAGCGTCGCCGGCACGATGCCGGCCGCCACCAGCCCGTAGACGATGCCGAAGCCCGACAGCATGGTGAAGCCGAACAGGTACAGCCACGCCTCGCGCTGGCGGAACACCAGGTAGGCGGCGGTGACCAGGCAGTGCAGCGTCGCCGCGATGCCGACCAGCTGGGCCCAGCCTGACTGGTGCGGGGCGATCAGCTGGGTCACGTAGGTGGCGGCGCAGGCCAGCTCCAGCGCGATGGTGATGCGGTAGGCCAGCGGGGCGCGGCGCTTCAGCTGCAGGTAGCTGCGGGTGAAGGCCAGCAGCGCGATCACCGCCAGCGGGTTGAAGAAGAGGTAGCTGTAGCTGGCGACGGCGGAGGGCAGCGCCACCCAGGGGAACCCCAGGTTCACGAAGGTCATCGCCCCGTCGACCGCGCAGAACACGAACAGCGGCAGGGCCGGCCCCTCCCGCACGAACAGCGCCAGCGCCAGCGGGTAGAGGGTGAGGATCAGCATGGCCCCGAAGACCATGCCGAAGAACAGCGATTCCGACGCCTTCAGGTCGCCGTGCGCGTCCACCGACCGCAGCGTCAGCCCGAAGGAGACGAAATAGTAGTCGATGCGGACGTAGAACTGGGTGTCGCCCGGCGGCAGCAGCGTCCGGAACGCCGCCAGCCGGTAGTTGTCGTCGGTGCCGCGCTCCGCCGTGCCGCGCTGCAGCCGACGCTCGGTCCAGCCGCCCTTGCCGTCGGACTGGTAGAGCCGGATGTCGAAGTAATAGGGCTGGGCCAGGACCAGCAGCCGCTCCAGCGTCTCCGCCCCATCGTTGCGCACGGTGAAGCGGCCCCAGTAGGCGTGGGTGGTGCGGGAGAAGCTGGGCGCGTCGCCGGGGGAGGGCCGGAAGCGGTCGGCGACGGCACCGGACAGCACCTGCTCGGCCGTGACCGAATGGTCGGGGTCGTCGAGGATGTCGATGTGCCGGCCGATGATCTGGAACTCCGGCGCCGCCGGCACCGGCTCGGCGGCCGCGGCGGGCCGGACGGGGAACGCCAGGACCAGGAGGAACAGCAGGAGTAGGAGACGACGCATCGCCCGACCGGACAGCTATCCGGGCAGCCTACAGGGTGGCCCCGCGCGGTGCCACTGCCGATTTCGCCGCCGTCCCCCAACCCCTTGTGATATCAGGCGCCCCGCGGCCTCAAAGAGCGAGGCCCGCCAGCGAATGCACCCCGAAGCCGGCGATCAGCAGGGCGGAGCCGCGGTTGACCAGGGTCATGGTCCGCCTGTCGATCAGCCGACCGGCCAGCGCCACGCCGGAGCACAGCGCCACCCACCAGGCGGCGGAGCCCAGGAAGACGCCGCCCACCAGCACCGCCACCGCCGTCGCCCCGGCCTCTCCCGCGGGCAGGGCCATCGCCCCGAAGAGGGCGGTGAAGCTGAGGATGGTCATGGGGTTCGCCAGCGTCAGCGCCGTGGTGGAGAGGAAGGCCGGCAGCAGCCGCCCGCCGGGCGCCGCCTCGCCCGCGCCTTCCGCGGCCTCGTCGCGCTTGGCCGGGACGGCGGTGCGCCAGGCGCCCCAGGCCAGCCAGAACAGCAGCGCGGCACCCGCCACCCGCATCGGCGTCTGCACCGACATCAGCCAGGCCGACAGGGCCGCCAGCCCGCCGCCGGCCAGCAGCCCGTAGAAGCCGT
>DASPKT010000338.1:0-6274 GCA_035627915.1 Azospirillaceae bacterium
ACCCGGTCCGCGAGGACCACCGCAAGGCGCTGGAGAAGATCGCCGCCTCCGGCTCCGACCCCGACCTCGGCCGCGTGCTCTGGCTGGCGACGGAGGGGCTGGCCTTCCTGGAGCTGCTGGGCGTCAGCCCCTTCTCCGACGGGGAGCGGCGGGACGTGGCCGACGTGATCCTGCGCATGGCCGCGGAGGATCGCGCGGGAAGGGGCGGCGGCACCGATCAACCCGGCCGCGAAACCCCCGGCCGGCAGGCACCGTCCCACGGGAAAGGCGCGGCGGATCAGGCGCCTACGCAAAGGTCATAGACCATTGCGCCAATGGTAATTCCCGGCCTTTTGGTTTTGCCTAGGACGACCCGCTAGCCCGGAAGTGACCGGGCATGGAAGACGCTACGCGGACCGTTCCTGCATGAACCTACGCCCCGATGACGGCCTCCCGGACGGTGGAACGGCGGGCGGCGCGGTGGACCTGTCCGCCTGCGCCCGCGAGCCGATCCACATCCCCGGCAGCATCCAGCCCTACGGCGTCCTGCTGGCCCTCGACCCGGCCGGCATGACGCTCGCCATGGCAAGCGCCAACGCGGGCCCGCTGCTGGGGACGGGCGTGTCGGAGGCGCTGGGCCGGCCGCTGCGGGAGCTGCTGCGCGGCGGCGGCGCGGCGGCGCTGCTGGGCCTGGCGGAGGGCGCCGGTGCGGCGCCGCAGTCGCTGTCGGGGATCGGCCTGGAGTCCGGGGACGGGGCCCGGCGCTTCGACGCGGTGGCGCACCGGGTGGACGGCACCATCGTGCTGGAGCTGGAACCGGCGGAGGAGGCCTGGCCGATCCGGCTGGAGCAGCCCTATCCCATCGTCCGCGACTTCGTGGAGGCGCTGCAGCAGGTCGGCCGGGTCGACCGGCTGGCGGAGATGACGGCGCGGGAGGTGCGGCGCATCACCGGCTTCGACCGGGTGCTGGTCTACCGCTTCGACGAGGCCTGGAACGGCACCGTCATCGCCGAGGACGGCAACGGCCGGCTGCCCAGCTACCTCGACCTGCGCTTCCCCGCCTCCGACATCCCGGCCCAGGCCCGCCAGCTCTACGAGCTGAACCGGCTGCGCCTGATCGCCGACGCCGACTACCGCCCGGTGCCGATCCTGCCGCCGGCGAACCCGCTGACCGGTCGGCCGCTGGACCTGTCGCGCTCCACCCTGCGCTCCGTCTCGCCGGTGCATCTGGAATACATGCGTAACATGGGCACGGCGGCCTCCATGTCGGTGTCGATCCTGCACGAGGGGCGGCTATGGGGCCTGATCTCCTGCCACGACGCCGTGCCGCGGCGGGTGCCCTATCAGCTGCGGCAGATCTGCGACTTCATCGGCACCGTCTTCTCCCTCCAGGTCACCATGCTGGAGCGGGCGGCGGAGGTGGAGTACCGGATGGAGCTGCGCCGGATCGAGACGGCGCTGCTGGCCGCCATGGCGGCGGAGGACCGGTTCCTCGACGGGCTGGTGCGCGAGCCGGAGCGGCTGATGGCGCTGACCGCCAGCCAGGGCGTGGCCGTCGTCTCGGAGGCGGGCTGCATCCTGGTCGGCGCGACCCCGGACGAGGCGGCGGTGCGCCGCATCGCCGACTGGCTGGCGGCCCGGGCGGGGGAGGACGTCTTCGCCACCGACACGCTGCCGACCCTGATGCAGGGGGCGGAGGCCTTCAAGGAACAGGCGTGCGGCCTGCTCGCCATCTCCATCTCGCGCTTCCACAACAGCTTCCTGATGTGGTTCCGGCCGGAGGTGGTGCGCACGGTGAAGTGGGGCGGCGACCCCCACAAGCCGGCGGAACCGGATGGCGCCGCCGGCGCGCCGCAGCGGCTGCATCCCCGCAAGTCCTTCGAGACCTGGAAGGAGACGGTTCGCCTGCGCTCGCTGCCCTGGCGGCGGGCGGAGCTGGAGGCGGCCCGCGACCTGCGCGCCGCCATCGTCGACGTGGTGCTGCGCCGGGCGGAGGAGATGGCCTCGCTGGCGGAGGAGCTGCAGCGCAGCAACAAGGAGCTGGAGGCCTTCTCCTACTCCGTCTCGCACGACCTCCGGGCGCCGTTCCGCCACATCGTCGGCTATGCCGAGCTGCTGAAGGAGCGCGAGGGCGCGAACCTGAGCGAGCGCGGGCGGCGCTACGTCGACACCATCATCGAGTCCGCCTTCGGCGCCGGCACGCTGGTGGACAACCTGCTGAACTTCTCCCAGATGGGCCGCGCCTCGCTGACGCCCGTCCTGGTGGACATGAACCAGCTGGTCCGCGAGGCCAGGGTTCGGGTGGAGCCGGAGGGGGCCGGGCGGGCCGTCGAGTGGCGCGTGGGCGAGCTCGGCTCGGTCATGGTCGACCCTGTTTTCCTGCGGCTCGCCATGCAGAACCTGCTGTCCAACGCGGTCAAGTACAGCCGCGGCCGCGACCCCGCCGTCATCGAGGTCGGGCGGGATTGTTCCGAGACCGAAACAGTATACTTTGTGCGCGACAACGGGGTCGGGTTCGACATGGCCTACGCGCACAAGCTGTTCGGCGTCTTCCAGCGCCTCCACCGGATGGAGGAGTTCGAGGGCACCGGCATCGGGCTCGCCAACGTGCGCCGCATCGTCGAGCGGCACGGCGGCCGGGTCTGGGCGCAGGCCGAGCCGGACCGCGGCGCCACCTTCTACATCGCACTGCCCCGCCAGGACGGCGACCGACAGGACAGGAGTTGAGACATGGCGGACCTGAAGCCGATCCTGCTGGTCGAGGACAACCCCAAGGACATCGAGCTGACCCTGGCGGCGCTGGAGAAGAGCCAGCTCGCCAACGACGTGGTCGTCGTCCGCGACGGGGCGGAGGCGCTGGACTTCCTGCGCTGCCGGGGCCCCTACGCCGGCCGCCTGACCGGGGCGCCGGCGGTGGTGCTGCTGGACCTGAAGCTGCCCAAGGTGGACGGGCTGGAGGTGCTGGCCGCGGTCAAGGGCGACCCGGCGCTGCGGGCGCTGCCCGTGGTCATGCTGACCTCCTCGCGGGAGGAGCAGGACGTGGTGCGCAGCTACCAGCTGGGCGTCAACGCCTTCGTGGTGAAGCCGGTGGACTTCCACGAGTTCTTCCAGGCGATCCAGGACGTCGGCGTGTTCTGGGCGATCCTGAACGAGCCGCCGCCCGGCGTCGGCGGACGGTCCGCCTGACGCGATGGACGCACGCATGGACGCGGGGTCAGTCGCCGTCGCGGGACCGCTGAGGATCCTGCTTCTGGAGGACAGCCCGCTCGACGCCGACCTGATCCGCGAGCACGTCTCCCGCCTGGACGCGGGGGCCGCCGTCGACCATGTCACGGGCGGGCCGGAGTTCCAGGAGGCGCTGGGGCGCCGCCACTACGACGCCATCCTGGCCGACTACGTGCTGCCGGGGTTCAGCGGCGACGCGGCGCTGGAGATCGCCCGGCGGCTGGCGCCGCTGACCCCCTTCATCTTCGTCTCCGGCACGCTGGGCGAGGAATTGGCGGTGGAGTCGCTGAAGCGCGGCGCCACCGACTACGTGCTGAAGTCGCGCCTGCAGCGACTGCCCTCCGCCCTGTCCCGCGCCATCGCCGAGGCGCGCGAGCGGGCGGAGCTGGAGCGCACCGCCCAGGCCCTGGAGGCCAGCGAGGCGCGGCTGCGCCTGGCGCTGGAGGCGGGGCGGCTCGGCACCTGGGAGCTGGACCTCGGCACCGGGCGCATCCTGCGCACCGACTACCATGACCGCATCTTCGGCTATGACGGCATGCTGCCGGAGTGGAACTACGCCGCCCTGCTGTTCCACGTGCTGCCGGAGGACCGCGAGCGGCTGGACGAGGCGATCCGCGGCGCCTCCGCCGGACGCGGCGACTGGTGCGCCCAGTGCCGCATCCGCCGCGCCGACGACGGCGAGGTGCGCTGGATCGAGTTCCGGGGCGGCCCGGGTCCCGGCGCCGGGGGCGCGTTGCCCGGGCGGATGTCCGGCATCATCGCCGACATCACCGAGCGCAAGCTGGCCGAGGACGCCCAGCGCCAGCAGAACGAGGCGCTGGAGCAGCGGGTGGCCGAGCGCACGGCGGAGCTGGCCGGCATGGTCAACCGCCTGAACGCCGAGATGCTGCGGCGCGAGCGCACCGAGTCCGTGCTGGAGCAGGCGCAGAAGATGGACGCCATCGGCCAGATGACCGGCGGCGTCGCGCACGACTTCAACAACCTGCTGACGGTGCTGGTCAGCCACCTCGACCTGATCCAGCACAGCGTCGGCGACCCGGAGCGGGTGCGCCAACTGGCTGCCGCGGCGCTGGACGCCGCCGACCGCGGGGTGCGGCTGACCGGGCACCTGCTGGCCTTCGCCAGGCGCCAGACCCTGCGCCCGCAGACGGTCAGCGTGAACCAGCTGCTGCGCGACTTCGAGCCGCTGGTGCGCCGGGCCCTGGGGGAGGCGGTGGAGCTGGGCCTGGAGCTGGACGCGGAGGTCGGCAACTGCCGCATCGACCCCACCCAGTTCGAGGTCGCGATCCTGAACCTGGCCGTCAACGCCCGCGACGCCATGGCCGGGGGCGGGCGCCTGGCGGTGCGGACCGCCCCGGCGGACGTGGCGGCCTCGCCGGACGGGCCGGAACCCGGCCGCTATGTCCGCGTGACCGTGAGCGACACCGGCTCCGGCATGCCGGAGGAAGTGCTGGCCCGGGTGTTCGAGCCCTTCTTCACCACCAAGGGGGTGGGGCGGGGAAGCGGCCTCGGCCTCAGCCAGGTCTACGGCTTCGCCCGCCAGTCCGGCGGCCACGTCTCGCTGGAGAGCGGACCCGGGGCCGGGACCCGGGTCACCCTGCTGCTGCCCTGCGTCGCCGGCCGGCCGGAGGAGCCGGTGCGCGCCGACGCCGGGGCCGCGGGCAGCCAGCAGGGCAGGGGAGAGCTGGTCCTGGTCGTGGAGGACGACGAGCTGGTCCGCGGCGCCACCGCCGAGACGCTGCGCGAGCTCGGCTACCGCGTCCGGACCGCCGCCGACGGGGCCGAGGCCCTCGCGGCGATCGAGGCGCAGCGGCCCGACGCCGTCTTCACCGACATGGTCATGCCGGGCGGCCTCAGCGGCGCGCAGCTGGCGGGCGCCGTGCGCCGCCGCTGGCCCGACCTGCCGGTCCTGATGGCGTCGGGCTATGCCGCCCCCGACCCCGGCGACCCGGTGGGCTCCCTGGCGGAGGGCGTTCCGCTTCTGAACAAGCCGTTCCGGCGCGCGGCCCTGGCCCAGGGCCTGCGCGCGCTGCTGGACCGGCGCCCGGGTCCCCTCCCGGCGCCGGCAACGAGGATGGAGAGGGAGGGTACCAACATGCGCGTGCTCCTGGTCGAGGACGAACTCCTCATCCGCATGTCCTGCGCCGACATGCTGTCCGACCTGGGCCACGAGGTGGCGGAGGCCGCC
This sequence comes from Azospirillaceae bacterium, assembly GCA_035627915.1. Lineage (GTDB taxonomy): Bacteria > Pseudomonadota > Alphaproteobacteria > Azospirillales > Azospirillaceae > DASPKT01. Next base: position 5,393 of record DASPKT010000338.1, read on the forward strand.
GACCCGCAGGAGGCCCTGGCGGCCCTGCGGAACGGGGACGGCTTCGACGTGCTGATGACCGACGTCGGCCTGCCCGGCATGCCGGGGACCGAGCTGGCCCGCCTGGCCCGTGCGGAGAACCCGGCCCTGCGCGTCGTCTACGTGACCGGGCAGCAGCCCGACGAGGCGCTGACCGAGGGCGACCCTATGGTCAGCGTGCTGATGAAGCCCTACCGCAAGGACGACCTGGAGCGGATCCTGCTCGCGCTGGCGGCATCTTGAGCGCGCGCGAGGCCCTGCGCGCCGCCACCGCCGCCCGTCACGAGGCCCTTCACCGCGCCGCGCCGTTCGCCGCCCTGATGGAGGGGAGGCTCGACCGTGCCGGCTACCGGCGGTTGCTGATGCGCCTCTACGGATTCCACCGTGCGTTGGAGACGCGCCTGGAGGCTTGTGAAGCGGAACTTGTGGAGTTCGGCATCGACCCTGTCAGGCACAACAGAACATATCGCCTACGCGTAGACGGTATGATTCTGGGCGCGGACGCCGCCATGATGGCGGCGCTCCCGGTGGCCGCCCTGCCCTCCCCCGGGCCGCGCGGCTGGGCAATCGGCTGCCTGTGGGTCCGCGAGGGCTCCACGCTGGGCGGCCGGGTGATGGCCCGGAAGTTGGACCACCTGCTCGCCGGGGAAGCAGGGCGGACCTTCCTTCTCGGCGGTCCGGACGACGCCCTGCTGTGGCGGGATTGCTGCCGGGCCGTGGAGGAATGCGGCGCCGATCCCGCCCGCCTCGCGGCCATGGTGGAGGCTGCCTGCGCGGTGTTCGACGCCTTCGCGGACTGGTTCGCGACGGAACCGGCCGGGACAATGTACGCTTAAGTCGATTATCGCAGGATGCCCGGGTCGT
>DASPKT010000339.1:0-10206 GCA_035627915.1 Azospirillaceae bacterium
CTCCTCCGACAGCAGCCGCCCGGCCGACAGGATCAGGTCGTCGAAGTCCAGCAGGGCGCGGCCGTCCTTCAGGCGCTGGTACGTCGCCAGCAGCGCGTCGGCGAGCGTCAGCAGGGCCGCGGTGCCGGCGGCGACGCCGACGCATTTCAGCCGCTCCATCACCTGGATCAGCCGTTCCGCCTCGCGCTGCAACGCTTCCAGCGCCGCCGGATTGCCGGTGGCGGCCTTCTTGCCCAGCAGCGTCTTGCGGACCTCCCCCTCCTTGGTCAGGAAGAGGGTCCCGTACTCCAGGAAGCCCTTGGCCCGGCGTTCCGCCTTGTCCAGCCAGGACTGCAGCGCGATGCCGCGCTTGCCGTCGGTGTCCGAGCTGGCGGCCAGCGCCTGGCAGGCGGCGCGCAGGCCGATGTCGTCGAAGGCGCCGTCGCGGCAGGCCTGCTCCACCACCGACCGCTCGTCCTCGTCGCGGCCGACCTTGAGGTAGCGGTAGACCGCGTCCGTCACCGCCGCCAGCCCGCCCTGCCCGTCGATGAGGCGGCGGATGCGGCCGCGCTCGCGGGTCAGCTCGGCCATCAGCTCGGCGAACTCGCCCTCCTGCACGGCGCCGGCGATGCGGGCGACGGCGCGGCCGAGGTCGCCGTCGGGCTCGGCGCGGGCGGCGTCCAGCACCGCCGCCTGGGCCTCCTCCAGCAGCTCCGCCGCGGTGCGGTCGTCCATCACCTCGAAGTTGGGGGGCAGCCCGGCCTCCAGCGGGAAGCGGCGCAGCAGCGACTGGCAGAAGGCGTGGATGGTCTGGATCTTCATGCCGCCCGGCGTGTCCAGCACGCGGGCGAACAGGCGGCGGGCGGCGGTGCACTGCGCCGCCGTCGGCACCACGCCGGTCAGCTCGTACAGCCAGTCCTGCAGCCGCCCGTCCGGGGCCACCGCCCAGCGGGCCAGCCGGTCGGCGATGCGGTTGGACATCTCCGCGGCGGCCGCCTTGGTGAAAGTCAGGCAGAGGATGCGCCCCGGGTCGGTGCCGGCCAGCATGAGGCGCAGCACCCGGTCGGTCAGCACCTTGGTCTTGCCCGTCCCGGCCGAGGCGCCCACCCAGACGGAGGCCTCCGGGTCGGCGGCGCGGCGCTGCTTGACGTTGGGGTCCACCGGCATGGTGCCGCGCGGGGTCAGCGCGATGAGGTCGCCGGTCATTCCCCGCCCTCCCCGCCGCCGGCGGACCATTCGGCGACGCGCGCCAGGTGCAGGTAGTCCGAATAGCGCGGCGCCCAGCCCGGCCGCGGCTGCGAGCGGTAGGGGGTGGCCGGGTCGTCGAAGGCCGCCACCAGGTCGGAGAGCCCGTCCTGCGCCCGCTCTGCCAGCGCGGTGGGGTCGCCCTTGACCGTCTTGACCTCGCCCGCCGGCTCGCCGCCGGTCAGGCGCCAGAAGGCCAGCTCGCCCACCGGCGACCCGGGCACGCCGCCGAACCCGCCGGCGGCGGCGATGGCGGCCTCCAGCGGCAGCTGGGGGGAGAAGCCCAGCTCGATGTGCCTGGACGACGGCGGCTCGCCGGTCTTGTAGTCGATGATGGCGAGGCCGCCGTCCGGCAGCCGGTCGATGCGGTCGGCCTTGGCGGTCAGCACGAAGGGCCCGGCCGGGGCGTCGAGGGTCAGGGTCCCCGTCACCTCGGTCGCCAGCGGCACCATGCCGGCGGCCCGCCGCTCCCGCTCCTGGGCCAGGAACCATTCGGCGATCTGCTGGAAGCGGGGCCACCAGAAGGCGTACACGCCGGGCCGGTCCAGCACCGGCCCGAACGCCTCGCGCCCCATCTCCAGCAGCCGCTCCAGCGCGTCGCCGGGGAGCTCGCCGGGGTGCTCCCGCACGAAGCGGTCGAGGGCGGCGTGGATGAACTCGCCCTTGTCGGCGGCGCCGGGGTCGGCATCCAGCGGGTCCAGCTTCGACAGCCTCAGCACGTGGCGGGCGTAGACGGCGTAGGGGTCGCGCATCCAGGTCTCCACCTGGGTGACCGACAGGCGCCGCGGCCGCGCCGCCACCGGCGGGCAGGGGGCGGGCGGCTCGCACGGGCGCACCTGGTCCGGACGGTCCAGCGCCGCCTGCCAGCCCAGCCACTCCGCCATGCCGTCGGAGAGGTCGTCGGGACGGCCGACCCGCTTCAGCACCGTGTCCAGCCGCAGCAGCCAGCGCGACGGCACGGTCGGCGTGCCCTCCACCCGCTCCGCGCGCGACAGCACCACCATGCGGGCACCCGCCGCCTGGGCGAAGTCGTGCGCGGTCTGGCCCTGGTGCCGCTCGGGCGAGGGCAGGCCGAACTTCTCCCGCATGGGCCGGGACAGCCAGGGGTCGGCGGCCGGCTGCGGCGGCCAGGTCCCCTCGTTCAGCCCGCCCAGGATCATCAGGTCGAACTGCTGAAGCCGCGCCTCCAGCAGGCCCAGGATATGCAGCCGCGGGTGCAGCCCGTAGCGGGGGCGCACCGCGCAGCCCGCCATCAGCGCCTCCAGCAGCGCCGCGTAATCGGGGCCGGAGAGCGCGGGGAAGCCGGCGGCGGCGTCGCGCAGCTCGTCGATGAAGCGGGCCGCGGCCTCGCCGTCGTCGTGGCGCCAGACCCGGCGGTCGCCCGGTTCGGCGTCGGTGGCGGCCAGCGCCTCCGCCGCCGCCACGTGCAGGCGCAGCCACTCCAGCGGGTCGCGGGGCGGGCCGGCCATGGCGGCGGACAGGGGGCCGAGCCGCCCCTCCAGCCGGTCCACCAGCCCTTCCAGCCGTTCCCGGTCGCCGTCGCGGTCGAAGCGGCGGTCCTCCGCCGCCAGGGCGGCGCGCAGCCCGGCGAAGCCCTCGGCCGGGCGGGGGCCGCGCAGGACCGCGCGCTCCAGGTCGCGCACCAGGCGCCGGAACTCCGCCGCGGGCAGCCCGCAGGCCGCCAGCGGATGCTTCGCCAGCGCCAGCAATGCCAGCGGTGTCGGCGCCGCGGCCCAGTCCGCCAGCAGGCGCAGCCAGCTCCCCACCGCGGTTTCCGGCAGCGGCCGGCCGGCGCTGTCGTCCACCTCGATGTCCCAGCGGCGCAGCTCCATGGCGACGCGGCGGGCGAGGCCGCGGTCGGGGGTGACCAGCGCCGCCGTCCGCTCCGGTTCCTCCAGCGCCTTGCGCATCATCAGCGCTATGGCGCCCGCCTCCTCCTGCGGGGTGGGGGCATCCAGGCGGCGCAGTCCCTCCAGCGCCGCGTCCTCCACCGTCTCCAGCTCGCGCCAGGCCTCCGTCGTGTCGGCGGGCCGCAGCGCCTCGGAGATCAGGCGGGCGCGGGCGGGGTGGGAGCGGCGCTCCAGCTCGGAGGGCACCGGCCAGGGCCGCACCTCGGCCCGCGCCACCCCCAGCCGCTTCAGCAGGCGCGACAGGCCGTACTGCGGATGCCCCTCGTCCAGCGCGTCCCAGGTTGCCGCGTCCATCTCCAGATCCAGCCCCGGCAGCACCACCGCGCCCCGCGGCAGCCCCGCCACCACCGCCAGCAGGTCCGCGGTGGCGGGGATGGAGCCGGTGGAGCCGGCGGCGACGACGGGCCCGGACGGCGGGCGCAGGCGCCACGCCTCGGCCAGCGCGCCCAGGCGACGGTCGCGCTCCACGGCGGGGTCCACCGCCTGTTCCTCCTCCAGCACGGCGGGCCAGAGGTCGGTGACGATCTCCAGGAACCTCAGCGTGATCTGCCAGTGCTCGGCATAGTCCGCCGGCACCAGTTCCTTCAGCCGGGCGAAGTCCAGCCGCTCGGTCTGCACCTCGTCCAGCAGCTTGGCCAGTTCCCGGGCGAGGCGCGCGGCCTGGGCGGTGGTGGCGGCCAGGCCTTCCGCCCGCATGACCAGCCGGGTCAGCAGCAGCTGGCGGCGCAGGGTCCCGATGGCGGGCTTCTGCTCCAGCAGGCCGGCGCCGGGGGCGAGGCCCTCCAGCGACAGGGCCACCTCGTCGGCGTCCACGTCGCCCAGCGCCGACAGGCGCGGCAGCAGGACGGGCCGCCCGTCCGACAGCCGCAGGAACGCCTCGCGCAGGGAACGCACGGCGCGGGCGGTCGGCAGCAGGACGGTGGCGGAGGAGAGCGACAGCGGGTCGTCGCCGATCTCCGCCCGGATGCCCGCCGCCAGCGCGTCGACGAAGGGCATCCCCGGCGGGATGGTGAAGACCCGCGGCGCCGTCACGGCACGACCGTCCGGGGCTGGCTGAGCGCGACGCGGATGCCGCGGCCGCGGATCAGCGCGTCCACCTCGTCCACCGCCTCCGGCGTGCCGACGTGGAACCAGGCGCCGTCGTGGCGCATGCCGTAGAGCCGCCCCTCCGCCTCGGCGCGGTGCCACAGCTCGGTGTTGGAGCGGCGGCCGGGCTCCAGGGCGCGGTACAGCTCCGGCTTGATGATCTGCACGCCGGCATAGACGAAGGGCGCCAGCTCGTCCGGCTGGCGGAAGCGGGCGCGGCCGTCCGGGTCCATGTGGTAGTCGCCGTTGCCCTCATAGCCGACGGCGGCGACCGTCGGCATCAGCAGCAGCAGCGCGTCCATGGCGTCGGCGTCCCAGCAGGCGGCCATGCGCTTCAGCGCCGGGGTCGGCCCGTCCAGCCACAGGATGTCGGCGTTGACCACGAAGAAGGGCGCGTCGCCCAGCCGGTCGATGGCGTGGCGCACCCCGCCCGCCGTCTCCAGCAGGGTCTCCTCCGGCGACAGCTCGATGCGGGGGCCGGTGCGGCCGGCCAGGTGCTCCCCGATCATGTGGCCGAGATAGTGGGAATTCACCACGGCGGTGCCGACCCCGGCCGCCTCCAGCCGGTCGAGCGCATGGTCCAGCAGGGTCCGCCCGGCCACCTCGATCAGCGGCTTCGGCCGGGTCAGGGTCAGGGGCCGCATGCGCAGCCCCAGGCCGGCGGCCAGGACCATGGCATGGGTGGGCATGCTCATCGTGACGCGTCTCCAAGGATCCGGGGAATGGCCCCGTCGGGGGGCAGGTGGGTGTCGACCCAGGCGCGCAAGGGGGCCAGCGCCGGCTCCGCCAGCTTGGCCTTCAGCTGGCCCCAGACGCGGGGCAGGAAGTCCAGCTGGCGGGCGCTGGAGGCGGCGGCCAGCTCCGCCACCCGGCCGACGATGCGGGCGTGCCGCTGCGCGCCCATGACCGCGTAGCTGGCGGCGAAGGCGCCACGGTCGAGGCCGGGGAAGGCCGTCAGGTACCGCTCCGTCATGGCCGTGCGGATGTTCTCCGGCACGTCGCGCCGGGCGTCCTCCAGCAGGGACAGCAGGTCGTAGGTGACGGGGCCGACGCCGGCGTCCTGGAAGTCCAGCACGCCGCAGGCGCGCACGCCGTCGCGGCCGGCCAGGTCCATGAGGTTGCCCGGGTGGTAGTCGCGCAGCAGCAGGCTGTCCGGCACGGCGTAGGCGCCCTCCAGCACCGCCCGCCAGGCGTCGACCAGGCCTGCGCGCTCACGCTCCTCCAGCTTCCGGCCCAGCGCCGCCGGCGCGTAGGCGTCGGCGAACAGCATGACCTGCTCCAGGAACAGGCCGCGGTAGCGCGGCAGGTCGGGGGCGGCGGCCGGGTCGAAGCGGCGGTGCACCGCCACCAGCACGTCGGTCGCCCGCTCGTACAGCGGCAGCCAGGGCTCGGCGCCGGCATCCAGCAGGGCGGAATAGGGCCGGTCGCCGAAATCCTCCAGCAGCAGCAGGCCGCGCGGCGGGTCGGCCGCCAGCACCGAAGGCGCCGACAGGCCGAGATCGGCCAGGATGGCGCCGACGCGCAGGAAGGGCGGGACCTGGGCCGCGGCCGGCCCGGGCGCGTCCATCAGGATGGCGTTGCGGCCGTCCAGGCGCAGCCGCTCGTACCGGCGGGCGGACCAGTCGGCGCCCATGGCGCGGCGCTCCGCCCGGCCCCAGCCGGCGTCGGCCAGGAAGCGGACGATCTCGCCCTCGCGGACGTCGGTCGTGGCGGCGATGCTCATAAGCTCTCCAGTCGGCCGGCCCAGGCGCCGTGGCCGGTCAGTTCCGCGCGGCGCGCACCGTCCCCGCGGATGGTCAGGGCCACCTCCAGCCGGTCGGCCGGCATCAGGCGGCCCAGCCGGTCCGGCCATTCCACCAGCGCCACGCCGCCGTCCCTCGCCTCGTCCCAGCCCAGCTCCGGCACCTCCTCGGGCCCGCGCAGCCGGTAAAGGTCGAAGTGCCAGAGGGTGAAGTCCGGCAGGTCGTAGGTCTGGACCAGGGTGAAGGTGGGGCTCGGCACCTCCTCCTCCGGGTCGCCGGACAGGGCCCGGATGGCGGCGCGGGAGAAGGCGGTCTTGCCGGCGCCGAGGTCGCCCCGCAGCGCCACCACGTCGCCCGGCCGCAGCAGGGCCGCGACCCGGGCGGCGAGCGCCGCGGTGGCGGCCTCGTCCGGCAGGTCGACGGTGCTGGTTTCGGCGGGGGTACGCATGGCGGCGCGATTGTGGAGTCCCGCCCCGCCGGGGGCAAGCCCCACGTCTGGGACATCAGGGGGACGCCCGCGGGCCCGCCCCGGCGTCTTCCACCGCCGCCCCGGCCGCGCTATAGGGGGCGGTCAACCGCGATCGGGAACCCGCCCATGGAACAGCGCCGCCTCGGCCGAACCGACCTGACCGTCAGCGCGGTCTGCCTCGGCACCATGACCTTCGGCAAGCAGAACACCGAGGCGGAAGGCCACGCCCAGATGGACCTGGCGCTGGAGCGCGGGATCAACTTCCTGGACACGGCGGAGATGTACGCCGTCCCGCCCTCCGCAGAGACGTACGGGCGTACGGAGGAGATCATCGGGAGCTGGATGGCCGGGCGGCGCAACCGCGACAAGGTGATCCTGGCCACCAAGATCATGGGCCGGCCGAACGGCGGCTTCGGCTGGGTGCGCGGGGGCAGGAACCGGCTGGACCGCCACAACATCATCCCGGCGGTCGAGGACAGCCTGCGGCGGCTGAAGACCGACTACATCGACCTCTACCAGATCCACTGGCCCGACCGTCCGGTCGCCGCCTTCGGGCGCCCGTCGCCGGCCGGCGACGACCCCGGCGTGCCGATCCCGGAGACGCTGGCGGTACTGGCCGACCTGGTGAACCAGGGCAAGATCCGCCACATCGGCGTCTCCAACGAGACGGCCTGGGGCGTGATGAGCTGGCTCGCCGCTGCCGAGATGGTGGGGCTGCCCCGCATCGTCTCCATCCAGAACGCCTACAACCTGCTGAACCGCACCTTCGAGGACGCGCTGGCCGAGGTGGCGCTGCAGGAGCAGGTGGGGCTGCTGGCCTATTCGCCGATGGCGGGCGGCACCCTGTCCGGCAAGTACCTGGGCGGCGTGGTGCCGGCGGGATCGCGCCGCGCCATCGACCCGCGCCCGTCGCGCTACGACCGCCCGCGGGGCACGGCGGCGACCGCCGCCTATGTCGACATCGCCCGCCGCCACGGCCTGGACCCCGCCCAGATGGCGCTGGCCTGGGTGCACCGGCGGCCCTTCGTCACCGCCACCATCGTCGGTGCCACCTCCGCGTCCCTGCTGGCGCGTGACCTGGACGCCTTCGATCTGGTTCTCAGCGACGAGGTGCTGGCGGAGATCGAGCAGGTGCACCGGGCGAACCCCTCGCCCTGCCCCTGACCCCGGACCCGGTTGCCGCCGCCGCGCGCGAGAGGAGCCTTCGACCCATGATCCGCCTGTTCGTCGGGCTGCCCCTGCCCGAGACCGTCCGCGACCGGCTGAAGTCGCTGGGCGGCGGCATCCAGGGAGCCCGCTGGGTCCCGCCGGAGAACTTCCACGTCACCCTGCGCTTCGTCGGCGAGGTGGACGAGGGCACCGCCCAGGACATCGACGAGGCGCTGGACCTGGTCGTGGCCCAGCCCTTCGCCCTGACGTTGGACGGGCTCGGCACCTTCGGCAAGGGGCACATGGCCCGCACGCTGTGGGCCGGGGTGGAGGCGTCGGAGCCGCTGCGCCACCTGCGCGACAAGGTGGAGAGCGCGGTGGTGCGCGCCGGCCTGCCGGCGGAGGAGCGCAAGTTCAGCCCGCACGTGACCCTGGCGCGGCTGGGCGAGACGCCGGCGCAGAAGCTGGCCCGCTTCATCGAGGACCGCGGCCTGTTCCGCGAGGGGCCGTTCCAGGTCGACCGCTTCGTCCTGTACGAGAGCGTGCTGGGCCGCGGCGGGCCGACCTACCACGAGCAGCGCAGCTATCCCCTGGGCGGCTGGCGGCCGGGCGGCTGAGCGGGCTTCACAGGTCGGCCGCGCCGTGCTTCCCTCCGCCCCTGCCCGTGCCCACCTGATAGGAATGAGCCGCCCCATGACCGCCTCCCCCGTCTTCGTCGCCCTGGACACCCCCGACGCAGCCGAGGCGCGGGCGCTGGCGGAACGGCTGCGGGGCCGGGTCGGCGGGGTCAAGCTGGGGCTGGAGTTCTTCAACGCGTCGGGCCCGGACGGCATCCGCCGCGTCGCCGACGGGCTGGGCCTGCCCCTGTTCCTGGACCTGAAGCTGCACGACATCCCCAACACGGTGGCGGGCGGCGTCCGCTCCGTCGTACCGCTGGCGCCGCGCTTCCTGACGCTGCACACGTCCGGCGGCGGCGCCATGATGCGCGCCGCAGCCGAGGCGGCGGCGGAGGAGGCGGCCCGGCTGGGGGTGGAGCGGCCGCACCTGCTGGGCGTCACCGTCCTGACCAGCCTGTCGGCGGAGGACCTGGAGGCGGTCGGGCAGGCTGTGCCCGTGGCCGACCAGGTGCGCCGGCTGGCCGAGCTGGCGCGCCGCTCCGGCCTCGACGGCGTCGTCTGCTCGCCCAACGAATGCGCGATGCTGCGGGCGGCGCTGGGGCCCGACTTCACCCTGATGGTGCCCGGCATCCGCCCCGCCTGGGCCGCCGCCAACGACCAGAAGCGGGTCATGACCCCGCGCGAGGCGATCGCCGCCGGCGCCACCCACCTGGTGGTGGGCCGCCCCATCACCCACGCCGCCGACCCGGCCGAGGCCGCCGGCCGCATCCAGGAGGAACTGGCCGCGTGACCCTCCAGGCCAAGATCTGCGGGATCAACCATCCCGACGCGATGCAGGCCGCCGTCGAGGGCGGGGCGCGCTATGTCGGCCTCGTCTTCTACGAGCGCTCGCCCCGCTACGTGGCGCCGCCGCTGGCGGCCCAGCTGGCGCGCATGGCGCCGACGGGCGTGCGCGTCGTCGGGTTGTTCGTCGATCCCGACGACGAGTTCCTGGAGCACGTGGTGGGCCAGGTCCCGCTGGACCTGCTCCAGCTGCACGGGGAGGAGAGCCCGGCGCGGGTGGCGGAGGTGCGCGCCGCCTACGGCATGCAGGTCATGAAGGCGGTCAAGGTGGCGGAACCGGCCGACCTCGACCGCGCCCAATCCTATGCCGGCAGCGCCGACCGGCTGCTGTTCGACGCCAAGCCGCCGGCCAAGGTGACGGCCCTGCCGGGCGGCAACGGCCTGTCCTTCGACTGGACCCTGCTGCGGGGCCGGTCCTGGCCGCTGCCCTGGATGCTGTCGGGCGGGCTGACCCCGGCCAACCTGGCGGAAGCGGTCGCCACCACGGGGGCGGCGGCGGTGGACGTGTCGTCCGGCGTGGAGGACCGGCCGGGCCACAAGGACCCTGACCTGGTCCGCGCCTTCCTGGCGGAGGCGGCCCGCCTCTAGGGTGCCGCCCTGTCGTCCCGCCCCGGCCTGCACCGGCCCGGCGGCGGGTCAGTCGCTGTGCCGGGACATCTCGTCGACCCACCAGATGAAGGCGCCGCCCGCGGCGGCCACGAGCACGCCGGCGCCGATCAGCACGGGCGTCCAGGGGAAGCCGTCCTCCTCCTCCGCCCCGGCGCGCAGCATGCGCTCGCGCAGCACGCCCACCTCGGTCCCGGCGAAATGGAGGGTCGGCGCCTGGTCGGCCGTGAAGCGCAGGTCCAGCGCGTCGAGATTGAAGCGGGCGGACGCCTCCGGCGCGCCGGGCGTCACGTACCGGTGCGCCAGGCCCATCCGCAGGCCGGCATGCGGCGCGTCCTTCTCCCGCTGCGCGCCGAGCGGGACGCGGAGATAGGCGCCCAGCGCGGCACCCGTGCTGCGCTCCCGCGCGGCGGGCCAGCCGGCGTCGTCATGGGCGCGGGCGGTGGCGGCCAGGGCCGGCTGGGCGGCTCCGAGGACCGCGATGACAGCGGCGGCCCGTCTCAGGATGCTGTTCACTGGAACCTCTGACGGAAGGGATGGCGGCGTCCCCGCGCACCCCC
>DASPKT010000340.1:0-7527 GCA_035627915.1 Azospirillaceae bacterium
GCCTGCGCCAGCGCGGCAAACCGGCAAAGCTCGCCCTCACCGCTTGCATGCGCAAGATCGCAACGATCCTCAACGCCATCGTCCGCGACCAATCACCCTATCAAAACAATGCCGCCTCCCAGCCCTGAACACAGTTGCTACGGGCGGGGAGAGGGGACGGCAGTTCGGGCGGCGGCGCTGCCCCTCAGGCGCTCAGCCGGTGCAGGGCGAAGCTGCGCAGGCGTTCGGCGGCCTGGCGCAGGGCGGCCGCCTCCTCGGGGCGGGAGCGGCGCAGCCGCTCGGCTTCGGACAGGAGGTGGCGTGCCTTGAGGAGGAAGGCCCGTCGCTGCACGGTCAGACGGATGATCTTCATGGCGGGACCCGATTCCGTTCTCGGGTCCTTTCTTAACCGAAATCGCGGCCGGCCACCCGGCCCCTTCGGGACTAACACCGGTCTCCTCAGGGGGAGGGCGCTCCTCAATCCGGCTCGTTCATGACGGTGCGCCTCAGCCAGGAGCGGAAATAGTTCAGCCGCGAGCCGTCATGGCCGGGCCAGCCGTGCCGGCGGGCATAGCGGTCGGCCTCCTCGGGGCTGCCGGCGTAGCAGCTGATGCTCATCCACTTGCCGCTGCGGTCCCGCCACCGGAACTCGTAGGGTTCCACCTGCTGCATCGCGTCCCGACCCCGATTCCCTGCCCCGCCGGATCATAGGCGCCGATGTATATCCAAAGGGTTAGCGGCCGTCCAGAACGGCCCTCCCGGAATCGACTTCGGGCGCGGATGGATAGGGGACTTGTCGGGGATGGTTCGGGGACCCAACTTCTGGACAGCAGTATCCTGCGACAACCCCCAAGACTTCGACACCGGCCTCCTCGGAGGCCGGTTTTCTTTTGTGCCCCGGCCTTGACGCGGCACAGGCGAGCGCCCGCTTAACCCGGGCCCGAAATCTCTGCGAAGTCTATGGATTGGGCGGGAAAGCGCCGGGAAATCGGGAATGCCGGCCTGGCCGGCAGCATCGAAGACTCGGCCGGGCGCTGGAGTCCCAGACAAAAGTCCCAGACGGGTGGGATTGAATTTCAAGGACGTGGGGTAAGTCCTTGAGAGAGATGGTCGGAGCGACTGGATTCGAACCAGCGACCCCCAGACCCCCAGTCTGATGCGCTACCAGGCTGCGCTACGCTCCGACCTCTCAGACGGGCGGGGGAGCCAGGCTCCCTCCGTCCGGGCGCGGACTATAGCCACCCCTTTGCCGCGATGCAACGCCCGCGAAAGGCAAAAATGCGACGCGGCCCCGCGCCGCCGTGCAACCGGTTTCACGCCTGCGGGACCGGGATGCCGAGCCGCTCCGCCAGCAGCGCGCGGCCGGCGTCGGTCAGGCGGCAGACCAGCCAGTCGGGCTTCAGCGGGTTGGCGAACCAGGGTTCCGCCCAGCCGGCGTCGAGGCAGCTGCGCACCGTGCGGGCCGGCACCTTGCGCCCGTCGCGCTCGAACAGGGGCAGCTTGCCGCCCGGCTGCTCCAGCCCCCGCTCCAGCCAGCGCAGCTGGTGGTCGGTGGGGACGGGCCGCGGGGGAACCGTCCCCACCGCCGCTGCCTGGACGCCCGGTTCCGCCATCGCCGCTCCCCGCCCGCTGGGTTATGGGGCCATGGTACGCTAGTCTCCGGCGCTGGCAAGGCGGGGGAGATCGGCATGGGGGAGGGCAGCATGGAACAGGCCCTGTTCGTCTACATGACCGCCGGCTCGGCCGAGGAGGCGCGGCGCATCGCCCGCGCGCTGGTGGAGGAGCGGCTGGCCGCCTGCGTCAACCTGATCGACGGCATGGAGTCGGTCTACCGTTGGCAGGGGGCGGTGGAGACGGCGCGCGAGACGGTCATGATCGCCAAGACCCGCGCCGACCGGTTCGAGGCTTTGCGCGACCGGGTGCGCGCGCTGCACAGCTACGACACGCCCTGCATCGTGGCGCTGCCGGTCGGCCGCGGCGACGCGCCCTACCTGGACTGGATCGCGGTGGAGAGCGCGCCGGTCGCCTGAGCCGACGCCCCGTCAGGCCGACGCGCCGCAGGAACCTCTGCCCGTTTCGGCCGTTGAGGGATCGGCGAAGCACGGCCCGGCGCTTGTCCAGTGCCTCCGACGGGGTGTTCCCGGGGGAAGGCGCGGCAAGCCGGACGGCGGTGCCGCATGGATGGCGGCAGGATCGGTGACGGTAATGGGTGCGTCTATCATCAGGTCCGGCGTGGCGAACTGCGGGAGGCAGGTCACGACGGAGAGGCTCCGCGTGCTCATCGTGGAGGACGAGGCGATCACCGCCCTCGGCCTCGAGCTGACGGTGCGCTCGCTGGGGTACGAGGTCTGCGGCATCGTGGCGAGCGGCGAGGACGCCGTGGCCGCCGCGGGCGACCACCGTCCCGACCTGGTGCTGATGGACGTGCGCCTCTCCGGCGAGATGGACGGCATCGCCGCGGCGGCCGCGATCCGGCGCGAATACGGCATCCCCTCGCTCCTGGTCACCGCCTTCAGCGATCCCCAGACCTACGAGCGGGCGCGCGAGTGCCGGTCCGTCGGGCTGCTGGCCAAGCCCTACACGGCGAGCCAGGTGGAGCGGACCCTCGCCGACGTCGCCGCCGGCCTCGGCCAGGGCGAGCCGGCCCAGGCGCGCAGCCGCATGGCCTGAGCCGGCCGCCGGCATAGCTCGGTCAGGGCAGCGGCGCGTCCAGGCCGCCGCCCGCCATCGTCTCCACCGACCAGTCCCGCGCCGCCTCCAGGAAGACGCCGTCGCAGCGCGCCCACATGTCGGTCAGGCGCCGGCCGCGGCCGAACAGGTCGTTCCAGAACCGGGCGCAGATGCAGGCGGGCGCCCCGGGCAGGCAGTCCTCCGCCGGCGGCGCCGCGACGCCCCTCCCGATCAGCCCCTCGAAATCCATGATCCCCGCCCCATGCCACCGCGCGAGGGGCGAATGGCCCCCCGCGCCAGCTTGGGCCCGCTCCGGTGAAGGAGGGATGAACGCGGCACCCCGCTCCCATCCTGCGCGCCCCTGCCGCGCGCGTGCGCCGCGGCGGCGTCCCGTTTTCGTCCCTTGACCAGGACCCTCCGTCCGGATTAATCCCCGGTCCGTCATTGGGGAGTAGCCGCCCGCACCGCAGCGGGGGCCGCGTCAACAGACTTGGGTCGGGGGTGCCGCGCCGCGGGGCGGGGTGCCCCGCCATGGCGCGGACGGCGGGAAACCGCTTGGCGAGACCGATGGCGCGGGTGCTCCACGGGCCGGCCGGCCGGGGGTGCCGCGCGTCGTCGTGCTCCCGGCCCCGGACGCATCCCATGCCCGTCATCGGCACCGCCACCCTGGTCCTCGCCGCCAGCCTGTCCATGGACGCCTTCGCCGCGGCGCTCGGCAAGGGCGCCGGCCTGCGCCGCCCCGGCCTGGGCGCCGCATTGGCGGTCGGCGCCGTGTTCGGGCTGTTCCAGGCCGGCATGCCGCTGCTGGGCTTCATGCTGGGCGTCACCGTCGGCGGGCTGGTGCAGGCGGTCGACCACTGGATCGCCTTCGTCCTGCTGACCGGCATCGGCGCCCGCATGGCCTGGGCCGGCTGGAAGGGAGAGGAGGGGGCGGCCGGCGGCGCCTCCGGCTTCGCCCTGGGCGCCCTGCTGATGGCCGGCCTCGCCACCAGCGTGGACGCGCTGGCCGCCGGCGTGCCGCTGGCGCTGCTGGGCGGGCAGGTGGTCGCCACCGCCTGCGTGATCGGCGCCGTGACCTTCGCCCTGTCCGCCGCCGGCGTCCTGATGGGCCGCGCCGTCGGCCCGCTGCTGGGCCGCTGGGCGGAAGGGGCGGGCGGCATCGGCCTCATGCTGCTGGGCGCCAAGATCCTGGCGGAGCACACGCTTTAGTGTAGGCAGCCCGTGCCCCGTTCTTGCCACTGGATGGGAGGCTTGCTGCGGCGCTAGCATGGCGGCGCCGATGTCCGAGCGGACCCCTGCCGATGACCACGATCTACCTGGATACCGAGACGACCGGCCTCAGCCCCGCCAAGGGGGACCGGATCGTGGAGCTGGCGATCGTGGACGACGGCGGGGTGCCGCTGCTGGACACGCTGGTCAACCCGGGCTGCCCGATCCCCTGGTACGCCCGCAACGTCCACGGCATCTCCGACGAGATGGTGGCGGGGGCCCCCTCGCTGTCGGCGCTGCTGCCGCGCATCCGGGAGATCGCGGCGGCCAGCCGCACGCTGGTGATCTACAACGCCTCCTTCGACCTGCCCTTCTTCCCGCCCGGCACCTGGGACGGGGTGGAGGTGCGGTGCGCGATGCGGCGCTTCGCCGACGTCAACGGCACCCGCTGGCAGAAGCTGGACGCCGCGGCGCGCCAGGTGCGCCACCGCTGGACCGGGGACAAGCACCGGGCGCTGGCCGACGCGCTCGCCGCCCGGTCGGTCTGGCGCTGGTGCGAGCAGAAGGCCCGCGCCAGCGCCTGAGGCACCCCTCAGCCGACCTTCCGCAGCGCCTGGTCGAGGTCGCGGATCAGGTCGTCCGCGCTCTCCAGCCCGACCGACAGCCGCACCACGTCCGGGCCGGCCCCGGCCGCCGCCAGCCCCTCGGCGGTCAACTGCCGGTGGGTGGTGGAGGCCGGGTGGATGATGAGGGAGCGGGTGTCGCCGATGTTGGCGAGGTGGCTGAACAGCTCCACCGACTCCACCAGCCGCACGCCCGCCTCGTACCCGCCCTTGACGCCGAAGGTGAAGACGGAGCCGGCCTTGCCGCCCAGGTACCTGCGCGCCAGCGCGTGGTAGGGGCTGGACTCCAGCCCGGCATAGTTGACCCAGGCGACGCCGGGGTGGGTGGACAGGAATTCCGCCACCCGCCGCGCGTTCTCGCAGTGCCGGTCCATGCGCAGCGCCAGCGTCTCGATCCCGGTGATGGTGAGGAAGGCGTTCATCGGCGCCTGGCTGGGGCCCAGGTCGCGCAGGCCGATGGCATGGCCGTGAATGGTGAAGGCCAGGTGCCCGAACGTCTCGTGGAAGCGCAGCCCGTGGTATCCCGGCTCCGGCTCGCTCAGCGCCGGGTACTTGCCGGACTTCGACCAGTCGAAGGTGCCGCTGTCCACCACCACGCCGCCGACCGAGTTGCCGTGGCCGCCCAGGAACTTGGTGGTGGAGTGCACGACCAGCGTGGCGCCGTGCTCGATCGGCCGGCACAGGTAGGGCGTCGCCATGGTGTTGTCGACGATGAGGGGCACGCCCGCCTCCTCCGCCACCCGGGCGATGGCCTCGATGTCCGACACCACGCCGCCGGGGTTGGCGAGGCTCTCCACGAAGATGGCCCGGGTCTTCTCCGTCACCGCGCGGCGGAACTCATCGATGTCGTCGCCGCCGACGAACCTGCAGGTCCAGCCGAAGGCGCGGGGGAAGCTGTTGGCGAACTGGTTCAGCGACCCGCCGTAGAGCTTGCGCGAGGCCACGAACTCGTCGCTTGGCCGCATCAGCGGGAAGAAGGCCAGCATCTGGGCCGCGTGGCCGGAGCTGGTGCAGGTGGCGCCGGCGCCGCCCTCCAGGTTGGCGACGCGCTCCTCCAGCACCGATACGGTGGGGTTGGTCAGGCGGGAGTAGATGAAGCCGACCTTCTGTAGGTTGAACAGCGCCGCCGCCTCGTCCACGTCCTCGAACACGAAGGAGGTGGTCTGGTAGATCGGCGTGGCGCGGGCGCCGGTGGCCGGGTCGGGGGCGGCGCCGGCGTGGATGGCCCGGGTCTCGAAGCCGAAGGTGCGCTTCTGCTCGTTCATGGCGTTGCTCCTCTAGATCAGCTTCCGGGCGGGCTTCACGGCGCGCCGCTTGGTGGTGATGACGTTGGAGTTGATGCCCTGGCGGCCGATCTCGCCGAACAGCCGGGCGTACTCGATCTTGGGGCAGCGGTTCATCACGACGGTGGCGCCCATCGCCTCGGCCCGGGCGGCGGCCGCGTCGTTGCGCACGCCCAGCTGCATCCAGACGACGGGGATGCCCAACGCCGCTGCCTCGTCCGCGACCGGTCCCGCGGCCTCCGCGTTGCGGAAGATGTCGACCATGTCGACGGGGAAGGGGATGTCCGCCAGGCCGGTATAGGCGGTCTCGCCCAGCACCTCGTGCCCGGCGATGCCGGGGTTGACCGGCACCACGCGGTAGCCCTTGCCCTGCATGTACTTCATCACGAAGTAGCTGGGCCGGTTCCAGTTGGCGCTGGCACCGACGAAGGCGATGGTCCGCACCCGGCCCAGCAGGTCGCGGATGAAGCCGTCGGGATAGTCGTCGTGGTCCATCGCTGCTTGCGCCTGCGCCGTGGGCCGGGCCGGGCATGGTAGTGATCCACGCCGCCCGGGCCAAGCGCGCAGTGGAGATCAACGGCGGGCGCGGCGGAAAGGGGCGCCGGTTTCACGGAAGCGGAATGTTGAACCTGCCGCGCCCCTGGCGCGGGCGGCCCCGGCCGGGCTATACCGGCGGGCAGGGAGCAACCGGGAGGAAGAGAGATGGCCGATCAGAAGCCGGCGGTCAGCGCCGCGGAGTTCGCCCAACTGCTGGCGAAGTCGATGCCGCAGACGGTCAAGGCCGGCATGGCCGTGGAGGCGGCGGAGTACGGCATGATGCGGCTGCGCATGGGCCCGTCGGAGGAGATGATCCGGCCGGGCGGCACCATGTCGGGCCCGGCCATGTTCGCGCTGGCCGACGTGGCGCTCTACGGTGCGGTGCTGACCCGCATCGGGCTGGTGGCGCTGGCGGTGACCAGCAACATGAACATCACCTTCCTGCGCAAGCCGGCGCCGAAGCCGCTGATCGCGGAGGCGCGGGTGATCCGGCTGGGCAAGCGGCTCGCCTACGGCGACATCACCGTCTGGTCGGAGGGGGAGGAGGAGCCGGTGGCCCACGCCACGGGCACCTATTCGATCCCGAGTTCCTGAGGAGCCGGGTTCCTGGAAATGGGGACGGCCGCCCCGTCCCCGCCGGGGAGGGGCGGCCGCGACCCGGGGTCAGTCGTCCTTGACCTCGTTCACGACGGCGCCGGCGCCGGCGCCGATGGCCGCACCTGCCAGCGTGCCGCCCACGCTGCCGGTCGTGGCGGCGCCGACGCCCGCCCCGGCCAGCGCGCCGGTGCCGGCCCGCTCCTCCATCGTGTTGCCGCAGGCCGACAGCAGCAGCGCCGCCGCCGCGCCGGCGATGATCAGGGTCCCACGCTTGCGCATCTTGACCTCCCATCGGGGTTGTGTCGGAAGGTCAACGGCGGGCCCCTCCGGGCTGTTCCGGTTCCTGCCGTCCATGGGTACCTATTTCGGAAGGGCGCCGCTCTCCTGGCCCTTCTCGACGGCGGTGCCGCCGGCCCCGCCGACCGCGGCCCCCACCAGCGCGCCCACCGGGCCGCCGACCACCGCACCCGCCAGCGCCCCCGACGTGGCGCCCGAGGCGGCACTCTCCTCCGTCGTCGTGCCGCAGGCCGACAGGCCCAGGGCGGCCACCAGCATGGCGGTCATGCACAGACGCTTGCCCATCCGCGTTCTCCTTTGCCGATCAAGGGGATCGCGCGGGGAACGGGGAG
>DASPKT010000341.1:0-10695 GCA_035627915.1 Azospirillaceae bacterium
CGGCGCCCAGCGCTTCAAGGGATACACGCGCGACGAGATCCTCGGCCGCCACTTCTCCTGCTTCTTCACCGAGCCCGACCGGCAGTCCGGGCTGCCGAAGCGGGCGCTGGCCACGGCGCTGGCGGAAGGCAAGTTCGAGACGGAGGGCTGGCGCGTCCGCAAGGACGGCACCCGCTTCTGGGCGCACGTCGTCCTCGACCCCATCCGCGACGAGGCGGGCACGCTGGTCGGCTTCGCCAAGGTCACCCGCGACATCACCGAGCGCAAGCGGGCGCAGGAGGCGCTGCGCCTCAGCGAGGAGCGGTTCCGCCTGCTGGTCCAGGGCGTCACCGACTACGCCATCTACATGCTGGACCCTGACGGCACCGTCACCAACTGGAACTCCGGCGCGCAGCGGCTGAAGGGCTACACCGAGGAGGAGATCGTCGGCCGGCACTTCAGCACCTTCTACACCGAGGAGGACCGCGCCGCCGGCATCCCGGACCGGGGCCTGCGCACCGCCCGGCGCGAGGGCCGGTTCGAGACGGAGGGCTGGCGCATCCGCAAGGACGGCACCCGCTTCTTCGCCAGCGTCGTCATCGACCCCATCCACGACGAGATGGGCGAGCTGGTCGGCTTCGCGAAGATCACCCGCGACATCACCGAGCGCCGCAGCGCCCAGGAGGCGCTGGAGCAGGCCCGCGCCGCCCTGTTCCAGTCCCAGAAGATGGAGGCGATCGGCCGCCTGACCGGCGGCGTCGCCCATGATTTCAACAACTTACTGACCGTAATAGTCAATTCTCTGGACCTGCTGAGCCGCAAGGTCCAGGACCCCCGCGACATGCGGCTGGTGGAGAACGCCCACCGCGCCGCGGAGCGCGGGGCGAAGCTGACCCAGCAGCTGCTTGCCTTCGCCCGGCGCCAGCCGCTGCGCCCGGAGCGGCACAGCATCACGGCCCTGGTCGGCGGGTTCGAGGCGATCCTGCGCCGCGCCTGCGGGGAGACGGTCGACCTGCGCATCGACCTGGCCCCCCGCCTCGCCATGGTCAGCATCGACGCCCCGCAGTTCGAGGCGGCGCTGCTGAACTTGGTCGTGAACGCCCGCGACGCCATGCCGTCGGGCGGCCACCTGCGCATCGGCACCGACACGGTGGAGTTCGACCTGCCGCGGGCGCGGGCCATGGGGCTGGAGCCCGGCAGCTACGTCGTCGTCTCGGTGGAGGACACCGGCGCCGGCATCCCGCCGGAGCTGCTGAACCGGGTCATGGAGCCCTTCTTCACCACCAAGGAGATCGGCAAGGGCACCGGCCTCGGCCTCAGCCAGGTCTACGGCTTCGTCACCCAGTCCAAGGGACAGGTGGAGATCGACAGCACGGTCGGCGTCGGCACCACCATCCGCCTCTATCTGCCCCTGGTGGAGGGCGAGCCCGCCAGCACCGGCACCGGCGGCTCCGCCGCCGAGCGCGAGCAGTACGGCACCGTGCTGATCGTGGAGGACGAGGCGGACGTGCTGGAGACGGCGGTGGAGCTGTTCCGCAGCCTGGGCTACGCCGTGCTGACCGCGACCGACGGCGCCAAGGCCCTGACCGTGCTGGACCGCCACCCCAAGGTGGACGTGCTCTTCACCGACGTTGTCATGCCGGGCGGCCTCAGCGGCGTCGACCTCGCCCGCGAGGCCCGCCGCCGCCGCCCCGGCCTCCAGGTCCTGCTGGCCTCGGGCTACCCGCAGCCGGCTGTCACCGCCGAGCACGGCGACCTCTCCGACTTCTCCTTCCTCGCCAAGCCCTACCGCTGGACCGAACTGGCCGACCGCCTGAAGGCCCTGCGCCACGCCGGGCGCGAGGGGGCGATGGCCTGAGGGGGGCAGCGGCGGGGGCGCGGTGCGGGCTTCGACTAGCTCGGTTACCCGTCGCATTGCGCTGTCGCTCCATGCGACCTACGCCCCCGGCCGGAAGCACGCCCCCGTAGGTCGCATGGAGCCGCAGGCGCAATGCGACACGCCGCGCCCTCCCGCCCCCGTCCCCTCACCCCGCCAGCTCCTGGAACTCCAGCAATTGCCGGCGGACGGGGCCGGCCAGCGGGTCGTCCTTGCGCCGGCCCTCCTCCTCTTTCTCCTTTTCCTTCATGGCGAGCTCAAGCCGGCGCTCGACCTCGCGCAGGATCTTCTCCTGGATCTGGGCGCGCTCCTCGGGCGGCAGGGTGCGCAGCTTGTCCTCGGTCACGTCCATCTCGTCCATGACCTCGCCGGCGATGCGGCGGCGCAGCTGCTCGACCTGCCAGGCCCAATAGCCGGCGATGCCGTCGCGGGTGATCTCGCTCAGCAGCGCGCCGGGGCCGGAGTCCTCCTCCTGGCCCAGCAGCTCGGCGAATGCCTGGCCGACGGCGTCGGCCCGGGCGGCGTCGGCCCGGGCGGCGTCTGGGCGCCCGGAGGACTTGGCCGCGGCGGCGGCGACGTAGGGATCGACGATGGTCATGGGACACTCTCCCGGGAGGTGGAACCGCGGGCGACATGCAACTTCCGTACCCATGGGCGGGGCCGCGGCGCGCCTGGGGCACGGGGCCGCGCCGGGCGGCGGGTGCGCCTGCCGGGCGGCAGGAACTGCCGGGCCGGGGCCGCCGCCGGGACGGGATTGCCGGGCGGCGCGCGGCCCCCTATAACCGGGGACCGCCCCCTTCCCGGTGTGCCCCATGACCGCTCCGAAGCGCCCCGCCCCGCCGCCCGTCACCGGCCCGCTGGCCGGCATCCGGGTGCTCGACATGAGCCGCATCCTCGCCGGCCCCAGCGCCACCCAGATCCTGGGCGACCTCGGCGCCGACGTGGTGAAGGTGGAGAAGCCGCGCGAGGGCGACGACACCCGCAAATGGGGCCCGCCCTACCTCACCGACGCCGAGGGGAACGAGACGACGGAGAGCTCCTATTACCTGTCCGCGAACCGGAACAAGCGCAGCCTGACGGTCGACTTCACGCACCCGGAGGGCAAGGCAGTCGTGCTGCGGCTGCTGACCCACGCCGACGTGGTGATCGAGAACTACAAGGCCGGGACGCTGGCGAAGTACGGGCTGGGGTACGAGGATTTGCGCGACGCCTATCCGCGCCTCGTCTACTGCTCGCTGACCGGGTTCGGGCAGACCGGGCCCTATGCGCCGCGCGCCGGCTACGACTTCCTGATCCAGGCCATGGGCGGGATCATGTCGCTGACCGGCGAGCCGGAGGGGTCGCCGATGAAGACCGGCGTCGCCATCGCCGACCTGATGGCCGGCATGTACTCCGCCGTCGCCATCCTGGCGGCGCTGCGCCACCGCGACGTCTCCGGGCGCGGGCAGCACATCGACATGGCGCTGCTGGACACCCAGGTCGCCTGGCTGTCGAACGCCGGGCAGTATTTCCTCACCTCGGGCAAGGCGCCCAAGCGCTTCGGCAACGGCCACCCGACCATCGTGCCCTACCAGACCTTCCAGGCGGCCGACGGCTGGATCGTGCTGGCGGTCGGCAACGACGAGCAGTTCCGGAAGTTCTGCGCCTTCGCCGGCCGCCCCGACCTCGCCGCCGACCCGCGCTTCGCCGCCAACCGCGCCCGCGTCGCCAACCGCGACGCCGTGGTGGCGGAGGTGGCGGCGCTCGTCCGGCAGAAGCCCGCCGCCCACTGGCTGGAGGGGCTGGAGGGGCTGGGCGTGCCCTGCGGGCCGATCAACGACCTGGAGGCCGTCTTCGCCGACCCGCAGGTGCAGGCGCGCGGGCTGCGCGTGCCGGTGCACCACCCGGCGCGCGGCGGCCCGGTCGACCTCATCGCCAGCCCGATCCGGCTGAGCGACACGCCCGTCAACTACCGCTACGCCCCGCCGACCCTGGGCGAGCACACCGACGAGGTGCTGGCGGACTGGCTGAAGCTGGACGAGGCCGAGATCGCCCGCCTGCGCGCGGCCGGCGTGGTCTGACCCGAACAACGACAAGGGAGGAGGCAAGAGATGGACGGCAGCGACAGCCAGGCGAAGAGCCTGGTGCCCCCGATCGACGTGACGCGCCGCGGCTTCACCGTCGGCACGCTGGCCGCCGGCTTCGCGCTGGCGGCGAGCCCGGTGGAGGCGCAGACGGTCGTCACCACCGACACCAAGGGGCTCGCCGTGGGTGACGCCCAGGTGCCGGCCGGCGACCGCGCCATCCCCGCCTACTACGCCCGCCCGGAGGGCGAGGGCCCGTTCCCCGTGGTGCTCGTGGTGCAGGAGATCTTCGGCATCCACGAGCACATCCGCGACGTCGTCCGCCGCTTCGCCAAGCAGGGCTACTTGGCCATCGCGCCGGACCTCTACGTCCGCCAGGGCGACCCGACCAAGGCGCCGGACGTGCAGACCATCCTGCAGACCATCGTCGCCAAGGTGCCGGACGCCCAGGTCATGGCCGACCTGGACGCCGCCGTCGCCTGGGCCGGGGCCGAGGGCAAGGGCGATGCCGGCCGGCTGGGCGTGACGGGGTTCTGCTGGGGCGGGCGCATCACCTGGCTCTACGCCGCGCACAACCCGGGCCTGAAGGCGGGGGTGGCCTGGTACGGCGCGCTGAAGCGCCCGCCCAACCCGCTGCACCCGCGCCACCCCGCGGACGTGGCGGCGGAGCTGAAGGCGCCGGTGCTGGGCCTCTACGGCAGCGCCGACACCGGCATCCCGGTGGAGCAGGTGGACGAGCTGCGCGCCGCGCTGAAGGCCTCCAAGGCCCCCGCGGCGGCCAAGTCGGAGATCCTGCTGTACAAGGACGCCCCGCACGGCTTCTACGCGGACTACCGCCCCTCCTACCGCCCCGACATCGCGGCGGAGGGCTGGCGGCAGTGCCTGGGCTGGTTCAAGGCCAACGGCATGGCCTGAGCCCGAAACGGCGAGGGCGCCCCCGCGGGGGCGCCCTCCTCACGTCACGGCGGTGAGGCCGGTCAGCGGCTGCTGGCGGTCTCGGTGATGCGGGACTGCAGCTGGGTCACGTGGTCCAGGTGCGCCTGCAGCTTCGGCAGCGTCTCCTTGGCGAAGGCGTTCAGCGGCGTCTCCTTGCCGGGCTGGTCGGCCTGGGCCTGGAACAGGCCGACCTGCTCCTTGTGGGCGTCGACCTGGCCCGTGACGTACTCGCGGTCGAAGTCGCGGGCGCTGGCGTTCTTCAGCTTGTCCAGCATGCCCTGGTGCTTCTCGCCCATGGAGCCGGGCAGGTCGATGTCGTAGCGCTGGGTGATCTTGGTCAGGTTCTCGGTCGCCTTGGTGTGGTCGTCGATCATCTGCTGGGCGAACTTCTTGACCTCGGGGTTCTGGGCCTTCTCCAGCGCCAGCTTGGAGGTGGCGAGCTCCGCCATGTTGCCCTGGGCGGCCTTGGTGACGAAGGTCTTGTCGGCCTCGCTGACGATGATGCCGGCCTGCGCCGGGGCGCCGCCCGCGGCGGCGTTGTCGGGGAGCTTGAGGTCGTTGTTCTGGCTTCCCTGGTTCGGCTGCTGGGCCAGGGCGGTGCCGCTCAGCATCAGCGCCGCGACGGCGGCAAGGGCGATGGTGCGCATCTGTCTCTCCCGGATGGGTGGCAATGATGGGGGTCCCAACAGCCGGGAGGTCGCCTTGTCGCGCCCGCCCCGCCCGACCGCCCCGCCATCACGCCTGCGCGAGGGGGCGGCGCAGCCCCTTCCGCGCGGCGGTTCGCCCGGTTAATCTTCCCCGCATGGAGATCGGGGCCACACGCGGCGCGGGCGCCGGGCTATCCCCCACCGTCTCGGGCAAGCGCCTGACGGAGGAGCAGGAGCGCGTCGTCCGCGAACTCAAGCAGCGCGACGCCGAGGTCAAGACGCACGAGCAGGCCCACAAGACCGTGGGCGGCCCCTACGCCGGCGCCATCCGGTACGAGTACACGACCGGCCCCGACGGGCGGAAATACGCCGTCGGCGGCGAGGTGCCGATCGACGTCTCCCCGGAGAAGGACCCCGAGGCCACCTTCCGCAAGATGGAGGTCGTCAAGCGGGCAGCCCTGGCCCCGGCCGAGCCATCTCCCGCCGACCGCCAGGTGGCCGCCCAGGCCGACGCCCAGAAGGCCCAGGCGCAGGCCGAGCTGAACCGCGAGAAGTCGCCGCAGGCCGAGCCGAACCGGGAGAGGTCGCCGCTGGCCGCCTACGCCCGCGCCGGCGCCGCCCCTTCCTCCACCTTCTCGCTGATCGCCTGACCCGCGGGCGGCCGGCACGCCGTCCTCGCGGAAGTGGCTACGTCGCCTGCCCCGGGATCGGAAAGCCGCCGGCCGCGTTATCCCGGCCGACCCATCCTGCGGAGCGGCACCGCCATGCCCCGGCCCGACGACGTCCCCCTGGTCTACGAAAGCCCGGACCGCGGCCGCACGATCTATGCGCGGCGGCAGGGCGACTACACGACCCGCTGGCGCGTGTCCGCCGAGCACGTCCAGGCGGAGACGGCCCGCCGCCTGGCGGAACCGCCGCCGTCGCGGTGACCGGGCCCGGCAACCGGCCCCGGCCCTCTCCGTTCCCACCCTCGCGGCCGCAAGCCGGGGCGGCGTCAGGCCGCCCCTTGCCTCCTCCCCGCCCGCGCGCCATAGTCCCGGCCGATTCCGCCACGAGGCCGCGACCGACATGCGCTTCCCGCACCGCCACCTGCTGGGCATCGAGGGGCTGACCCCGGCCGAGATCGGCACCATCCTCGATCTCGCCGACACCTACGTCGAGCAGAACCGCAGCCCGGACAAGAAGTCGGCCGTGCTGCGCGGCAAGACGGTGGTGAACCTCTTCTTCGAGAACTCCACCCGTACCCGCACCAGCTTCGAGCTGGCGGCAAAGCGCCTGGGCGGCGACAGCATCAACATGTCGGTCGACGGCTCCAGCGTGAAGAAGGGCGAGACGCTGATCGACACCGCCATGACGCTGAACGCCATGCACCTGGACGTGCTGGTGGTCCGCCACGGCGAATCCGGCGCGGTCAAGCTGCTGGCCGACAAGGTCAACTGCTCCGTCATCTCCGGCGGCGACGGCAGCCACGAGCACCCGACCCAGGCGCTGCTGGACGCGCTCACCATCCGCCGCCACAAGGGCCGGCTGGACGGGCTGACCGTCACCATCTGCGGCGACATCCTGCACAGCCGGGTGGCGCGCTCCAACTTCCACCTGCTGAACACGATGGGGGCGCGGGTGCGCGTGGTGGCGCCGCCCACCCTGCTGCCCAGCGACGTCGAGCGGCTGGGGGTGGAGGTCCACCACTCCATGAAGACCGGGCTGAAGGACGCCGACATCGTCATGATGCTGCGCCTGCAGCTGGAGCGCATGCAGGGCCAGTACGTCCCCTCGGTGCGGGAATATTTCCGCTTCTACGGGCTGGACTACGAGAAGCTGTCGGTGGCCAAGCCCGACGCCCTCATCATGCACCCGGGCCCCATGAACCGCGGCGTCGAGATCGACAGCCAGGTCGCCGACGACATCCACCGCAGCGTCATCCTGCAGCAGGTCGAGCTGGGCGTCGCCGTCCGCATGGCCTGCCTGGACCTGCTGACCCGCGGCGGCCCCGATGCGTGAGGCGGGTTGCCTGCGCCGGCTGGGCGGGCGATGCCCCGGCCGGCGGCAGCGGGGGCGTGGTGCATCCTTCGACAGGCTCAGGATGAGGGGCGGATCGCTGCTCCCGCCCATCCAAATCCATTCCCGTCATTCCGGCGCAAGCCGGAATCCAGGGGCCGTTTGCCGTAGCGCCATTGGCCCCTGGACCCCGGCTTCCGCCGGGGTGACGGGAAAGGGTATTCGGAGCACGGGCCAGGCATCCCCCCTCCCCAGTGCCGGGCGTGCCGAGGCGTGCGCCGCGCCCCTCCCCTTCCCGCCCTTTTCCGTCACCCCCGCGGAGGCGGGGGTCCAGGCATTCAGCCTGCGATCCGGCCTGGACAGGCGCACCAACGGTGACGTCCGCGCCCATTGGCCCGGCGCATCGCACGCTGAATACCTGGATGCCCGCCCAGGCGCTTCGCGCCAGCTGCGCAAACGCGGGCATGACGATCAATGGAAGGGGTGGAGACCGATGAACCCCCTCCCCCCTTCCCCCCGGCATTCCGCATCGTGCGAGGGTCCATGACCGCCAAGGTTGCCTACGTCAACGCCCGCCTGCTGGACCCCGCCACGCGCCTGGACGCGGCCGGCGCCGTGCTGGTGGAGGGCACGCGCATCGCCGAGGTGCGGCCCGGCCTGTCCGCCGACGCGGTGCCCGAGGGCGTCCGCACGGTCGACCTGGGCGGGCTGTGCCTCGCCCCCGGCCTGGTCGACATGCGGGTGCAGATCGGCGAGCCCGGGCACGAGCACAACGAGACCATCCTGACCGCCAGCCGGGCGGCCGCGGCCGGCGGCGTCACCGCCATGGCCTGCCTGCCCAACACCGACCCCGTGATCGACGACGTGGCGGGCATGGAGTTCATCGCGCGCCGCGCGCGGGAAGCCAAGCTGGTCAAGATCTTCGCCTACGGCGCCGTGACCCGCGACCTCGGCGGCAAGGAGCTGACCGAGATGGGCCTGCTGGCGGAGGCCGGCGCGGTGGGCTTCACCGACGGCACGAAGGCGGTGGCCGACGCGCTGACCATGCGCCGGGCGCTCAGCTACGCCAGCGCCTTCGGCAAGACGATCATCCAGCACCCGGAGGAGCCGCGCCTCGCCTCCACCGGCGCCATGAACGCGGGCGAGGTGGCGACGCGCCTGGGCCTCGCCGGCATCCCGCCGGCGGCTGAAGTCATCATGCTGGAGCGCGACATCCGGCTGGTGGAGCTGACCGGCGGCCGCTACCACGCCTCCCACGTCTCCACCGCGGAATCGGTGGAGGTGCTGCGCCGGGCCAAGGCGCGCGGCCTGCCCGTCACCGCCGACACCGCCCCGCCCTACTTCGCCCTGACCGAGGTGGACGTCGGGGACTACCGCACCTTCTTCAAGCTGTCGCCGCCGCTGCGGGGCGAGATGGACCGCCGCGCCATCGTCGAGGGGCTGGCCGACGGTACCATCGACTGCGTCGCCAGCGACCATTCCCCCTTCGACCAGGACGCCAAGCGCGTCCCCTTCTCCCAGGCCGCCTTCGGCTCGGTCGGGCTGGAGACGCTGCTGCCGCTGGTGCTGGAGCTGGTCCACAAGGGCCACATGCGCCTGCTGGACGCGCTGGCCGCCGTCACCTGCCGCCCGGCCGAGGTGCTGGGCCTGCCGCTGGGCCGGCTGGCGAAGGGCGAGGCCGCCGACTTCGTCGTCTTCGACCCCGACCTGCACTGGCAGGTGGACGCCGACCGGCTGCTGTCGAAGGCGAAGAACTCCTGCTTCGACCGGCGCCGGGTGCAGGGCCGGGCGGTCCGCACCATCGTGGACGGGCGCACGGTGTTCGAGGCGGACGGGGCCTGAGGCGCCCGCGTCCGGGGCCCGGGTGCCGGGAGACAACAAGATGAAGCTGTTCGGGGCGGAGGGGGATTGAGATGGTGGAGACGGGCTGGAGCATCCTCGCCGCGGCGCTGGCCGGCGGCTACCTGCTGGGCTCCGTGCCCTTCGGGCTGGTGCTGACGCGGCTGGCCGGCTACGGCGACATCCGCGCCATCGGCTCCGGCAACATCGGCGCCACCAACGTGCTGCGCACCGGCAACAAGCCGCTGGCGCTGGCGACGCTGCTGCTGGACAGCGGCAAGGGCGCCATCGCCACCCTGCTGGCCGCCTGGCTGTGGGGGCACGAGGCGGCGCTGCTGGCCGCCGGCGGCTCCATGCTGGGCCACGCCTTCCCCGTGTGGCTGGGCTTCAAGGGCGGCAAGGGCGTCGCGACGGCGCTGGGCGTGCTGCTGGCGATCTCCTGGCCGGTGGGCCTCTTCGCCTGCCTGGCGTGGCTGGCGACGGCGCTGGTCACCCGCATCTCCTCCCTGTCCGCCCTGGTGGCGATCGGCGCGGCGCCCGTCTTCGCCTGGTGGTGGGCCGGCCCGGCCGTCGCCGCCCTCGCCCTCTTCATCGCCGCCCTGGTCTTCATCCGCCACCACGCCAACATCGGCCGCCTCCTGAAGGGCGAGGAACCCCGCATCGGGGCGAAGAAGCCGGCGGCGGGGTGAGCATGGGGTCGCAGGCGTCGCATTGCGCCTGGCGGCTCCATGCGACCTACGGGTGCGGCTGAGAAGGGGTGCGTCCTTCGACAAGCTCAGGATGAGGGAAGGTGGATGCCAGGCCCAGCGTGGCGTGGCCCGGCGTGGCGTGCCGTGGCCGGGCGTGGCGTGGCGTGGCGTGGCAGCAGCAACCGCCTCGGGGGGACCAGCACGACGTCCCACAGACGGGAGAGCATTGCACGGTTCCGTTCCATTCAAATTCCTGGTCGTCATTCCGGCGAAAGCCGGAATCCAGGGGCCGTTTGCCGTGGCGTTCAGCGCCCCTGGACCCCGGCTTTCGCCGGGGTGACGGGAATGGAATTCATGAGCCGATGGTGCAATGCCCCTCAGCCTGAGCCTGTCGAAGGCCGCACGGCGCCACCGCTGTCCCCCCCTGGAGCAGCACCACGCCCCTCAGCCTGAGCCTGTCTGGACCCCGGCTTTCGCCGGGGTGACGGGACCAGGATTTCATAAGCCGATGGTGCAAAGCCCGTCAGGCTGAGCTCGGTCAGAAGCCCGCACGGCGCCCCCGCTGCCGCGGCTGAAGCGCCACTTCCCCTCCTCTCTTGACCGTTATCCCCGCGTTTGCGCAGCTGGCGCGAAGCGCCTAGGTTCTGTCTGACGGCCCCGTGACGCTG
>DASPKT010000342.1:0-18109 GCA_035627915.1 Azospirillaceae bacterium
CCCTCAGGCTGAGCCTGTCGAAGCCCGCAGCACGGTCCCCACCTTCCCGAGCATCTCAGCGCCGCACAACGGTGCCGCTGCCCGGCCGCCCGGAGCATTCTAACGACCTGCGGGCGTACAGAGCTTGCAGGTTCCGGTGAAAGGCGGGTGTTTCCCCTCTCCCAGGGGGAGAGGGTGGCCCGGAGGGCCGGGAGAGGGGGTAAGACGGCGCAGGAAGAGCTCCCTGCACAGGCGCCCTGTCCGGGCACCCCGTACCCCCTCTCCCTGTCCCTCTCCCCCTGGGAGAGGGGACGGCAGTTCAGACCGCAGCGTCCTTGAAAGCCGCACCAGGCGGGCGAAGGCCGCAGCACCTAACCGCTGCCGCACCTGGACCGTCGCATTCCGCCCGCGGTTGCCTGTGACCTGACGGAACGGGTCTACGCCGCGTCCCGCAGCAGCACGAAGCAGCCGTCGAAGCGGCGGCCCAGGACCACGTCGAGGTCGCGGACCAGCTCGGTCGGGCGCAGGCCGGCGTAGCGGTCGAGGTAGCGGGCCAGGATGGCGCCGCCATTGCCTTCCAGGTTATGGACGGCGCAGGACTGCTCGCCCGTCTCGATGGTGAGCGTGCGCTCCTCGATGCGGCCGTCGCGCGACAGGTCGATGCGGCGCACGGGCGCGCCGGCGCCGTCCCACTTCAGGCAGACGATCTCGGAGCCGGGGAACAGCTCCGCCACCCGGGCCAGCGCCTCGCGCACGGGGCGGGAGACCAGGGTCTGGCGCAGCAGGAACAGCAGGCTGCTGGCGGTCACCGAGCGGTCCACCGGGTCGGCCTCGCTGGCGCGGCCCAGCACGACGATGGCGCGTTCGCCCAGCTCCACCGTGCCCATGAAGTAGCCGGACAGCGGGTTGATGCAGCGCGCCACCACCTCGCGCCCGCCGAGGCGGCCCTCGATCGGCGCCATGATGGTCTCGCCCAGCGTCTCCAGCAGGTCCTCTCGGGTGCGGAACTGCTCGTTTTCCAGCAGCTTGCGGCGCGACTTGCCAAGCTCGCTGTTCAGCACGGAGTGGATGGTGCGGAAGCTGTCGTCCAGCTCCTCGATCTCGCGCACGCCGCCGGTCGGCTCCCAGCGCCCCTCGCGCCCGTCCACCAGGTCGCTCGCACGCTGGTTCAGCTGGCGGATCTTGCCGCTGACCTTGCCGCCCAGCACCCAGGCCAGCGCCATGGCGGCCAGCAGCACCACGCCGGAGCTGATGAGGATGAGGCGGAAGACGCCCGCCATCTCCGCCTCGAACACGGCGGCGTCGGTCTCCACCTCGACGATGGCGAGCGGCTTGCCGTCCGGCCCGTCGATGCGCTGCACGCCGACCATGGCGGTGTCGTCGGACGCGTGGCGCACGATGTCGCTGACGAAGGCGCCGCCGCCGTCCAGCGCGCGCGGCACTTCGGGCAGCACGGCGACGGCCGAGGCGCGTTCCGGCCGGGCGCCGGCGGTGACCAGGATCTCGCCCGTCGGGGCCGACAGGCGCAGCAGGTTCAGCCCGTTGGTCTCGGCGATGCGGTCATAGATGGGCTGCAGCGTCGCCCGCAGCGCGTCGGTGCCGGGGGCCTGGGCGAGGGCGGCGCGCGTGTGCTCCGTCGTGGCGACGGTCAACGAGCGCACCTGCCGGCGCAGGCCCCACATCAGCTCCTTCTGCTGGCTGTAGTAGATCAGCGCCCCGTCCGCGGCGATGAGGCCGAGGAAGAGGGGGACGATGGCGACGAGGGTCTGGGTGCGGATCTTCATCGGCGTCAGAGCCTCGGCGACACGGCGGCGCCGGCGGTCTCGAAGAAACCCACCAGCAGACCCGGGCACTCGTTGATGATGGTGAAGAAGTGCCGCTTCGGGATCATCAGGGTCCGCGAGCCGGACGGCACGTCTGCCAGGATCGGCTCCGGCGCCGGCCGGTCGAACAGCAGCGAGACGGCGCCGAACACCGGCTGCAAGGGCTCGCCCCCGGCGAACCGGGCGCCGCCGTCGGACGTGATGTAGAGGTTCGCCACCGGTTCGCCGGCGGCGCAGATGATGTCGCCCGGCTGCCAGACGCGCTCGCGCACGACCTCGCTGATGACGGTCAGCTCAGAGGAGCGGAGCCGGTCGAACGGCACCGTGCCGCGCAGGGTGAAGAGGCGGTCGGCGGTGGTCATGCGGCGGCCTCGTCCAGGGCGGTGGAGCCGACTTCAGCGCGGCGGAAGGCCAGCACGGCCACGATCTCGCGTGCCTCGGCGTCCCAGGGCAGCTCGGCGATGCGGCGCACCGCATTGTCGCGCAGGCCAGCGACGATGGCCGGCAGGTCGCGGGCGCCGGCGGCGGCCAGCCCCTCGCCGGGATCGTCGATCTGGGCGTCGGTGATGACGAAGCCGCCTCCGGCCGGCAGAGTCCGCCGGTGGGCGCCGGTCACCGACTCCACCAGCCCGACGCCGCCGTCGGCCATGACGCCCTGCACGAAGACCGGCTTGGTGGCGGCGAGGTAGAGGGTGGCGCGGGCGAAGTCGTGCACGGCGACGGCATAGACCTCGCTGCCCAGCAGGTCCTGCAGGCGCTCCAGCACGCGGGCACCGTCCTCGCCATGGCTGGCGAGCACGCGGGTCACGACATGCGCGATCTGGAGCCGGCGGACGACCGCCTGGAGCCCGTTGCCGCCGCCCTCCGCGAACCAGGCGACGCCGACCCGCTCGCCGCCGGCCCAGCCGGAGACGGACGGGCCGCAGTCGATGCCGCCCTGGCGCAGGGCCGCGAACAGCTCCGTCTCCGGTCCGCTGTCGGCGCGCTCGCCCAGCACCCGGATCAGCTCCTGGCGGCGGCGGTGGCGCTCGGCCTCCAGGTTGGCGTCGTTGACCTTGGTCAGCTTCTCCTGCAGCCACACGCTCATGGTGTTGAAGGTGGTGGCGAGCTGGTTCAGCTCCTTCGGCCCGGTGACGGAGACCTGGTGCCCGTAGCGGCCGGCGGCGACCTGGAAGCTCGCCAGGGTCAGGCGGCGGATCGGCTCGGCCAGCTTGCCGGCCACCGCCACCGCGATGGCGATGCTGGCGATCAGCGCCAGCGCGCCGGCGGCGCCGACGTTCACCAGGGCGATGCGGGTCTTCTGCTGGATCGAGGTGATGTCGTGCTCCGCCCCCGCCATGGCGACCGGCGCGCCCGAGGAATCGAGGATCGGCGCGTAGCCCGACTTCAGCAGGCCCCACAGCTCCCACTGCTTGATGCCGGAGACGTAGACCGTCTTCTCCTCCAGCACGCGGCGGATGTTGTCGGCGTCGTCGGCCGGCAACTCGTCCTTGTAGCCGGGGGGCGTGTGGTCCTCGTCGGTGTTGCTGTCGAACACGTAGACGATGTCGAGCCCGCCGGTCAGCACCTGGGTGTAGAGGAAGGTCAGGCGCAGCTCCTCGCGGATGCGGCGCATGGCGACGACGTAGTGCAGGAAGTCGTCCGACGCCTCCATCGCCTCCGCCGAGAAGTCGGGCTTCTTGGTGTCCTCGAACAGGCGCTGGTGCAGGTCGCCGTCGATGAAGGAGGCGCTGACGGAACTGGCCGCCGTCAGCTGCCGGTCGAAGCCGGCAATGATGGTGCGGTAGATCTGGTTGTAGATCAGCACGCCCATGGCGACGGTGACCACCAGCAGCGCCGGCACCACCATGGCGAGGATCAGGCCGCGCAGGCCCAGCTTGATCTTCAGCTTCATGCCGCGACCACCCGCGATTCGAACAGCCGCATGGCCAGCCTCGGATAGGTCTGCGCGGCGGCCAGCACGGCGCCCCGCGGGATCACCAGCAGCTCGCCCCGGCTCATGACCGCCCGGCTGAGGTAGCGCGGCTCGGTCAGCGCCTCCATGCCGAATAGCCCTTCGGTAAGCGTCTCGGTGCCGCCGCCCGGGCGGTGCAGGGTGACCGCGCCGCTCAGCAGCAGGTAGAGGCAGTCGCTGCGCTCACCCACCTCGTAGACCTCGGTCTCGTCCTCCACCAGGCACTGCTCGCCCTGCTGGGCGATGGAGAGGTTCTCCTGCATGCCGACCGTCTCCAGCAGCGGCACGCGCGCCAGGGCGGCCAGCCGCTGCACCACGGTCATGCGCGCCACCTTGCCCTCGATGCCCAGCAGGTCCAGGACGGTCAGGTGCAGCACGTCGCCGCCGCCGCCGTGCAGCTTCTCGCGCAGGACCGGTGCGGCGTCCTCGGGGCTGTCGTCCCAGAGCGCCTGGACCGCGGCCGCCGCCTCCAGCGGGTAGCTGCTGGACAGCGCCTCGCCCACGATCTGCTCGGGCGTCAGGCGGCCGATGCGGCCGGCGTCGGCGAAGGCGGCCAGCCGCGCCTCGCGCGGGCGGCCGTCGACCAGCGGCAGGATCAGCTGGAAGGTGGCGCGGTCGCAGCCCTGCTCCAGCGTCTCGATGGCGTTGCCGCGCACCTTGGGGTTGGAGGAGCGCAGCGAGGAGGACAGGAGCTCGAAGTCCGGGAGGTCGCCGCCCAGCGTCAGCAGCAGCAGCGCGAACTCCACCGAGGCCAGCTCCAGGTCGGCGTAGAGCCGAGCCAGGACGAAGCGCCCGGCGCCGGTGCGGCCCTCCAGGTCGGCGCAGAGCGCCAGGTTGCGCGCCAGCGCCCCGTAGGCGCGCACCAGCTCGGCCCGCACCAGGTCGCCGACGCCGGCCTGGAACTGGGCGAAGGACAGGCGTGACAGGGCGCGCGCGGCGATGCCGCGGGCGGCGAAGGTGTACTGGCGGTCCTGCAGGATCGACACGATGGCCGGGATCGCGGCGACGCCCATCGCGGCCACCACCGACTCAGCCCCCCGCCGCTCGAACGGCGTGAACTGGTCGGCCAGGCGCAGCAGCGGCTCGATCGCCGCGGTATCGCCGGACGAGCCTACCACCTCCATGCCGATGTGGCGGATGTCCGGGTCGGCCCGGCTGATCGCCTTCAGGATCGGCTCCACCAGGCGGGAGGAGGAGAGGGGGCCGATCTGGCGCAGCGCCAGCAGCGCCTCCCGCTGCACCTCGACCGACGGGTCGGCCAGGAACTGCACGATCAGGTGGCTGAACCGCTCCAGCCGCAAATGGCCCAGCGCGCGCACCGCGGCGCAGCGCGACTCCTCGTTGCCGGAGCGCAGGTCGTCCAGGATCGACAGCGCCTTCAGCCCGTGCTTCGTCTCGCTGCTGAACCACAGCGGCACGATGGAGGCGCCGCGCAGCGACGGCGTGTCCGCCTGCTCCGACAGATGCTCCACCTGGGTGCGGTCGATCAGGCGGAAGGAGCCCAGCTCCTCGATGATGCTGGGGCTCTGGAACAGGTCGCTCTGGTAGAGCTCGTCCACCACCCGCAGCACGAACTCGCTGTTGCCGCTTTCCAGGAAGCGGCGCAGGAACGGCCGCGCCGCCTGCCGACCCTGCTCGTCGGCGCGGCGCAGGAAGGCGATCAGCGTCGCCAGCTGGCGCTCCGGCACGTTCAGGAACAGGATGCGCAGCGCCGTCAGCGCGTCGTCCTGCGGCGTCTCCGGCCAGCGGACCATGGCCTCCAGCTGCTCGATCTGCCGCTCGTCCAGGTCCTTCAGCACCTCCTCCTCGCGGCGGGAGAAGTCGAGCCAGCCGCGCCTGAGGTTGACGATCATGGAGGCGCGGTAGAGCTGGCGCAGCACCAGCACCAGCACGATCAGCAGCGCCGACATGCCGATGCCGACCGCCGACAGCTGCTCGGACGCCAGCCTGGGGGCCACCAGCAGCAGGAAGATGCCCATGAAGCAGCTGACCGACGGTTCGCACAGCCCTTCCACGAAGGTGCGGACCTGCTGTTTGAACCTGGGGTTGATGCCGTTGTAGAGGAAGTTGTTGTTGTTGAACTCGATCGCCGGGATCAGCCCGTGGAACAGGATGAAGGAGGCGACGCCGGCGGGGAAGCCGAAGTCGATGAAGAAGAAGGTGAAGACCGCCAGGTTGCAGAACGGCACGATCATCGCGACGTTGCGCACGCCGATCCTCAGCACCAGGCGCGAGAACACGAACAGGCTGATGAACAAATAGAGGATGTTGACGGTGCCGTAGAGCTGGCCGAACAGCTGCGCCAGGTCGGCCTCGGTCCGCCCCTCCGAGAACACCTTCATGTACTGGTATTCGTTGAGGTTCATCAGCGCCGCGATGAGGGCGAAGACGCCGATCAGCACGGGCACGAAGGCGGAGCTCTTCACCACCGCGCCGACGTCGCGCATCTGCGTGATGAAGCGCCGGTCGACCGCGGGGCCGTCGTCCTCCAGCTCCGACAGCTTGGGGAAGCGGCGGCGGATGCGGATGGAAAGCGGCACCGTCAGCAGCGCCGTGGCGGTCCACAGCAGGTACAGGTCGTTGATCCTGAGCACGTCGGCCAGGTTGCTGACGGTCAGGCCGCCGATGGCGCAGCCCAGCGCCGATCCCGCGCTGAAGATGGCGAACAGCCGCTTGGCGTCCTGGATATCGAAATACTCGTCCGCCAGGTTCCAGAACAGGGTGTAGAGCCCGATGTACCAGACCGAGGCGTAGATCTTGACGCCGTAGTAGATCCACAGGTCGAAGGGCGCCGGCAGCTGCTCGACATGGCCGAGCGCGTACCAGAAGAACAGGCCGCCCAGGATCAGCGTGCCGTTGGTGACGTCGGCCACCCGGTCGATGCCGTAGCGCCCGGTCAGGTAGGTCATGACCGGGGTGTAGACCAGCATGACCAGGGGGGTGAGGATGTAGCTGTAGGCGACGTTCTCCGGCCCCGCCTTGGCGACGAACAGCGCGTCGCCGACGCTGGTGCCGATGCCGAGCCCCGCCTGCATCAGCATGGCGAGCGCCGTGAACTGCAGGACCTTGCCCAGTTCTCCGGACTCGAGCTTGAGGAAGCGCAGGATGGGCATGGTCATGTTGGCAAGCCGGCGTGGCTCCGGGATCGGGACCGCCCGGGGAGGGGGCGGCCAGGGGAATCGCTACCGGACGGACCTGTCCGCTGAAGTCCAAGATACCTATCCCCGTCCGTGTGTGGTACCAAAATTGCCAACGGTGCCATCCGGATAAGCGTCCGGACCCGAAAGGTTACACGAGGGCGGGGAGGCGGATCGGCGCCTCCGTGCCGGGGCGCCGGGCCACGGTCGGGGAGCGGTGGGGCATGAGGACGACGTTCAGCATCCGGCAGAAGCTGCTCTGGCTTCTCCTGTTCATGAACCTGACCAGCGCCGTCGCCTACACGCTGTTCGCGTACGAGAACCTGCGCGACACCGTCATGGAGAGCATCGACAGCCGCCTGCTGTCCGCCGCCTACGCGGCCGCCAAGATCACCACCCGCGCCTACCACGACCAGATCACCGGCCCGGAGTCGATCAGCGAGCAGGACTACATGGTCATGCTGAACCGGCTGAGCGAATACGCCCAGCAGACCGGCATGGTTTACGTCTACACCTACATGCGCCGGCCCGACGACGGGATGGTCGTGATCGCCTCGACCAACGCGACCGAGTCGGAGCTGGCGACCAACACCTACTCGCGCTTCTACAAGCCCTACCCGGAGGCGCCCAAGCAGGTGCTGGACGCCTTCGAGACCTTGCAGCCGCAGTTCGCGACCTACACCGACAGCTACGGCTCCTTCCGCTCGGTGTTCGTGCCGCTGACCACGGACAGCGGCAAGGTCTTCGTCTCCGGCGCCGACTTCTCCATCGATTTCATCCAGGAGCGGCTGCAGCGGGTCGTGGTCATCTCCGGCCTCATCGGCGTCGCCGGCTTCGCCCTGTTCTTCCTGGTGGGATACGCGCTGGTCGACCGCATCGTGCGGCCGCTGACCCAGCTGACGGGCCACACCCGCGACATCGTGGACGCCAACTTCGCGGTCGAGCCGCGCACCCGCGACGCGCTGGAGGAGCTGCCCAAGGGACGCCGCGACGAGGTGGGCGAGCTTGCGCACGCCATGGCCCACATGATGACCATGCTGGAGGCCTACATCGTCGACCTCCGGGAGACGACGACCGCCAAGGAGCGCGTGGAGGGCGAGCTGTCGGCTGCGCGCGACATCCAGATGGGCATCCTGCCGCGCGACTTCCCGGCCTTCCCCGACCGGCCGGAGTTCGACCTGCACGCGGTCATGGAACCGGCCAAGCAGGTCGGCGGCGACCTCTACGACTTCTTCATGGTGGACGACCACCGGCTGGTCTTCCTGGTCGGCGACGTCTCCGGCAAGGGCGTGCCCGCGGCGCTGTTCATGGCCGTCGCCAAGACCCTGTTCAAGAGCAACGCCTCGCGCACCGACATGACCATCGAGCAGGTGGTGGAGCAGGTGAACGTCCAACTGGCGGAGGAGAACCCGTCCTCGCTGTTCATCACCGCCTTCGCCGGCATCCTCGACCTGAACACGGGCGAGGTGGAGTACTGCGACGCCGGCCACGACCCGCCCTTCATCCAGCGCGCCGACGGCCGCATCGAGGCGGTGAAGAAGGTGCCGGGCCTGGCGCTCTGCGTGTTCGAGGACTTCAGCTACTCCATGGGCCGGCTGAAGCTGGAGCCGGGCGACGCGCTGGTGCTCTACACCGACGGCGTCACCGAGGCGCTGAACCCGGCGGAGCAGGTCTTCACCAGCGGCCGCATCGCCGAGGTGCTGTCCGCCATCCCGGCCACGGCCGGGGCGACGGAGATCAACGGCACGCTGATGCGCGAGGTGAAGACCTTCGCCGACGGGGCGGAGCAGTCCGACGACATCACCCTGCTGTCGCTGCGCTACTTCGGCCCGGCCGCCTGAGCCGGGGGGCCGGGGCGAGGGCCGGGGCGGGCCGGGTCAGCCGGCCCGCTCGGCGATGGCGGACTCCAGCGCCGCCCGCGTCGCCGCCATGTAGCGGCAGAGGGTGCGGCGGCCGGGGTCGTCGAGCGGGCCGGCGGCCAGCTCGCGCGCGGCGCGGGCCAGGGCGGCCGCCCCCATGTCCTGCGCGGAGTCGGCCAGGGCCGCCAGGCCGCCCGCCACCAGGGCCGGGTCGTCCTCCCCGCAGAGGTCGGCGACGCGGTTCTCCGCCTCCTCCAGGAAGCCTGCGACGACGCGCCGGCCGAGGTCGGCGCCCAGGTCCGACCAGAGCCGGTCGAACAGGGCCGGGTCCAGCAGGACCGGGCCGGACGCGGCCGCCGCCCGGTCGTCGCGCGGCGGCCCCGCCTTGCCGCCGTCGAGGAAGGCCTTCAGCTCGGCGATGACCAGCGGCTTCGCCAGCATCCCGTCGAATCCCTCCGCCTGCAGCTGGGCGCGGCTGTAGGAGACGGTGTCGGCGGTGACGGCGACGATGGGCATCGACTGCGGCGCGCCGGTCATGGCGCGGATGGCCCGGGTCGCGGAGACGCCGTCCATGACCGGCATGTGCAGGTCCATGAGGATGGCGTCGATGCCGCCCGCCCGGACGGCCTCCACCGCCTCCGCCCCGTTGGCGGCGAGGACGGGACGGTGGCCGGCCCGCTCCACCAGGGTGGAGATCAGCAGCCGGTTGACCTCCTGGTCCTCCGCGATGAGGACCCGCAGCGCGCGCGCCGGCCCGCGGCCGGCACCCGGCCGGCCGGCGCCGGCGGCCGGCCAGTCGCCCGGGGAAGTCCTGTCGCTGAAGGAGATTGCGGTCACGCCGGCTACTCGTTGTGAAGGACCAAGCCTACCGGGTTTCGGTCGGCACACCAGATAACCGGAAGTATGAGTTCGCGTTCAACGCTAGTCGAACATCCTGTCGATGGCGCCCTGGTCGATGCCCTGCTCGCCCGCCAGCGCCGGGCCGGTGGCCTGGGCGCCGCCGGCTCCGCGGCGCTCCGCCTGGGATTTCTCCCAGACCTCCCGGATGCGGGGGTTGCGCGCCTCGATGTACTGGAAGGTCTTCACGACCCGGGCGATGCGCTGGCCGCTTATGTCCTGGAAGTTGCAGGCCTCGAAGATCGCCACCGATTCGGCGGACAGCCGGTCCAGGGTGGGCGCCAGCTCCGGGCCGGGGCGCTCGCGCCTGAGGTCGCCGACCAGCCGCTCGACCGCCTCCGCGGCGGCGAGCAGGCGGTTGCTGGCCGCCTCCGACTCGCGCACGACCTCGCGCAGTTCCTCCGTGATGGGGACGAAGCGCTGGGCGTCGTCGCCGTAGCGCAGCTTGAGGCCCAGGATGACGGCGGCGGTCGCGGCGGTGATGGCGGTGGCGACGCAGGTCCAGACCGACCCGGCGAAGAGGCCGTAGCCGAACCACAGCAGCTCGCCCGCGCAGAACAGCCCCCACATGCCCCCGGAGAGGTCGTGGGTCGAGCGGGAGCGCAGCGACTTCACCAGCTGCGGCATCAGCGAGGCGACCGACACCGCGGTGGCGGCGATGCCCAGCGCCTCGACCAGAAACCCCTCGGCGAGCGGCATGTCGGTGGATCCTGGGAACGGGAGGGGGTGGCGGAAGGAGCGGGCGGGATGGTGCAAACGGAACGGGCGCGGACGGCTGTTCCACCGTCCGCGCCCGCGAGCATAGGACTTCCCTCCTCGCGGAGGGAAGGATCAGAGCGACGGCACCGCCCCGCGGAAGCTCTGCAGCGCCTGGGCGAAGACCTCCGGCTTGTAGTCGGCGTCGCGGGCGACCGCGCTGTAGCAGGCCTCCAGCGCCGCCTGCATGGCCTTGTGCTGGCCGGCGTCGACCATGCCGCCGCGCTTCATCGTGTCGAGGATGGCGCCCAGCGCCATCGTCGCCTGCTCGGCCGAGGCATAGTCCAGGTAGCCGCCCTCGATCCCGGCGGCGACCACGCCCTCCAGCATGGCCCGCACGTCGCCCGCCTCGAACTCGCGGGCGGCGAAGGCGGCGGCCAGCTTGTCGCCGGTCTGCGCGGCCTGGGCGGCGGCCTGCTCCATCTGGCCGCGGTCCTTGACACTGGCGGCGTGGACGGCGCGGGTGCGGTCCACCAGCTCCTTCTCCAGCGCCGGGTTCACGTGCCGGGCCAGCACCCGCAGCATCATGGTGTTGGCGTCGTGGATGCGCACCACGCCGGGGCCGATCCCCTCCGTCTCGCGCGGGGCCCAGGACACGTTGGTCAGCGGCGTGTGGCAGGCCTGGCAGTCGTACAGCACGAACTCCGGGAAGATGCCGTCGTGGTTGCGCTTGGGATCGGCGACCGCGGTCATCAGCTTGCGGTAGGCGATGGCCTGGCCGATGGCCCAGGTCTTCACGCCGCTGGCGACCGTCTTGCGCTTGGCGTAATCGTCGTCGATGCGGTAGTGCGCCGGCTGGATGGCGGTGAAGGTGTCCAGCTCGAAGCTCATGCGCGGGTGGCCGGCGCCCATGATGCGGTGGGTCACGAACCGCGTCTCGTCGCCGAAATGGCAGCCCAGGCACAGCTCGGCCCGCTTGACCGGGTCCTCGGTCGGGAACATGCCGGCGGCCACGTTCTGCGCGTGGGTGCCGCGGCCCGACACGTGGATGCCCAGCCAGCGCTCGCCGCCGCCGTGGCAGGCCTCGCAGCCGACGCCGTCGGAGATCTGGAACTGCTGGCCGCGCTTCTCCGGCGCCACGTTGTCGGCGTGGCAGTCCAGGCAGACCTTGGCCTCGTGCGCGTTGGGCAGGCCCAGGTTCTTGGCGATGCGCTTGCTCTCTGCTGACAGCAGCACCTCGTAGGCCTTTGCGTGGCTGTCCTTGGACTGCCACGTCGTGTACTCGTTCTGCAGCACGTTGCTGTCGCGCCAGGGCTCCACCGCCCCGTGGCAGGTGCTGCCGGCGCAGCTCGCGACGCCCAGGTGGACGTCGGCGGCCTGGGAGGGCAGGGCGGCCTGGGCAGGGTTCTGGGCAGGCGCCTGCGCCGCGGCCGGCGCCGCGAGCCCCAGCACCGCCCCCAGCACGGTCAGGGCCGCCCCCGCGATCATCCCCCTCATGCTTGCGCTCCGCGTCGGCATCGTCGTCTCCCGCTCGCTCCTGGCCCCGATCATTCCCTACCCCCCGCGGCCGATCCCCCGGCCGCTTTTTCTGTCTGAGCGCTGCGTCCGGGCACGCGGCGCGCCCCCGGATCCTCGTCCCTGTCGTCCCGGCAGCCGGTGCCGGGATACTCGCAGCCCGGCCGCGGCGGCGCCTTGCGCGTGCCCGCCGGCTGGTCGGCCGGCGCCGTCTCGCCCGGGGCGCGGCGGGTGCCGGCGCCGGGGGCGGCCGGGAGCGCGTCGCGGCGCGGGCCGGCGGCCACGAAGTCGGCCTTGCGCACCTCGTCCGTCACGAACCAGGGACGGCCCTGCGGGTCGAGGTAGAAGCGCTGCATCTCCTCCAGCGTGAAGGGACGCGAGCCTTTGCGGCCGAGGATGGCGATCTGGCCGCCGGTCTCGTCCACCGCACGGTCGCGCTCCAGCCCCTTGGCGACGGTCAGCGCCGGCCAAGCGGTCTTGCGCCAAGCGATCAGCTCCGGCTTCGGGTCCGGGCTGAAGCCGTAGAAGTTCGGCTGGCTGGCGGGCGAGGTCAGCTGCACCACCTTCAGTCCCTGCGCCCCGTCGGCGACGTAGGCGAACAGGGACGCGTTGGTGGAGGCGACCGTCACGTCGCGGGCGTCCCCGATCTTCCCGTCGGCGTTGAACATCTGGTAGAGCCGCGGCTGCTCCGGCCGCTCCACATCGACGATGGCGATACCCTCGGCCCCATTGGCGACGTAGGCGAAGGTGCGCGCCACGTGCAGGCGCCCGGCCTGGCGCAGCGGCACCGCCGCACCCTGGACGATGCGCGGCTCCGCCGGGTGCGTCACGTCGACGACCTTCAGCCCCTCCGCGTCGGTCACCCAGAGGTAGCGGAACTGCACCGCCGTGGCGCGGGCGTCCTTGAAGGGCAGGGTGGCCAGAACGACCGGCTTCAGCGGGTCCTTCATGTCCAGCACCACCACACCCGCGTCGGCGGCGATATAGAAGACGCTGCCGGCGATGGTGATGTGGCGGGCCCCGTTCAGCACGCCGCCCTCGTTCCAGGTCAGCGCGCGCTCCAGGAAGTTGTTGCGCGGCTCGCCGTCGGCCAGCGTGTCGACGTTCACCGCGATCAGCCCTTCCTCCGCATCCGTGACGAAGGCGTAGTGGTAGATCGGGTAGAAGGGCTGCTCCTGGTTGTCGATGCGCATCAGGTCGCCCTGGTTGCGCGTCGGCGCGATCGGCTGGTTGGTGGGCAGCGCCATGCAGGTCGCGTTCTTCGACGGCACGTGCGTGTCGTGGCCCAGCGGCGAGAAGGGCGCCGTGATGATGCGGTCGGAGATGCCCTTGTTGGCGACCGACGCGATGTCGTAGACGCGGAAGCCGCCCTTGCCCTCGGCGACGAACAGGTACTCGCCCCGGTGCTGGATGCACTGGGCCGGGCCGCCGGTCTTCTCCGTCACCGTGTCGAGGTCGGGGATGCCGCCGGTGCGCAGCTCGCGCCCGCGGTCCTGGTGCGCCTTCCAGAAGTCGGGGTAGGCGTAGCGGTGCAGGTAGCTGCCGATGACGGCCTGCGGCTCCGTCCACTCGGTCACGCGCACCGCCTCCACGCCGCCGTCGGCGCCGACCCAGGCGTTGAAGCCGACGAAGTCGACGAACTTCGTCCCCTGCAGAAAGAGCTGCGCCATGATGGCGTTGTTGTCGCCCTTCTCCGACAGGTGGCAGTCGGAGCAGGTCTTGGTCTCCGTCTTGCGCTCCGTGTGCGGGAAGTGCGGGGCGAAGGCCTGGCTGGAGAAGCCCGAGGCGGCGACGGGCGGCTGCTGGATGTAGATCCGCTCGCGGTTGATGTTGGTGGAGGACAGCACCAGGGCCGAGCGCGAGGCGATGGGCGCGATCTGGCCGTTCTTGTCCGGGCTGTGCTTGCCCAGCTGGAACATGTCCTCGCGCGCCACCTGCGGGTTGTAGGTCGCGTAGTTGCGCGTCTCCCCGCCCTCGTAGCGGTGGACCTCCGTCTTCCAGTTCGCCTCGATCGGCAGGTGGCAGCCGCCGCAGCTGGTCGTCCAGGACAAATGGCAGGTGAAGCAGGCCATGTCCTCGTCGTCGTGCGCCAGCTTGGCCGTGTCCACGCCCGGGCCCCACTTCAGGCCGGTGCCCTTGGACATCAGCTTGGCGCGCGCGGCCTTCTCGTTGTACTGCGGGCTGGCCGGGTCGACCGTGTCCTTGACCAGGCTGACCTCCCACTGGAGGTTCGGGTCGACGGCGGAGCGCTGGATCAGCTTGTCGCCCACCCACTCGAAGCGCTTGCGGCCGTCGTCGTTGCGGATGGAGGCGAGGTCGTGCCCGTCCGGCCGCGCCGCCGGGCCCGTCGTGCGCAGGGTCGGGTAGGCCTTGGCGGTGCCGTGGCAGTCTTTGCAGGTGATCTCGATGGCCGAGCTCACCTCGCTGTGGATGAAGCCGTTGCCGTGGCTGTCCTGGTTGAAGTGGCAGTCGATGCACTGCATGCCCACGTCGACGTGGACAGACGACATGTGGACGGCTTTCTTCCACTTCTCCGGATCATCCGCCGCGATGACCTTGCCGTCCTTGTCCAGCAGGTTGCCCTTGCGGTCGCGCTTGTGGATGGCGCGGAAGTTCCAGCCGTGGCC
Source organism: Azospirillaceae bacterium (assembly GCA_035627915.1). Taxonomy (GTDB): domain Bacteria; phylum Pseudomonadota; class Alphaproteobacteria; order Azospirillales; family Azospirillaceae; genus DASPKT01. The sequence continues at coordinate 14,488 of DASPKT010000342.1, forward strand.
GTGGTAGTCGGCGAACTGGGTGTCCTTCAGCGTCGGGTTGAGGTCGCTGACGTTCTTCAGGAACTCCACGTCGCCCCACTTGCCGAGCGGGGCCGCACCCTCCGGGTTGCGCTCGTAGACGGCGTGCATCTCCTCGGACGTCGGATACTTCTGCTTCTCCGGCCACATGGCGGGCGCATCCGACTCGTAGTCCCACATCGTGTAGCCGAGGTAGGTGTTCATGAAGAGGTTCGGCTGGTGCATGTGGCAGACCATGCACTGCGACGTCGGGATCTGCGTGGTGAAGTTGTGCTTCAGCGGGTGCCCGGGCTCGTCCTTCGGGATGGTCGGGTCGGCCTGCTGGCTGGTGCCGAGGTGGCCGAACTTCGCGTACTGGGCGGAGTGGCGCGGGTCGCGGTCGTTGGCGTAAACGACGTGGCAGCTGCCGCAGCCCGACGTGCGGTAGTCGCCGGGCTGGTCGTTGGTGCCCATGAACCACATCAGCGGGTCGTTCAGGCGCGTCTTGTGGATGTTGAGCGCCGGCACCGCGATGCGCAGGCCGGTGCCCGGGCCGCGGTTGCTCTGCCGGATGTCCGGGCGGCCCGGCTCCTCCAGGCGCTGGATGTTGCCGACGGAGTTCGGGTTGCCGATCTCCGGGAACAGGTGGACGATGTTGCGCCCGCCGCGCTCGAACACGCGGAACACGTCGGCCGGCGGGATGATCTCCCAGCGCGGCATCGGCACGGTCGCCTGCATCAGCCCGTTGCGCTTGGTGTCGGCCGTCTCCTTGAAGACCGGGCTCTTCAGCGTCGCCGGCTGGCCGTCGCGGGTGTAGGCCTCGCCTAGGATGTAATTCTTGAAGGGCAGGATGCCGTTGTTGTAGGTGGCGATGCCCCAGAACATGCTGTTGGTGGCCATCAGCGACCGCTCGGCGGCGTTGATGATGGGCATGTGGCAGGAGCCGCAGGCCTCGCGCGCGACGCGGTAGTCGCTGGGGTTCACGAAGCGGACGTACTCCGGCGCCTCCTTGTTCAGGAGCGAGTAGGAGCGCACCGGGTTGGCGCTGGAGGGCCAGTGCCAGCTCTGCGGGTAGCGCGGCAGCACGTGCGCCTTGTCCCGCGCCGCCACGTAGGCGGCCTCCTGCGGGACGTGGCCGCCGGTCCAGCGCACCGAGGCGTCGCCGCCGTGGCAGTCGGTGCAGCCCAGCACGACGGTCGAGGCCTTGTGCATGCTGGGGTTGTCGACCGAGGTGTGGCAGCCCATGCAGCCGGCGCTCTTGGCGTCGGCCTCCGCCTTGGTCTGGCTGTAGGGGGCGGGCGGGGCGGTCACGTAGGTCCGCTCGACCGGCGTCTCCCCGCCGGCGGCAAGCGCCGGCCCGGACGCGAGGGCCCCGACGCCCAGCGCCAGGAGCAGCAGGGCGAGGAGGGTGGGGCGGTTCGTGCGGTGTCCGGTCATGGGCTCAGTACGAGAGGATGAGGTTGGCCAGGACGGAATAGTGGACGTCGGTGCGGCCGGCGTCGTCGTAGAGCGCGTCGAACCCCTTGCCCGGCAGCAGCGCCGCGCCGGACAGGCGGAAGACCACGTTCTGGATGAACCAGGGCCGCCAGATCGCCGCGACCGAGAGGTCGGCGCCGATATCGGTCGGGATGTCGCCCTGCATGCGCAGGTTCTCCAGCACGGCCGTCTCGTCGAACCAGAGGTAGTTGGCGTTGGCGGAGACGCGGAACTCCGGCGTCAGGTCGAAGTCGGCGCCCGCCCCGGCCAGCCACAGGCCCGGGTTCAGGAAGTTGCTCTGGCCCTGCTCCTTGGAGGGGCGCAGCGAGGGGAGCACGCCGTTGCGGTTCGACAGGGTCACGCCGCCGCCGCCGATGAAGGGGATCGACTGGCGGATCCAGTAGTTGGTGTCGGACCCCGCGAACTGCGGGTTCTCGAAGATGGCGTCGAAGCCCGTCTCCTTCTTGTCGTACGGGTCCTTGTCGCCCGACGACCACAGGAAGGAGCCGCGCAGCCGCACCCAGGAGAAGTCCACCGACGGCTCGGCGGCGAAGAAGAAGGCGCGGATGTCGCCCTTCTCCCCGGTGAAGGCGTTGTTCTTGTCCTCCCCCACCGCGGCGTAGGCGCTGGCGGACAGGTTCAGCCAGTCCAGCCGCCCGTCGACGCTGACGCCGGCATAGCCGACGTCGTAGGTGCGCGGCCGCTGGTCGCCGAAGGGCGCCGGGCGCACCTGGAACTTGTTGCTGTCGAAGAAGGGCCCCTCGCGGTCCCGGTTCCGGTTGTAGGCCAGCGTCGCCTGGCTGGTGATCCCGATGAAGGGGAAGTCCTGGCGGTACAGGTTGGCGAAGAAGACGTCGTCCTTGCGCAGCGGCTCCTCGATGGTGTTGAGGCCGCTGTTGGTCTCCTTCTCCATCCGCCGGAACCAGGCGAGGTTGTACTGCCAGAGATTGTTGTCGCGGTTGCCGAACAGGCGCACGCCCAGCTGGCTGTCCTGGAACAGGAAGCCGCGGAAGTCCGCGTTGAAGGGCTGGATGCCGACGCGGATGCTGTCGAAGTCGTACCGGTCCGAGACGTTGCGGATGTGGTAGTCGATCAGCAGTTCCTGCAGGCCGATGTGCTGGTCGCGCCGGTCGGTTCCGCGCGCCGGGTCGGCGTACAGCACGCGCGCCTCCCGCACCTTGGCGTAGTTGACCTGCCAGGCGGGCGTGAAGCGGAACTCGTAGTCCGGCGGCCGGTAGGCGGTGCGGCCCTTCAGGAAGGTGAAGTTGGTGATGAGGGTGTGCACCAGCACGTGCTGGTCCACCTCGCCGAACAGGTCGTTGCTGTCCGGCTCGTCGCTGGACTGCACGCCCACGGGGGTGGGGAAGCTGCGCGGCTCGTACACCGAGTCCGAGATCAGGTTGACGACCAGGAACCAGTCGTCGAACAGCGGCTTGTCGCCCTTCAGCGTGTTCTGGGCGTAGGGGTCGAGGACGTTGTCCTTCTGCCCCAGGCTCTCCAGGATGCGCCAGCGGTCGGGCACCGGCACCGACTCCGACGGCAGCCGCAGTCCCGGCAGCGGCACGCCGCCCGGGTTCGCGGGCGGGCCCGGCGGCTCGGCACCCGGCCGCCGCCGCTCGGCCCCGACGGCCTCCGGCGCGCCCACGTCCTCGTAGGCGCCGGGCGGTGCCGCCTGGCCCGGCTGCGGGGCCGCCTCCTGCGCGCGCGCCGGCGCGGCCAGGGCCAGCAGGGTCAGGGCGGTGGAGGCGAGAAGGACGCTTTTCCGCATCGTCACTTGCCCTGGCAGGGGTTCTGGCCCCGGCTGTTCAGGAAGGGGTTGAAGGGGCAGCTGACATAGCGCAGCCGCGCCCCCACGGGGGTCAGCCGGTCGGCGCGGATGTCGTTCGGCGCGTTGCCGATCGCCCCGCCCAGCCGCTCGCCCGCGCGGTGCAGGCCGAGGAAGCTGACCATGTCGTCCTGGTCGATGCCGTCGCCGGAGATGCCGATCGCGCCGACCAGCTGGTTGCCGCGGTAGATCGGCACGCCGCCCGAGAAAATCTGCATGCCGTTGGCGAGCCGGCGCTGCCCGGTGGGCGCCGGCGGGATCAAAGTGCACTGCCGCGCCGTGTCGGTGAACGGCAATTGCTCGACGAACAGCGCGTGCTGCAGC